>DATAKU010000121.1:0-3543 GCA_036261425.1 Candidatus Limnocylindria bacterium | reverse complement strand
CCAGGTGACGGCCAAGCTCATGCGCGAGAAGGCCAAGCGCAGCTCGATGATCCTGCACTCCCTGCCGCGCATGGACGAGCTCACCCCCGACGTGGACGAGACGCGCCACCAGCGCTACTGGGTCGAGGCCAGCAACGGCGTCTCGCTGCGCATGGCGCTCCTGGCGCTCGTGCTCGGCGCGGCGGAGTAGGAGGACCGACCGATGCAGACCGGACTCCGCGGCCGCGACCTCATCAGCCTCTCGGAGCTCACCGTCGAGGAGATCGACACCATCCTCGAGGTGGCGGCCCACCTGAAGCGCGAGCGGGCGCTCGGCATCGGCCATCCGCTGCTGCGCGACAAGGTGCTGGCGATGCTCTTCTTCTTCAGCTCGACCCGCACCCGGGCCAGCTTCGAGGCGGGCATGGCCCAGCTGGGGGGCCACGCCCAGTTCATCGAGAGCCGGACGACCCAGATCGCGCACGGCGACACGCCGAAGGAGATCGGCGAGATCCTGGGCCGCTACAACGACGGCATCGCCATCCGCCACGTGGACTGGGGGGTCGGCAACGCCTACATCCGCGGGGTGGCCGAGGCGTCGCGCGTGCCCGTGCTGAACATGCAGTGCGACCTGTACCACCCGCACCAGATCCTCGCCGACCTGCTGACCATGCGCGAAAAGCTCGGCCAGCTCCGTCGTCGGACGCTGACCCTGTCGTGGGCGTACGCCGCCAGCTACCAGAAGCCGATCAGCGTGCCGCAGGACCTCGTCGCCGCCGCCACGCGCTTCGGGATGAACGTGCGGCTGGTCCACCCGCCCGAGTTCCGCCTCCAGCCCGAGGTCGTGGACGAGGCACACGCCAACGCCCGGGCGTCGGGCGGATCCCTGGAGCTGATGGACGACTTCGACGCCGGATTCCGCGGCTCCGACGTCATCTACGCCAAGAGCTGGGGCGCCCTGCTGACGGCGAAGGACGAAACCGATGGCGCCGAGATCGCGAAGCGCCACACCGACTGGATCACCGATGAGCGACGCATGGCGCTCGCGAACGACCACGCCATCTTCATGCACCCGCTGCCGGCGGACCGGAACGTCGAGGTCACCGATGCGGTGATCGACTCCCCGGCGTCGGTGGTCTACGACGAAGCCGAGAACCGGCTCCACGCCCAGAAGGCGGTCATGGCCCTCACGATGGGCTGAAGGGATACACCCGTGAGCAAGAGCATCCTGGTCGTCGCCATCGGCGGCAACAGCCTGATCCGCGATCCGCAGCACATGAGCGTGCCGGACCAGTACCAGGCGCTCGGCCAGACCAGCGGCCACATCGCCCGCATCATCAAGGACGGCTGGCAGGTGGCCATCGGCCACGGCAACGGACCGCAGGTCGGCTTCATCCTGCGGCGGTCCGAGCTGGCCGCCCACGAGCTGCACGAGGTGCCGCTGGACGTGTGCGACGCCGACACCCAGGGCGCCATCGGCTACGAGCTCCAGCAGAACCTCGGCCGCGACTTCCGCCGCCTCAAGGTCGACCGGCAGGCGGTCACGGTGGTCACGCAGGTCGAGGTGGACCCCGACGATCCGGCCTTCCAGCATCCCTCCAAGCCGATCGGCACCTTCATGGACGAGGCCATGGCCCGCGTCCGCGAGGAGCGCGACGGCTGGGTGGTGCGCGAGGACGCCGGTCGGGGCTGGCGGCGCGTGGTCCCCTCGCCGCGGCCCATCCGCATCGTCGAGGAACGGGCGGTCAAGGCGCTGCTGCGCGAGGACTTCGTCGTGATCACCGTCGGCGGCGGTGGCATCCCGGTCGTCACCGACGAGCACGGCGACCTGGTCGGGGTGGCGGCCGTGATCGACAAGGACTTCGCCTCGGCCCTGCTGGCCATCAGCCTGCGCGCGGACGTCTTCATGATCACCACGGCCGTGGACCAGGTGGCCCTGGACTTCGGCCGCCCAGCACAACGCTGGGTGGACCGCCTCACGCTCGCCGAGGCGAAGGGCTACCTGGCCGACGGCACGCACTTCGCGCCGGGAAGCATGGCCCCCAAGATCGAGGCCTGCATCGAGTTCCTGGAGCATGGCGGCGGCGAGGCGATCATCACCAGCCCGGACAACCTGGAGGCCGCGCTGGCCGGGGAGGCCGGCACCCGGATCGTGGCCTAGCGACTACCGTGGCGGCATGCAGCCGTTCCGGTTCGCGATCTACGCCGGTGGTCGCGACGTCGTCGACGACTTCGGCCGCTTCGTCCAGCGTGCCGAGGAGCTCGGCTACGACGCCATCTACATCACCGATCACATCGGCCAGCAGCTGGCGCCGATCTCCGCGCTGGCGACGGCCGCGGCGCTCACGACTCGACCGCGCATCGGCGCCTATGTGTTCGCCAACGACTTCCGCCACCCGCTCGTCCTGGCACGCGAGGCCGCGGCCCTGGACCACCTGAGCGGCGGGAGGCTGGACCTGGGGCTCGGGGCCGGCTGGATGCGCTCGGACTACCGGCAGCTGGGGCTGGCGTACGACCGTCCCGGGCTGCGGATCAGCCGCATGCAGGAGGCCCTGGGGTTGCTCAAGCGCCTCCTGTCCGGCGAGACGGTCACCCACTCCGGGCAGTTCTATCGTCTCGAGCGCGCTCGCGTGGCCCCACCGCCGGTGCAGCGCCCGTACCCGCGCATCATGATCGGGGGTGGCGGGCCGCGGCTGCTGCGGATCGCCGCGCGCGAGGCCGACATCGTGGGGTTCGCGCCCCAGATGACCGACACCGGGCGGCCGATGCTGCGCCAGGCCACCGACGCGGCGCTGGCCGAGCGGGTGGAGGTCGTGCGCCGCACGGCCGGGGCGCGTTTCGACAACCTCGAGCTGAACGTGTTCGTCGTCGACGCCGGGGTGGTCGGCGGGAGCCAGCCGCTCCCGCGATCGCTGGCGGCCCTCGTGAAGTCCGCTGCACCCGCGCTGGCAGGCGGCTCCCCCTACGTGCTGTTCGGCACGCTGGACCAGCTCCGCGAGGGGCTCCTGCGGCGGCGCGAGCGCGTCGGCATCAGCTCGTACGGCATCCCCGCCCGCGCCCTCGAGGCGTTCGCCCCGGTCGTGGAGTCGCTCTCCGGGCGCTGAGGTCATCGGGCCGAAGGTCGAACCCCATCACGACCGATGGCACTGGCGCCGATCCCGTCCCGGCGACACGCTGTTCGGTCGAGGGAGCCTGCAGGCATTCGGAGGTGATCACCATGTGGGAGCTACTCGGCTGGGACGTCGGGATGAGCGCCATGGCTGCCATCCTGCTCGTGGTCGGGGCCCTGCTCCTTGGGGCCATCCCGCAGTTCATCGGGGATGCGACCATCGGCTTCGAGTGGGTCTTCACCGCCGCCGCCATCCTCGTGGGTGGCTGGCTCGGAAGTGAGGCCTTCGGCGCAGCCAGCACGTGGGGCCCGGAGTTCGAGGGCCTGTACGTGCTGCCGGCCATCATCGGCGGCGTCGTCCTCGGCGTCGTGGTCGATGCCCTCGTCCGCTACCTGAGCGGCGGGAGCTACACCCACCACGCGCGACCGGTCTGAGTCTCACGCGCGCGGAAGCG
>DATAKU010000117.1:0-14200 GCA_036261425.1 Candidatus Limnocylindria bacterium | reverse complement strand
CGGGTGCGCCACCCGATACCAGCAGGCGGCGTCATCGGTCATGCGGGGCCCGTGGCGCGACGAGTGGACCGATCACGCATCGGTCAAGCGCGGGTGGTACCGCGGGAACCGACGCCTTCCCGTCCCGGACTTCGGGGCGGGTCGTTTCGTATCTGGAGCGGAGGTCGAGTGTTCAAGCCGGTATCGAGCAAGCTGGACGTCCCCGCCCTGGAGCGCGAGGTCATCGCGCGCTGGGTGGCGCGCGACACGATGGCCCACTACCTGGCGCGCAACGATGCGTCGGAGCGCAAGTTCAGCTTCATCGACGGACCGATCACAGCGAACAACCCGATGGGCGTCCACCACGCCTGGGGCCGCACCTACAAGGATCTCTTCCAGCGCTACCACACGATGCTGGGCGAGCGGCAGCGCTACCAGAACGGCTTCGACTGCCAGGGCCTGTGGATCGAGGTCGAGGTCGAGCGCCAGCTGGGCTTCAACAACAAGCGCCAGATCGAGGAGTTCGGGATCGACCGCTTCGTCGAGCTCTGCAAGGAGCGCGTCGACCGGTTCGCGGGCATCCAGACCGAGCAGAGCAAGCGCCTCGGGTACTGGATGGACTGGGACAACAGCTACTACACCAACTCAGACGAGAACAACTACACGATCTGGGCCTTCCTGGCCGAGTGCCAGCGCCGCGGCCTGCTGTACCGGGGCCACGACGTCATGCCGTGGTGCCCGCGCTGTGGAACGGGCATCAGCAACATGGAGGCGGCCGAGGGCTACGCTGAGGCCAAGCACCTGTCGGTCACCATCCGCCTGCCGATCACATCGCCGGGCCACGAGGGGGAGGACCTTCTCGTCTGGACCACGACCCCGTGGACCCTGTCGAGCAACGTGGCCGCAGCCGTCCACCCCGCGCTGACCTATCAGCTGGTCGAGGGCCGCCAGGGACGGCGCTGGTGGGTCAGCGCCGGCTCGAGGGAGCGCGTGGCGCGCGACGCCACCGTGCTGGGCGAGTCCGCCGGCGCCGACCTGGTCGGGCTGACCTACGCCGGCCCCTACGACGAGCTGGCGGTGGCCGCCGGCGTTGAGCACCGTGTCATCGAGTGGCTCGAGGTCTCCGACGCGGAAGGGACCGGCATCGTCCACATCGCCCCCGGCTGCGGCCAGGAGGACTTCGCGCTGTCGAAGGTCCACGACCTGCCGGTCCTCGACCCGATCGACGAGTTCGGCATCTTCCGGGAGGGCTACGGCTGGCAGACCGGCCGCTACGCCGGGGTGGCCGAGGACCCGGCACAGGACCTCGCGCGCGACGTCGTCGCCGACCTCGACCGCAGGGGCCTTCTGGTGGCGAAGGAGAGCTACGCCCACTCCTACCCGCACTGCTGGCGCTGCGGCACCCAGCTCATCTTTCGCCTCGTCGACGAGTGGTTCATCTCCATGGACCCGCTGCGCGAGCCGATCAGCGACGCCACGCGCTCGGTGACGTGGCTGCCCGACGGCATCGGCCTGGAGGAGCGCGAGCTCGACTGGCTCCGGAACATGGACGACTGGATGATCAGCAAGAAGCGCTACTACGGCCTGGCCCTGCCGATCTGGGAGTGCAGCGAGTGCGACGGGTGGGAGGTCATCGGCTCCAGGGAGGAGCTGCGCCAGCGCGCGGTGGCCGGCTGGGAGGAGTTCGAGGGGCACTCGCCACATCGGCCCTGGGTCGACGCGGTCCAGATCGCGTGCGCGTCGTGCGGCGGGCACGCGCGGCGCACGACCGATGTCGGAAACCCGTGGCTGGACGCGGGGATCGTGGCGCTCTCCACGCTGAAGTGGAACACCGACCGCGACTACTGGCGCGAGTGGTACCCGGCCGACTGGATCAGCGAGTCGTTCCCGGGCCAGTTCCGCAACTGGTTCTACGCCCTGCTCACCGAGTCGACGGTGATGACCGGACAGGCACCGATGCGGACGCTCTTCGCCTACGCCCTGCTTCTCGATGAGCACGGCGAGGAGATGCACAAGAGCAAGGGCAACTCGATCCCGTTCGACGAGGCCGCGGAGCGCATCGGTGCCGACGTCATGCGCTGGATGTACGCCTCCGCCAACCCGGCGTCGAACCTGCGCTTCGGCTACGGCCCGGGCCACGAGGTGGTCCGGCGCTTCCTCCTGCCACTGTGGAACACGTACGGCTTCTTCGTGACCTACGCCAGGCTCGACGGCTGGACGCCGGACCAGACCGATGGGGTGCAGGCAGCCAGGACCCTGCTGGACCGATGGATCCTGTCCCGCCTCGACTCCGTGGTCGGCGAGTGCCGGGCGGCGCTCGACGGCTACGACGCCATGCGCGCCACCCGCGCGATCGAGGGCTTCGTCGACGACCTGTCGAACTGGTACGTGCGACGCAACCGGCGCCGCTTCTGGAAGGGCGAGCTCGACGCGGACAAGCGCGCGGCGCACGCCACGCTCCACGAGGTGCTGGTGACGCTGACCCGCCTCCTCGCGCCGATCACGCCGCACGTGGCCGACGCGATGTGGGAGAACCTCGTGGTGGCCGTGGACGGTCGACAGCCGGACAGCGTCCATCTGACCGACTTCCCCGAGCGCATCGCGGGTCGCTTCGACGGGAAGGTCGAGGAGGCGGTCGGGCTGGCCCGCCGGACCGTGGCGCTCGGCAGGGCGACGCGGGCGGCGTCCTCCGTTCGGACGCGGCAGCCGCTGCGCGTGCTGCGCGTCAAGCCACCGGCAAGCGCGCGGGGAGGGCTCAGCGAGGATCCGGCCATCGCCGCGGAGCTCGCCGACGAGGTGACCGAGGAGCTCAACGTGCGGGCCCTGGAGTTCATCCCGGACGAGTCGGAGATGGTGGAGCGCACCCTCTACCCGCTGCTGCCGGTCATCGGACCACGGCACGGCAAGGCGGTCGGTGCCGTCATGGCGGGGGCGCGCAGCGGCGATTGGTCGGTGCATCCCGACGGCACGGCGACCGTGGGCGGCGTCACGCTCCAGCCGGACGAGTTCCGCCTCACCGCGCGCGCCCGAGCGGGCCACGAGGTGGCGGAGGACGGCGACCTGCTGGTGGCGCTGGACACCACCGTCGACGAGGAGCTCGCGGCGGAGGGCCTGGCGCGCGAGGTGGCGCACCGGCTCCAGTCGATGCGCAAGGCCGCCGGCTACGAGATCAGTGACCGCGTGCGCGTCGCGGTGGTCACCGATGCCGCGGCGGCGGAGCGCCTGGCGCCGCATCACGGCTGGCTGGCGGACGAGCTGCTCGCCACGAGCCTCCAGATCGGGCCGGAGGCATCGGTGCAGGCGCCGGATCGAGCCGAGCGCGCGGAGCTGGACGGCGTTGCCATGGAGCTCGCCGTCGCGCGCGCCGGGGCCGCCTCGGTCGGCTAGAGTGGCGAGCGTGGAGGCAACCATCGAGCAGGACGGGACCGGCCGCCGCGCCCTGGTGCTGGCGGCCACGGCGGTCCTCGTCTTCGTCGCCGACCAGGTCACGAAGGCGCTGGTGGTGGCCAACATCGGCTACGGGGAGCGGATGCCGGTCCTCGGCGACGTCGTCATGCTGTGGCACGTGCGCAACACCGGCGCCGCGTTCAGCCTCTTCCCGGGGGCCACGTGGCTCTTCATCCCGGTCCACCTGCTGGCGATCGTCCTGGTGGGCTGGTTCTTTCTCCAGTTCCGCCGTCGCGGCCCGTGGATCCACGTGGTACTGGGGGCCATCCTGGCGGCTTCCGTCGCCCACCTGGTCGATCGGGTGCGCCAGGGGTACGTCGTCGACTTCGTCAGCGTGGGGATCGGCGACCTGCGCTGGCCGACCTTCAACGTCGCCGACTCGACGCTGGTGGTCGGCATCGGGATCCTGGTGCTGTACCTGACCTTCTTCGACGGACGCGATCGAGGCCGCGAGTCGACGTGACGGCGGCCGCGGATCGGATCGTCGAGGGGGAGGCGCCTCCGGGGCGCGTCGACCTGGCGGTCGCCGCGGTGGCCGAGATCAGTCGCGCTCACGCGCAGCGGCTCATCGGTGACGGACGGGCCCTCGTGGACGGCGCGCGCCGCCGGGCCAGCGATCGGCTTGCCGGGGGCGAGCGGGTCCGGGTCGAGCTGACGGCCCCCCCGGACGAGAGCCTGATCGCCGAATCGATCCCGCTGCGGATCGCCTACGAGGATGAGGCGATGCTCATCGTCGACAAGCCCGCGGGCCTGGTGGTCCACCCCTCGGCCGGTCACGGCAGCGGGACGCTCGTCAACGCCCTGCTCGGGCGGGCGGCGGAGCGCGGCGAGCCGCTGGGCTCGGTCGCCGGGGTCGGCCGGCCGGGCATCGTCCATCGGCTCGACAAGGACACCAGCGGCCTGCTGGCCGTGGCCAAGACCGATGCGGCGCAGGCCAGCTTGATGCGCCAGTTCGGCGGTCGGACCATCGAGAAGGAGTACCTGGCCCTGGTGCGCGGTGAGCCCCCGGCCCCGCGCGGGCGGGTGGAGGCGCCCATCGGGCGCGATCCGCGGGACCGCCAGCGGATGGCCGTGGTGGCCGGGGGCCGCGAATCGGTGACCGAGTACCAGGTCCTCGCCACCGGGGGCGGCTACGCGCTCCTCGCTCTGCGCCCGCTCACCGGCCGCACGCACCAGATCCGCGCGCACCTCGCCTACCTGGGGCTTCCCATCGCCGGGGACCTGCGCTACGGCGGGGGAGAGGGCCCCGGCGGGCTGCGGCGCCAGTTCCTGCATGCCGCCCGCCTCGGCATGGAGCGGCCGCTCGACGGCCGGCGCCTGCGGGCATGGAGCGAGCTGCCCGAGGACCTGGCGGGGTCGTTGTCGGCGTCGGGCATGACGGTCGGCGCCGGCCGGCTGCCTGCGGGCGTGGGGGCCGAGGTGGACGAGGCGTGAACGACACCGAGAAGCGGATGACCTTTCCCAACCCGATGCTGGTCGTGGTGTCGGGGCCGTCCGGGGTGGGGAAGAGCACGATCGTGGCCGAGGTGGCGCGGGATCACCCCCAGGTCGTGCCCATCGTGACCGCCACGACGAGGGCGCAGCGCGCCGACGAGATCGACGGGGTGCACTACCACTTCCTGTCCGAGGGCGCCTTCGAGGAGCTCATCGCCCGTGACGGGCTGCTGGAGCATGCGAACAACCACGGGCACTGGTACGGCACGCCGGTCGACCAGGTGCGCGGCATCCTGGCCGCGGGCCGCGACGCCATCCTGACCATCAGTCCGGAGGGCGCGCGCAACGTCCGACGGCTGGTGCCGGACGCGCTGCTCATCTTCGTCATGCCACCGACCATGGAGGACCTCACCGAGCGCCTGCGTCGCCGCGGCTCGGAGTCGGAGGCCAGCCTGGAACGGCGCAGGCGGGACGCGGAACGCTGGATCGCCGAGTCGCACGACTACGACTACGTGGTGGTCAACGAGACCGGGCGGCCCGAAGAGGCGGCCGAGCAGATCTGGGAGATCATCCAGGCCGAGGCGCGGCGGGATCCGCCGCGACGTCCCCGCGTCTGACGCCACGGCCGATCTCGTGAACCGGCAGGATCGGGTCGTGCGGGTCGCCGTCGAGGCCCTCGCCGATCGCCCCGAGCGCACCTTCAGCTACCGGTTGCCGGCCGCGCTCGGCGATCCGGCGGCCGGATCGCTGGTCGTGGTGCCGTACGGTCGTCGGTTGGCGCTCGGCTATCTCCTGGACGGAGGGGCGGACGCGACCGATGCCGGCGGGCCAGCCACCGAGGAGCTCAAGGCGGTCGAGGCCGTCGTCTCGGGACCAATGCTCACGCCTGACCTGCTGGCGCTGGCCGAGGAGATCGCCGCCTACTATCGCGCGCCGATCGGGACGACGCTGGCCGCCATGCTGCCGCCGGGGCTCGAGTCGCGCCTCGTCCGGCGGTGGGAGGTCAGGGGTCCCTCCGAGCTGCCCGAGGCCGCTCGTGCCCTCGTCGACGCCGAGGGCTGGCTGGGCGACGCCGCGCTGCTCCGCCACGCCCCGCGCCGCGGTCGCCAGGCATGGGTGGAGCGCCTCCGCCGCTCCGGCGCGATCCGGGCCGAGTGGAGGCTCCGCGCCCCGGAGGTCGGCCCGCGCCGGGTGCGCGTCCTGCGGCCGGTGTCGGGAGCCGGCGAGCTTCCGCGCCGTGCGCCGGTGCAGCGTGCCCTGCTCGACGCGCTGGGCGGCACCGAGCGCACGTTCGCCGAGCTGGCGGAACAGCTCGGGACCGAGCCGGCAGCGCTGCTGGCTCCCGCGCGCCGCCTGGAGGCGATGGGCCGCGCCGAGCTCGGCTGGCGCGTGGTGGAGCGCGATCCGCTGGCGCATCGGCTCGGCGGCGGCGACCTGCGGGCCGAGCTTGCCGAGGAGCAAGTCGAGGCCCTCGACGCGATCGGCCGGCTACCACCCGGCGGCGAGCTGCTGCTCCAGGGAATCGCCGCCTCGGGGAAGTCGGACGTGTACCTGGCCGCGGTGGCAGAGGCGCTCGACGGTGGCGGTGGGGCCATCGTCCTGGTCCCGGAGGTCAGCCTGGTGCCGCAGCTCGGCGATCGGCTCCGCGGCGTCGTCGGCGATACGCTGGCGGTGGTCCATTCCGGGCTCAGCGCCGGGGAGCGGCACGACGAGTGGTGGCGGATCCTGCGCGGCGATGCACGCGTGGTGATCGGGACCCGCACGGCGGCCTTCGCGCCGGTCGGCGATCTGCGCCTGATGGTGGTCGACGAGGAGCATGACGGCGGGTACAAATCCGACCGGACGCCGCGCTACGACGCCCGCTGGGTTGCGCGGCGCCGCGCCGCCCTGACCGGAGCGCGCCTCGTGCTCGGCAGCGCCACGCCGGACCTCGTCAGCCTGGCGCGCGTCCGCGGCGGCCATAGCGAGCGGGCCGTGCTGCGCGAGCGACGGGTCGGCAGCCTGCCGTCGACCGAGGTGGTGGACCTGCGTGCCGAGCTGGCGTCGGGCAACCGCTCGATCTTCTCGTCCCCGCTCGCCGAGGCGCTCGGCGAGCTCCGGAGGGGGAGCGAGCAGGCGGTGCTCCTCATCAACCGCCGCGGGGCCTCGACCTTCATCCTGTGCCGGGACTGCGGCGAGAGCCTGCGCTGCCCCGACTGCGACCTGCCCTTCGTCTTCCACCTCGACGGCGGGACGCTGCGATGCCATCACTGCGGCCGCACCAGCGCGCCGACCGAGCGCTGCCCCAGCTGCGGAAGCGGCCGGATCCGGTACTTCGGTGCCGGGACCCAGCGGATCGAGGCGGAGCTGCGCAGCCGCTTCCCGGGCCTGCGCGTCGCGCGGCTGGACTCGGACGCGCTCGCGGCCCGGCGCGGGTTCGAGGCGGTCTATGACGACTTCCGGGATGGCCGGGTCGATGTGCTGGTCGGGACGCAGCTGGCCGCCAAGGGCCTGGACGTGCCGGCCGTGACGCTGGCCGCAGTGGTGGCCGCGGACGTCACCCTCAACCTGCCCGACTACCGAGCCGCGGAGCGCACCTTCCAGCTCCTGGCGCAGGTTGCCGGACGCGCCGGCCGCGGACCGATGCCGGGACGCGTGATCATCCAGAGCTACGCGCCCGGTCACTACGCGGTGCGGGCGGCGGCCGCGCTCGACGTCGACGGCTTCGCCGACGAGGAGCTTCTCCGCCGCCGGCTGCTCGGCTATCCGCCGTTCAGCGTCCTTGCTCGGCTGCTGATCGCCGATCCCGATCGCCGTCGGGCCGAGGAGCGGGGCCGCGAGGCGGCGGCCGCGGTCTCGGCGCCCGGCGTCGACGTTCACGGGCCGCTGCCGGCGTACGTTGCCCGCCGGGCGAATCGGTGGCGGTTCCAGGTCGTCATCCGTGCCCCGGACGCGGATGCTCGGGCCGCGGCGCTCGAGCTGGTGCCGGCCGGCGTGGCCATCGACGTCGACCCCGAATCGCTCCTGTGACTCGGTACAATGCCGCTGCCATGGCCATCCGTCGCATCCTCACCGCCGAAGAGCCGATCCTCCGGGAGCGGACCAAGAAGGTGTCGACCTTCGATGCGAGCCTCCATCGGCTGCTCGACGACATGCTCGAGACGATGCGAGACGCGCCCGGCGTCGGGCTGGCCGCGAACCAGATCGGAGTGCCGCTCCAGGTGGCCGTGATCGAGCTGGACGGCAAGATCACCGAGCTCGTGAACCCACAGATCGTGAAGTCATCCGGGGAACAGCTCGACTGGGAGGGCTGCCTCTCGATCCCCGGCTACGTGGCCGAGGTGCGACGGGCCATGAAGGTCACGGTCAAGGCCCGAGATCGGCATGGCAGGGAGTTCCGGACGAAGGGCGAGGAGCTGTTCTCCCGGGCCCTGCAGCACGAGATCGACCACCTCAACGGGCGGCTCTACATCGACTACCTCGAGTCACTTGAGGAGCTCGTGCGCGTCAACGAGGCCCCCGACGAGGTCGAGGAAGAGACGGCAGCCGGCATCTAGTGAGCGGGATCGGCCGAATCGCGTTCCTTGGCACCGGCTCCTTCGGGGTTCCACTCCTGGCGCGCGTCGCCGAGCAGGCGGACGAGCTCCTCGTCGTGAGTCAGCCCGACCGTCCCGCCGGACGCCGCCTCCAGCTCCGCTCCACCCCGATCACGACCTGGGCGCGCGAGCATGCGGTCCGCGTCGTGATGCCGGAGCGACTGCGGTCAGAGGAGGGTCGCGCCGCACTCCGTCGGTTCGAGCCCGACGGGCTCGTCCTGGTCGCCTACGGGCAGCTCGTGCCGAAGGACCTCCTCGAGCTGGGAGGCCGGCCGCCGCTCAACGTCCATCCATCCCTGCTGCCGCGGCACCGCGGCGCGGCCCCGGTGGCCGGCACGATCCTGGCCGGCGACCCCGAGGGCGGTGTCACGCTGATGGTGATGACCGTCACGCTGGACGCCGGGCCGATCGTGGCGCAGTGGCCGGTGCCTCTCACGGGACGCGAGACGACCCCGGAGCTCGAAGCGCGCCTCGCCGACCTGGCTGCCGAGGTCGTGCCGCCCGAGCTGGAGCGCTGGGCGGCCGGACCGATCGAGACCCGACCCCAGGACGACGCGGCCGCCACGCACGTCCACCCCTTCACCCGGGCCGACGGCTGGATCGATTGGCGCCGGCCGGCGGTCGAGGTGGACCGCCAGGTGCGTGCCCTCCAGCCGTGGCCCGGCGCCTGGACCACCCTGGACGACCGTCGGGTGCATGTGCGGCGGGCGCGCCCGGTGAGTGGCGTCGACGGGGTTCCCGTCGGCGCGGTGCTCCCGGGTGTCCCGACGCGCGTGGCGTGCGGGGTGGGAGGCCTGGAGCTCGAGGTGGTGCAGCCCGAGGGCAAGCCCACCATGCCCGCGGAGGCCTGGCGGCGAGGGCTCGCCCGCGACCACATCCTTCTCGGTGCCGGGCGCCCCCAGGCGGTTGCCCGCTAGCTGGTCGCCGCCGCCAGCTGCTCGTCCGGCGCCGGCTCGCCGGGCAGGTGGAGCAGGTTTCGCACGCTCCAGACGCCCTCGATGCGCGCCGCCTCCTCCTCGAGCTGACGCCGCAGCTGCTCGGTTGGTACCTCGCCGCGCAGGACCAGGATGCCGCGCTCGACGTTCAGGTTGATCGAGCCCTTCGGGATCATCGGGTCGCGGAACAGCTCGGACTCGGCCTTGGCCGCCAGCGTGACGTCGTCGGTCGGGGCCACGCGGCTGCCCTGGTGCTGCAGCGCCTCGACCTTTCCGGCGACCGTGCTCTCGACCACGCGGCCGACGCGCTCCGTCTGGCGCCCGGCCTTGCGGAGCATGGCGGCCGCCTGGTCGCCCAACCGGGCCCGGCGGCTCCGGCCGCGGTCAGGATCCATCAGGTAGAGGGTCAGCGCGCCCGCGGCCCCCGAGACCAGGGACAGCAGCAGGCTGCCCACCCACCCGGATCGGCGCGGCTCCCCGGCCATCATCCTTCGAGCGTCGCGCGCCGCCGATTCGGCGTCGTCGCGCCAGTGCTTCGTCTTCTCCAAGAGCGGCATGGATCTTCTCCCGTGCAATTCGTGATCTGCGCCTCCCTACGGCACGTGCCGTGCCGCCCTGTCTGTCGCGGGAGGCCCGATCGAAGGTCGGATATACTCGCCGCAGCCCCCACGGGAGGTGGGGCTCAACGATGATCTTCGACCCGATCTACATCCTTCTCCTCGTCGTCACCATCGGCATCACCGGGTGGGCCGCGTGGCGTGTCCGCTCGACCTACGCGAAGTGGTCCAAGGTGGACTCGGGGATCAACACCGACGCCTTCGACTTCGCCCGGCGGCTCCTGGATCGCCAGGGCCTCCAGCACGTCCGCATCGAGCCGACGCCGGGACAGCTGACCGATCACTACGACCCGCGCGGCAAGGTGCTGCGCGTCAGCACGCAGGTCGCGGACGCCTCGGCGCTCGAGACGGGCGGCATCCGCACGGCGGCCCCTCGGCTCTCGGTGGCCGCCGCGGCGGTCATCGCTCACGAGGTCGGTCACGCGCTGCAGGATCAGCAGAAGGAGCCGATGATGGCCCTTCGGCAGTTCCTGGTGCCCGCGGCCCAGTTCGGCTCGGGCATCGCCCCGTGGCTCATCATCGCCGGCTTCTTCCTCAATCTCACCGGCCTGGCGCTCGTGGGGCTCATCGGCTTCGCCGCGGCGGTGGCCTTCACCTTCGCCACCCTGCCGGTCGAGATCGGCGCGTCGGGGAAGGCGCTGGCCTTCGTCAACGGCCTCGGCATGGTCGGGGAGCGCCAGGACGGCGCCCGCGCCGTGCTGAAGGCCGCGGCCTGGACCTACGTCGCCGGCGCGCTGACCGCGCTGCTGACCTTCCTGTACTACGCGTGGCTCATCTTCGGGCGTCGTGACTGACGGACCGCTGCCGACGATCAGCGAGATCGACTCCGCAACGCTCGCCGCGTGGCTTACCGCCCGCGGCGAGCCGTCGTACCGGGCCGACCAGATCCTGGCCGGCGCGCACCGCGCCGACGTGAGCGGCTTCGAGGAGATCAGCGAGCTGCCGAAGGCGCTGCGCGCGGCGCTCGCAGCGTCGTTTCGCTTCAGCGGGATCGTGGACAGCCACGCCATCGGCGCCGATGGGGGACTGACCGCCAAGGCGGTCCACGAGCTCACCGACGGCCAGCGCATCGAATCGGTGCTCATGCGTTACCCGGCCCGTGGCGCGGCGGCTGCGCGCACCACCATCTGCATCAGCTCGCAGGCCGGGTGCGCGGTGGCCTGTCCGTTCTGCGCCACCGGCCAGGCCGGGTTCGGGCGGCAGCTGACGCCGGGGGAGATCGTGGACCAGGTGCTCCACTGGCACCGCCCGCCGTGGAACGCGCTGGGGGACGCGGCCGGCGGCCACTACAACATCGTGTTCATGGGCATGGGCGAGCCGCTGAACAACGCCGACCGCGTGTTCGACGCGGTCCGCCTCCTCAACGATCCGGAGCGGCTGGGGATCGGCGCGCGCCACATCACGGTCAGCACGTCGGGCGTGGTGCCCGGCATCGACCGCATGATCGACGAGCTGCCGCAGGTGAACCTGGCCATCAGCCTGCACGCGGCCACCGATGAGCTGCGGGACGAGCTGGTGCCGATCAACCGGAAGTGGCCGGTCGCCGAGGTGGTGGCCGCCGGTCGACGGTTCGCCGCCCGGACCGGACGTCGCGTCAGCCTCGAGTACGTGATGATCGATTGCGTGAACGATGGCGACCTCCAGGCACACCGGCTGGCCGAGCTGGCGTCAGGCTGGCGCTCGCACGTGAACCTCATCCCGCTGAACCCGACGCCGGGGTCGCGCTGGAGCGGGACGCCGGCCGCGGGGATCAGCCGCTTCTCGGGCATCCTGCGCTCGTCCGGCATCGGCGTCACCGTGAGGGACACGCGCGGGCGGGAGATCGAGGCCGCCTGCGGCCAACTCCATGCGCAGCTGTCCGGCAGGGCGCTCCGCGACGCACGCACGGGGACCGGCAGCGATGCGCGACCGCTGCCGCTGGTCACCGGATGAAGGGTGCTCCGCAGATCAGCGCCAGCATCCTGAACGCCGACTTCGGCCGGCTCGGCGAGGAGGTGCGTCGGGCCGATGCGGGCGGGGTTGACTCGATTCACCTCGACGTCATGGACGGGCACTTCGTCGACAACCTGACCATGGGCCCGGTGGTGGTCGAGGCCGCGCGTCGCCACTCGTCCCTGCCGTTCCACACCCACGCCATGATCAGCAACCCGCTCGCCTACGCGCAGCGCTTCGCCGATGCTGGCAGCGACCTCATCGCCTTCCACGTCGAGGCCGATGACGACCCCGACGCGGTGATCGACGCCATCGAGGCCGCGGGCAAGCGGGCCGGCATCGCCCTCAACCCCGAGACGCCCGCCGAGGCCGTCCATGCCTACCTGCAGCGCGTGGATCTGCTCCTGGTCATGACCGTGCACCCCGGGTGGGGCGGGCAGCCGTTCATCCCCGAGGTGCTGCCGAAGATGCGCGCGCTGCGCGACGAGGTCGACCGGCGCGGCCTGGACGTGGAGATCGCGGCCGACGGCGGCGTGAACCTCGAGACCATCGCGCGAACCTACGACGCCGGAGCCGAGGTGCTGGTGGTCGGCAGCGGGATCTACCGCACCGAGGGCGACCTGGCGCCCACGATCCAGGCGCTCCGGCACGCGGCGCTGGCCGCGGTGGAGGCTGGGCCGGCGTGAGGGTTGCCCGCCGCTGGCCAGCAGCGCTGACGCCGCTGCTCCTCGTCGTCATCCTGGTTGCCTGCGGCGAGGACGGCCCCCAGCTGCCCTTCGTACCGACCCCCGAGCCGACGCCAGAGCAGCCGCGCGAGGTCGTCGTCACGGTCGTCACGCGCGGGACCGACGAGCCGGTCCCCGGGGCGGAGGTCGTCGCCGACGGTCACGCGGTCGCGACCGACGAGTCCGGGGCGGCGACGCTGACCGCCATGCGCGGCGCCACCGTCGAGGTCGTGGCGGCGGATCACGACGCGGGCGAGGCGACCGTCCCCGACGACGGCGACCTCCGCCTCGAGCTCCGCCGCAACGTCGCACGGGGCCGGATCACCGATGCGGCGGGTGGGCCGGTGGCCGGCGCCCGGGTCATCGTGGAGGGCAGCGAGCTGCTGGCCCGCACCGACGAGGACGGCAGGTACGAGCTCGCCGGCGTGCCGGAGTCCGGGACGCTGCTGGTGAAGATGCCGGGCTTCCGCCTCGTCGAGATGGCGATCGACGAGGAGCTCGACCGCGACATCGCCCTCGAGCCGTTCGATGCGCGCGCCCTGTACGCCCCCGCGGCCGTCTTCGAGGCACCCGGTCGCCTGGAGGCAATGCTCGAGCTCATCGATCGCACCGAGGTGAATGCCCTGGTCATCGACGTCAAGGAGACCGACGGGCGGCTCTACTACGCCACCGATCTCCCCGAGGCGGTCGAGGTCGGTGCGGTGCGCGAGAGCCCGATCTTCGACCTGGAGGAGCTCCTGCCCATGCTGAAGGAGCGCGGGATCTACACCATCGCCCGGATGGTGGTCATGAAGGACAACACCTCGGCCGTGGCGCGCCCGGAGCTGGCGGTCCGCAACAGCGCCACCGGGGAGCCGTGGCGCGACAACATCGGTGGCGCCTGGCTCGACCCGTCGGCCCCGGGGGTCGCCGAGTACGTCGCCGCCATCGCCGGCGACCTGGCCGACAAGGGCTTCGACGAGGTGCAGCTCGACTACATCCGCTTCTTCAGCGACGGCCCGTACGACGTCGCGGACACGAACCTGCCGAACACGCAGTCGTTCCGGCTGCCGGCGATCCAGCGCGTCCTGCGGGTCGTCAGCGGGGAGCTCGAGGCCACGCGCGCGTTCCTGGCGGCGGACGTCTTTCCCATCAGCTTCATCGTCCCGGACGACCAGGGCATCGGCCAGCGCCCGGAGGTGATCATGCCGTACGTCGACTACTTCAGCCCCATGGTCTATCCATCGCACTACGGCCCGGGCGTGTTCGGCTTCGACGTGCCGAACAACTACCCCTACGAGGTGATCGACCAGACCCTGGAGATCATGAACCGGCAGGCCGACGGCCTTCCGCTCGTCATCCGTCCCTGGATCCAGGACTTCGGGTACGGGCCCTTCCCGCCGTACACCGCGGAGCAGATCCGCGCGGAGATGCAGGCCGCGGCCGACAACGGGGCGCACGGCTGGATGATCTGGAACGCACGCGCCCTCTTCACCGAGGCGGCGTTGGGGCCGCCTCACGACGGAGAGGAGGCGGGCGTCGTGACCGATCCGGCCACGCCGCCCCCGACGGCCAGC
>DATAKU010000116.1:0-3815 GCA_036261425.1 Candidatus Limnocylindria bacterium | reverse complement strand
ACGCTCCAGCGCCACAACCAGGAGGCGGCCGAGTTCGCGAAGCGCTACGAGATCCCGGGGATCGCCGCCTCCGACAGCCACTCGCGCTTCGAGATCGCCATGGCCTTCAACGCCATGCCCGCCTTCGAGACGGCCGATGAGCTCCGCGCCGCCGTCCTCAACAACGACTGGCACGCCAGCCGCTCATCGGTCCTCATCCACCTCACCACCCGCTGGGCCGTGTGGAAGAACATGTTCGACGCATGGCGCGGCAAGCGGACTGCCACCGGACCGATCCTCGGGCCGGGGACACCGGAGCAGGTCCGCCGCGAGCCGGTCCAACGGCCGACCGGCGCCGAGCTCCCGGCCAAGGACCCCGACGACGAATGACCGATCAGCACCACGCCGACGCCGCCCCCGACGCCGCCGACGCGCTCCCCGAGGTCAGCCAGGTCTCGCTGCGGCAGCGCTTCCTGAACTGGAGGACGATCGCCTCGATCGTCTTCGCGGTCGTCGTCCTGGCGCTCGCCTTCCGGACGCTGGGGGTGAACCTGGGCCGGACCTGGGACCTCATCGCGGGGGCCAACGTCGGGTTCCTGGCCCTCGCCTTCGTGGCCTACTACCTCACGTTCCCGGTCCGCGGCTGGCGATGGCGCTACGTGCTGGGCCGCGTCGGCACCAGGGTCGGCTTCCGCGACGCGACCGAGATCCTGTTCCTCTCGTGGTTCGTGAACTGCGTCGTGCCCGCCAAGCTCGGCGACCTGTACCGGGCGTACCTGCTCAAGGGCAACATGGGCGTGTCCGGCTCGCGCACGGTGGGCACCATCTTCATCGAGCGCATTGCCGACATCATCGTCATCTTCTTCCTCGCCCTGGCCGCGGGGTTCTGGAGCTTCCGCGGCCGATCGCGGCCGGAGGTGGATCTCGTCTTCCTCATCGGCTTCGTGCTGGCGGTGGTGCTGGTGGTGCTCGTCATCGGTCTGCGCTACTGGGGCGCCCAGGTGGGGCGCTTCCTGCCCGAGCGCTTCGCCGACCTGTGGGTGCGCTTCCACGAGGGCAGCACCGGGGCGCTTACCCTCCGCTCACTGCCGGTCATCGGTGCCGCGACCGTCCTCATCTGGCTGCTGGAGGGAGCGCGCCTCTACTTCGTCATCCGCGCCCTGGCGCTTCCCGACGTCGGGCTGGGCATCAGCTCGTCGGTGTTCGTCGCGCTGGTGGCGGCGCTGCTGACCGCCATGCCGCTCACGCCGGCCGGGATCGGCTTCGTGGAGGCCGGGATCGCCGGGGCGCTGCTCATCTACGGCGTGCCGCAGGATCCGGCCGCCGCCGTCGCCCTCACCGATCGCGGCATCAGCATCCTCACCGTCATCATCCTGGGCGGGATCTTCTACCTCGTCAGCCCCAAGGTCCGCCGCGCCCATGGCGGCGGCGTGCGCCCGGCGCCCTCCACCGGCTGAGGGCCGCGCTGCTCGGCGCGCGCCACGCTTCGCGGTACCTTCCTCCTATTGAGGCGACGCTCCCCGGCAGGGATGCTGCGGTTGCTCGGACGCACCACCGGCTGCTCCTTCGGCACCGATGCCGTCCGGCGCTCACAGGTCGCCGATGCCTCTCCAGACACCGGGCTCCTTCAACGCCTGGCTCCGCAGCCAGCTGAAGGAGAAGAAGATGAGCCAGCGGCAGCTCGCCCTGCAGTCGGGAGTCGACCATTCGACCATCTCCCGCCTGATCAAGGGCGATCGCATGCCGTCTCTCGGCACGGCCACGCGGCTGGCCCGCGGGCTGCGGGAGATCGCCGACGAGTCCGAGGGGCCGGCCTACTTCGCCTCGCTCAACGCGCGGCCCGTCCTGCCGACGACGCGCGTGGAGTACGCCCTGCGCGGCGACGAGGTCCTCACCGAGGCCGACGTCCGCGAGCTCATGCAGGCCTACATCACCATCCGCAGCCGCCGGGTGCGCGTGCCGGGGAATGGGTCTGTCGCCGAGCGCGTGACGAGCGGGGTGTCGTCGGGGTAGGCAACCCTGCGTCTCGGCTATTTGTAACCACGCGCGTTACAAATGGACCGAAGGCCCTATCCCCCGTCGCGGCTCCGCGTCCCGCCCCGTCTTGAAACCGTGCCGCTCTGCGCGGCATGTCTCGAGTCCGCATGCTCCGAGTCGAAATTCGCTCCAATACGGTGACGTTAGCGACGGAGTCGGGCCCGAGAGAGCGCCCGCGCCACGCTCGTCACAGACGCCCGGAGCGTCGCCCGCGCGTCTATTGACTCGCATGCGCGTCAGATTTCGAGTCGCTCAGGTCCCGTCCGCCTACGGAAGCGACGGCGGAACCGGAGGCGTCACGGGCGGCATCGGGACGTCGACGGGCGGATCGGCCGGCGGCCACGGGACGGGCGTCGGCGTGGGCGGTGGCACCGGCGTCGGCACCGGTGTGGCTCCGACCGGGCGCGCGGCGCCAGTGACCGACCCGCCACTCTCGCTCGAGCGGCCGACGGCTGGCGCATCGGCCACTGCCGATGGCGAGGGCGCGGGCGCATCCGTCCGGACGCGCGGCACCCGCGCCAGATCCTCCGCCCCGTCGCGGGACGTCGAATCCTGGCTGGGCGACGGCACGACTGGAGCCGGCGATGTCTCGTCGAACACGTCCTCCAGATACGACCCGACCGCCGGCGCGCCCACCGCGACCACGAGAGCCAGGAGCAGCACCACCACGGCCGCCAGCACAGCGCCCGGCACGGGCCGGCCCCCACCGTCCGCCTCCTCCAGAGACGCCAGGAGGCGCACGCGAGTCTGATCGACCCGCGGGGAGGGAGGCGCCTCCGCGGCCGCCAGCTCCAGCTCCCGCTCGAGCGCCTCCAGAGACTCGGGCGTGGGCTCCGCACCCCGGCCCCGGAACCACGTCATCGGTCCGTCCTCCGCCGCAGGGAGGTCAGCGCGCGGAACTGCAGCTGCTTGATGGCGCCTTCGCTGCGCTCGAGCGCCTCGGCCGTCTCGCGGATCGAGCGCCCGCCAAAGAACCGCAGCATCACGACGTCCCGCTGGTCGCGCGGCAGCTTCTCGATGGCCGCCACCAGCTCGCGGCGCGCCTCGCGGAAGGCAACCGTCCGCTCCGGGTCGCCATCGGGATCGGTGACGTCGGCCAGCAGCCCGTCGCCGTCCGAGCGGACGCGGCCGCGGTGCCGCGCCAGGTCAACGACCTTCGACATCGCGATCCGAAAGAGCCACGCCTCGAAGGGAACGCCCTGCCAGCGGAAGCGCGGCAGGGATCGGACCATGGCGGCGAACGTCTCCGAGGCGGCGTCCTCGGCATCGGTGACGTTCCCGAGCCGGGCGTAGGCATATCGGTAGACGGGGTCGTAGTAGCGGTCGAAGAGGTGCGCGACGGCATCTCGGTCGCGGCCCTGTGCCGCGCCGACGAGTCGCGTGAGCTCGTCGCGCTCATCCATCCACCTCACCGATCCGGTTTCGTGCCGGTACAACGGGGTCAGGGGGCAAAGGTTACGAAAGTTGGCCGTAACCTTCCGGCCGTTGCTCCGTTGAACACCCGAAGACATACGCAGCGAGGACCAGTCGCACCGCATGTTCACCCGACCGATCCGAACGCTCGTCGCCGTGGCCGCCTCGCTCGGCCTGGTCGCGACCCTGGCCGTGGCGCCCGCCGCGGCCCAGGCCTGCACCGCCGACGCGGCCACCACCTCGGAGGTCTCCGATGGCGTGGAGCTCACGCTCGCCACCAGCTTCACCTGCACCGATGCCACCGATGCCGGCACCTGGTCGATCACCGTCGACGTGGCGAACGACAGCGATGTCGACGTGACCCTCGACGAGGTGGAGCTGCGCCA
>DATAKU010000115.1:0-8174 GCA_036261425.1 Candidatus Limnocylindria bacterium | reverse complement strand
GCCGGCTGCCCGGCGCGACCGAGCGGCGTGTTCTCGCCGAACTTCGCGGCCTTCTCGGCCGGCATGGTCGAGGGGATGAGCGGCGTCCAGATCGGCCCCGGAGCGACCGCATTCACGCGCACGCCGCGCTCGAGGACGCCGGGATCCTGGGCCAGCCCCTTCGTGAAGGTCACGATGGCGCCCTTGGTGGCCGAATAGGGGAGCAGCTCCGGCGACGGCGAGTAGGCCTGGATCGAGGCCGTGTTGATGATCGTGCCGCCCTCGCGCATGTGCGGGATGGCCGCCTTGCTGATGTGGAACATCGCTTCGATGTTGGTGGCGAAGATGCGGCGCCACTCCTCCGTCGTCATCTCCTCGATCCGATCGCCACAGTCCTGCCACGCGGCGTTGTTGACGACAATGTCGATGTGGCCAAGCTCGGCAACCGTGCGCTCCACCAGCTGGATGCAGTGGTCGGGATCCTGGATGTCGCCGGGCAGCTTGAGCGACCGCCGACCGGCCTGCTCGACCCAATCGGCGGTGTCGGCGGCATCGGTCTCCTCCATCCCGCCGAGGTAGCTGATGGCGACGTCGGCGCCCTCGCGGGCCATGGCGATGGCGACCGCCTTGCCGATGCCCGAGTCGCCGCCGGTGATCAGCGCGACCCGATCGGTGAGCCGGCCTGAGCCACGGTAGGTCTCCTCGCCGTGATCGGCCTGCGGCTTCAGCTGCTCCTCGGTTCCCGGCGGCTCCTGCTGCTGCTTCGGGAACGGGGGCTCCGGGTACTGGGTCTTGGGGTCCTGGGGTCGTTCGGTCGTGGTCATGGCGTCGGACTACGCACGCGCCATGCCTCGCCTCAGCGGTCCCGATGACATTCGGCACTTCCCCATGCGTTGTCGGAAGCGCGACGTTTGCGGGTGGCACGTCGACCCCTCGACGACCGGAGGGAGGCAGCCACATGCGGTATCTGCGGATCGCGATCCTTCTGGCAATCGTTGCACTCGTCGGGTACACCGGATACGTCGGCTACGAGGGCTCCTCGCAGCTCCTCGCCGTGGACGACGAGCGCGGCTACCAGACCTACTGCTTCACCCCGGAGATGTACGGGGGCTGGGACTACGAGGCCGTCAATTACGACATCGCGCTCGACGCGTCGCTCCCCGACGACACCGACGGTGACGGTGACCGGTACGACGAGGACTGCGGCGACCTTCGGGGCACTGCGGGCGACGAGATCGTCACGCCCGACGGCATCCGGGTCGCCGGGTGGTACATCCCGGCGGTCAACCAGAGCGACACGACCATCCTGCTCGTCCATGGCAATCCGGCGAACAAGAGCGACATGCTCCGGCATGCCGCGTTCCTGCATGACGACTACAACCTGCTGCTGCCGGACCTGCGGAACTCGGGTCGCAGCAGTGGCGACGCGAGCACCACGGGTGTCCTCGAGTACCAGGAGGTCGAGGCGATCCTCGACTGGCTGGTGGCGGCCAGGGCACCGGCCCACATCGGTGCGCTGGTGGAGTCCGGCGGCGCCGCGGCGACGCTGATGGCCGCGCGCGACGACCCGCGCCTGGAGGCGATCGTCAGTGACTCCGTTCACGCCCGGCACGCGACCGCGGTGGGCGAGGAGCTGAGCAACACGCCGCCGCACCCGACCTACCCGGGGCTATGGGGAATTCAGCTGGCCTTCCAGATCCGGACCGGTCACGCGATGGGCGAGGCGGATCCGATCGACTCCGTGGCTGCCCTCGGCGACCGGCCGTACCTCATCCTCCACGGGACCGAGGACACGGCGAACGTCCCCGCTGACAGCGCCGAGGAGCTGTTGGAGGCAGCGACCACCGCCGGCGTGCCGGTGCGGTTGGAGTACTGCGAGGGCGGGAGGCACGGACAGCTGACGAACGACTGCCCCGATCAGTACGGCGGCTGGGTCACGGAGTTCTTCGAGGCGGCCTTCGGGACCGGCACGTAGCCCCGACGGGATGCGAGCGATGATCCCATTTGCGGTCGATCGCCGGGCACAACCGGCTGAACTCAGCGGATGTCGGGGACGCCCGTGTCGATGGCCGCGTCGAGGTCCTCGCCGCTCACGGCCAGCACCACGCGTCCGTCGTCCGCACTCTCGATATCGGTGTAGGCGACGCCGATGACGGCGTCCACCGGCCCCTCGACCCGGACGGTGAAGCTGGCGTCACCGATCCCGTCGACCGTGCCGACCAGCTGATCATCGGCGTCGACCACGTCCCAGCCCGGTTGGATCTCGGTCCGGGCGACCGCTTCGAGCTCGTCCATGCCCGAGCCGATAGCAGTCCCGGTGCCACGGACGCTTCGCCGCGAAGCACGCCCGGATGCTGGCCACGTCATGGCGTCCGCCGACAGACCACCGCCTGCCAGGTCAGGCCGCGCTGGGAACCCCCGGAACCTGCGCGGGCGCCAAGGCCGCCTCGGTTCGGCGCTCCGACCAGTAGGCGTTCGATCGGCGGGCGAGGACCAGGCTGGCGTAGCCCAGCACCAGGGCGTTGACCGGGTGCAGCGCGGCGATCGTCCACAGGCCGAACCACTGACCCACATGGACGAGCATGCCCTGGATGATCAGCAGGCCCAGCACGGCGAACACGAGGCGCTTCTCGGGAACGCGGCCGACGAAGACGGCGCCGATGAGCAGCGCGGTGAGGAGACCGATCACGTGGGCCATGTTCCGATGCAGCTCGATGTCCGAGGTGCTGACGAACACGAAGAGCCCGGCGAAGAACATCTGGACGCCGATGGCCGCCAGGTATGCCCAGGCCAGGGCGGGGAAGGCGCGGGTGCGAACGAAGGAACGAACCATGAGCGAGGGACCTCCGAACGATGGCGAGGCGAATCGAATGCGTCGCCATGGTGCCGGCGTGGGCGCCCAGGGCCATCCGGCGTTCGCGCGACCGGCCGATGGCGGGTTGACGTAGGGCGGTTCGTCCGAGCGTCGCTGGTGCGACGGGCAGCTAGGGGATCCCCAGCCGGGCGGCGCCGAAATGCGCTGGCCACTCGTCACCGTCGGCCAGCTGCAGGAACGCCTCCTCGCTGAAATCGGGAAGCGCCGCATCCTCGTCGGCGGAGGCCGGGACGGACCCTCGCGCCGACGGGGGAGGCTCGCGGCGGGCAGCGGCGCCGGTCGGTCCCGCGCCGCCCACCCGGCGTCGGGTGGCGTTCCTCGATCGTCGTGCCATGTCCCTTCCCCCGTGACGACGTGCGAGGCGCGCCGTGCATTCAGCGTGCCAGAGGCCGTGTTGGCACGGAGCGTGCTTGATCGATCGTCTTTCCATCCCAAGGAGTCGCCACGCGTGACCCATATCCGCGTCCGGACCACCCTCCGACTGGCGAAGGAGGGCGGCTCCCATGGCCAAACCTGAGAATCATTCCGGCGGCTTGTGGCCGCGTGGGACAATGCCCGGCGGCCATGGGGATCGCTCGCGGTCCGTGACGGGGCGGATGGGACGCAGCCGTCCCGGCCCGGCGCCGGCCCTGGGCGCCGCACGCCCCACCTCCGGAGGAACTCGCCCGAGCATGCAAGTACCCGCCGAGCCCGGATCCTCCCACGCCTGGGGGACGGAGCGGAGCATCCCGACCCCGGGAGAGCTGTCGTTCCGACTCCTCGTGGACGCGGTCCAGGACTACGCCATCTTCCTGATCAGCGCCAGCGGCGAGGTCCTGACCTGGAACCTCGGGGCGCACCGCATCAAGGGCTATACGCCCGACGAGATCATCGGCAATCACTTCTCGGTCTTTTATCCGGCGGAGGACCGCGACGCCGGCCTTCCGGAGCGTCTGCTGGAGAAGGCTCGACGGGAGGGCCGCGTCGAGCACGAGGGCTGGCGGGTTCGCAAGGACGGCACCCGATTCTGGGCCGATGTCGTCATCACCGCGCTGCGCGACGAGACCGGCGAGACGGTGGCCTTCGCCAAGGTGACGCGTGACCTGACCGAGCGCCGAGCGGCGGAGGATCAGCAGCGAGCCCTCGTGGCCGAGCAGCGGGCGCGCGCCGCGGCCGAGGAGGCGCTTCTCGCCCGCGATCGATTCCTGAGCATCGCGGCTCACGAGCTCAAGACGCCGGTGACGAGCCTGCGCCTGGCTGCCGAGTCGCTGTTTCGGGCGAAGACGTCGGGACGGCTGACCGAGGATCGCCTGTCGAGCTCCCTGCAGCGCATGATCACCGCCACGCAGCGGCTGGGGCTGCTGCTCAACGAGCTTCTCGACGTCGCGCGCCTGTCGAGCGGAGCCCTGCCCTACGATCCGGAGCCGACCGACGTCGTCGCGCTCATCCGTGAGGCGCTGAGCCAGTACAGCGAGCTGGCCGAGGCGCGGCGCATCCGGCTCGTATCGGCGCCGGAGTCCGCGTGGGTCCAGGCCGATCCGCGGCGGCTGGAGCAGGCGCTCACGAACGTGATCGACAACGCGGTGAAGTTCTCAGCCGACTCGGAGCCGGTGGACGTCTCGATTTCCGAGGACGAGCAAGGCGTCGCGATCGACGTGGTCGACCGCGGGATCGGCCTGGGGTCCGAGGGGGCGGAGCGCATCTTCGAGGCGTTCGGGCGCGCGCCGAACGCCGAGCACGTCCCGGGCATGGGCCTCGGCCTGTACATCGCTCGCCAGATGGTCGCGCGGCATGGCGGCACCATCGAGGCCATGCCCCGGCAGGATGGCCCGGGGGCCCGGTTCGTGATCCGCATCCCGCGCCGATCCGCCGAGCCCTGAGCCGAGTCCACAAGCGGCACGGGCCCCGGCGACGCCGCGTCGGTTGGCACCTCGCTTGCGAGACGCGGCGGCATGTTCCCGTCCACCGTCGGCGGCTCGAGCGCTGGCTTCCGCCGCATCACGGTCGTCGACGACTCGCCGGAGCTGCTCTCGCTGTTCCGCGACCTGTTCGATGATGCCGAGCTGACGACCCTGGGACACGGGGCGAGGTTCGAGGACCTGGAGCGCTCACGTCCCGAGCTCCTGGTGGTGGACCTCCGCCTTGGCACCGACCGCCTTCCCGGCTGGGAGCTGGTGCGGCTGGCGCGGGCCCATCCGGATCTCGGGCGGATCCCGGTGATCGTGTGCTCCGGTGCGCTCGACCAGATGCACGACCGGGGTGCCGCCGAGCTCGGATTGCCGCACACGTACCTGTTGCCGAAGCCGTTCTCGCTTTCGGACCTCGAGTCGGTGCTCGTCCAGGCGGCGCGCGCCCGCTCGGCCGATCCGTCCGCAACGGAGGTGCAGGGCGATGACCCGATCCCGTCCTTCGGTGTGGATCCGTTCGGCTGGTTCGAGCGCATCGGCCGCGAGATCACCCGGTCGACCTGGCTGGAGCGCTGCCGGCGCCTCGAGCCGGCGGCCTGGAGCGGGCCGGACGGCCATGCCTGGCGGGTGGTCCGCACCGCCCGCGGCGTCGAGGTCCGGCCCGAGCTCACCAGCCCGTTCCTGCGCTTCGGCGATCAGCCCATCGTCACCGCTCTCGGACTCGGAGCCGAGGTGGAGCTGGAGCTGACGACGTCCGGCGGGCGATGGGTCGACCGCTTCCCGCGCGACACCTTTGACGTCGGTGCCCTCGGACGAGCGATGCTGGAAGAGCGCCGGCTCCCCCACGACAACCTGCCGCGGCTCTTCCCACCGGAGCGCACGCCCGGCGGGCACCCCGACGCCTCGTCCACCGCCTTTCGCATCGATCCGGCCGCCGGCTCCGCGCGGGTCGTCGCGTAGCGAGAGCAGCCGGACGGGCGAACGCGCCGGTTCGGCGCCACCGAATGGCATGTCCGGCTCGGGCCCAACGGCCCTGTGCGCGGCCATCGCCGGAGCAGATTCTTGGATTCAGGCGCCGGGATCGCATCGGTTCGGCGCCGGGACACCCGCACGGAGGTTGCGTCGTCGCATGCGCCGATGGCTGTTCGCGCTCGTGCTGCTGGTCCATGGCGGCATCCATCTCATGGGCTTCGTCGACATCACTGGCATCGGGTCGGTGGAGGGAATCTCGGGCTCGCCGACCTTCCTCCTGGACCGCTACGCCCCCGGCGATCCGGTGCTCGTCGCGTTTGGCGCGCTCTGGCTCGTCCCCTTCATCGGGTTCGCGGCGGCGGCGATCGGCCTGGCCACCCGACAGGCATGGTGGACGTCGGTGGCAGTCGTGGCCGCCTTCGTCTCGCTGGGCCTGACCCTGCTGTGGTGGAGTGACGCCCGCTACGGCGTGCTCGTCAACCTGCTCGTCATCGGCATCGTGGTCGCCCTGAACGCTCGGCGCCGCGCGGTCACCTCGTGACGCTGCTGGCACGCCGCTGGCTTAGGCCAGATGCACCGATGACGTTCCGCCGCCTATGCTGCACCTGATGCCCACCATTCGCCGCTTCATCGCGCTGGTCTTTGCGCTTGCCGTCCTCGTCGGCCCGACGGTCGGTCCGGCCCTGGCCCAGACGCTCACCGAGCGCGTGACCGACGAGGCGGGGGCACTGAGCGGCAGCCAGCTGGCCGAGGCGAACGACGCCATCGCCGACCTGGAGGCCGACGCCGGCGTCCAGTTGTGGGCGTACTTCCTGAGTACCACCGGCGGCGAGTCGATCGACGCTTTCACCGACCGGGTGGCCACCGACAACGGACTCGGGGTGAACGACGCATTGCTCATCGTGGCGGTCGACGACCGGCGCTATCAGCTGTGGGTCTCCGATTCGCTGGACGAGATCACCAACGACGAGCTGGACCGCGTGTTGGTCGAGCGCGTGGAACCGGCGCTGCGGGATTCGCAATGGGGCGCGGCCGTCGTGGGCGCGGCCACTGGCCTGGCCGACGCCGCTGAGAGCACCGGCACCGACGGCGGCGGGGCCGGTCCGTCGCCGCAACCCGAGCCGGCGGACGACGGGGTCAACTTCCTGGTGGTCCTGTTGGCCCTCGTGCTCATCGGCGCGGGGGTGTGGATGGTGTGGTCGCGCTTCCAGGCGGGCCGTGCGCGCGAGGAGGACGACCGGGAACGCGACCGACGACTGCGCGGCCTGGCGCAGCGCACCAACGCCCTCCTCATCGAGACCGATGAGCTGCTCCGCCACAACGGCCAGGAGCTCGGCTTCGTCGAGGCGGAGTTCGGCGCCGATGCCGCCAAGCCCTTCGCCGAGGCCCTGGCGGCCGCGCGCGCCGAACTGCAGGAGGCGTTCAAGCTCCGCAAGCTCCTCGACGACAACCAGCCGGAGACCCCGCCGGAGCGGGAGAAGATGCTCAACGCCATCGTCGCGCACACCGAGAAGGCCCAGCAGCTCGTCGAGGAGCAGACGGCTCGCTTCCGCGAGCTGCGCGACCTGGAGCGACGCGCCCCCGAGGTGCTGGACGAGATCGGTCGCTCGATTGCGAGCGTGAAGGACCGCTTCGACGCGGCGGAGGCGGGCCTGGCCGAGCTGCAGGCGGACGCGTCCGGCTCCTCGAGCGCGGTCCACGGCAATGTCAGCGAGGCGCGCAAGCGGGTGGATCTCGCGGAGCGGGCCGTCACCGAGGGCCGTCGCGCGCTGGAGGCGGATGACCGGCCCTCTGCCGCTCGCGCCGCCAAGGCTTCCGGCGACGCGCTCGCGCAGGCCACGAAGCTGCTCGATGCCATCGAGCACGAGGCGACGAATCTCGACGAGGCGCGCCGCGGCCTCGATGCCGCCATGTCCCGCGCGCGCGGCGACCTGCAGGCCGCTGAGGCCGCCGTGGCGCGCAGCCCGCAGTCGGAGCAGGCCGACGAGCTCGCGGCCGCGCGCGCCAGGTTCGACGCGGCGCAGGGCGCGCTGGCCGCCGCCCCACGTGATCTGGTGCTCGCGTACCGGTTGGCGCGCGAGGCCGAGGCCGGCGCCGACCAGAACGTGGCCACGGTCCGCGAGGGCGAGGAGCGCATCGCCAAGGAGCGCTCGGCCGCGGACGCCGGCCTGCGTGCGGCGGAGCTGTCGGTCGATCGCGCCGAGGAATTCATCTCCGGGCGCCGGCACGGCGTCGGGCGCCGGCCCCGCACCGCCCTCTCGGAGGCCGATGCGGCCCTCACCCGTGCTCGCGCCCTGCGGGACACCGACCCGCGAGCCGCGGCGGCAGAGGCACGACGGGCGACCGAGCTGGCCGACGAGGCCTACCAGCGCGCGCGGTCCGACTTCGAGATGGCGGACCGCTCCGGCCACGGCGGCACGGTCGTGATCGATGGACGCCGGTATCGCCCCGGCTCGAGCTGG
>DATAKU010000104.1:0-14189 GCA_036261425.1 Candidatus Limnocylindria bacterium | reverse complement strand
GCCGGGACCGATCTGGCCGGTTGGAGCCTCGTGCTCTACAACGGCGCCGGCGGCGCGGTGTACGACACCGAGCCCCTCTCCGGCACGATCCCGGACCAGCAGAACGGGTTCGGGACGGCTTCGTTCTCGATCGCGGGGATTCAGAACGGGTCGCCCGACGGCATCGCGCTCGTCAACGGCACCGACGTGGTGCAGTTCCTCAGCTACGAGGGCACCTTCACCGCGGTCGGCGGTCCCGCGAACGGAATGCTCAGCACCGACATCGGCGTCTTCCAGTCCGGCTCGGAGCCCGTCGGCTCGTCGCTGCAGCTGACCGGGAACGGAACGTCCTACGCCGACTTCACCTGGACGACGACGACCAGCAACACCTTCGGTGCGATCAACACGGGGCAGAGCTTCGGCACCGTGCTGAATCAGCCTGTCTCCATCAACTGCCCGACGACCATCAGGACGCTACAGGGTGTGGCCGATGCCACGACTGTCACCGCCACTGATCCGGACGGGACGGTGACCACGCTTGCGATCACCGCTATCGCGCCCAGTGATCCCGCGACCATCACGCTGGAGTCCGTGACCCCCGCCGCGGCGGCCGGAGGGACCGCATCGGCCGAGCTCACGGTGGGCGCCGGGACTCCTGTGGGGTCCTACACCGTCACGGTCATGGCCGGGAACGACGATGCGGAGCCCCAGACGGCAACCTGCGACGTGACGGTGATCGTCGATGAGGTCATCACCATCGGCGAGGTCCAGGGCTCGGTGGCAGACACGGACGATGGGACCGCGCATCGGTCCCCGTTCGCGCCGCCCTCGGGGAACAACACGGGCCAGACCGTGGTGACTCGCGGCGTCATCACCCAGCACTACCTGCAGCGGAACTCGAACGGCTCGAATTCCCGGGGATTCTTCCTCCAGAGCACGGACGCCACCTCGGACGGTGATCCGAACAGCTCGGACGGCATCTTCGTGTTCCATGGCAGCTTCGCCACCCTCCGAATCGATGGCGGCGGCTTCTACGCGCCTCAGATCGGTGACGAGGTGATCCTCCGCGGGCCGGCGAGCGAGTTCTTCAACGTCACTCAGCTCTCGAACCCGTTCCTCCTCGATGTGGTGCGCTCCGACGTCCCGCTCACGGGAGCGGATGCCGAGATCGAGTGGACCGTGGCGGACCCCGATGACGATCTCGCCGAGGCGAATCGGTTCTGGGAGCGCCACGAGGGGATGCAGTTCATCGTCGAGGCGGGCGCGAAGGTCACCGCCGGTCGGAGCGTGTTCCCGAACACCGCCGACGGCGAGGTCTGGGTCATGCGCGGTGACCATCCGGTCGCGCAGCGGGCAGAGCCCTACGCCGATCGGGTCTTCCGCGACCCGCACCCGCTCGATGATCAGCCGGACCAGGCCTTCGACAACGGCAACGGCTACCGGATCATGCTCGCCAGCCACGGCCTCAAGGCAGTCGCCGATGATGACGGCGTCGTCATCGGTCCTGCGCGGACGTTCGACACGATCACGAACGAGCTGCGCGGTGGGCTGTACTTCACCTTCGACAAGTACGCGATCGAGGTGACCGAGCAGCCAGCCTACGTGCATGGCGCCGATCCGAGCCTCAACGCGCCCCCGGCCATGCCCGACCGGGAGGTCGAGTACAGCACGGCGGTCTACAACGTCGAGAACCTGTACGACTTTAGAGACGACCCGTTCGACGGTTGCGACTTTGCCGGAAACCCCGGGTGTGAGGGTGTGCGGCCGCCATTCGACTACGTGCCCGACTCGGAGGCTGCCTACCAGCAGCAGCTGGCGAACCTTGCGGAGCAGGTCGCGAGCGACCTGCACGGCCCGGACATCCTCCTCATCCAGGAGGCCGAGGACCAGGACATCTGCACGGTCGACTCCGGCTCCTTCCTCTGCGGCGACGTGGATGACGCGGACGGGAAGCCGGATACGCTCCAGGAGCTCGCCGTCACCATCGAGGCCACGTACGGGATTCCGTACGATGCCGCCTACGACCGCGACGGAGCCGACGATCGCGGCATCGTGAACGGATTCCTGTATCGGACTGACCGCGTCGAGCTTCTCGCAGCCGATGCCGGCCACCCGGTGCTCGGCTCCGACCCACAGGTCGTCTACGAGGGCGGGGCGCTGGCCTACAACGCCGACGTCCAGAACCCGAAGGCGCTCAACGCGGAGCTGCCCGCGGGGACTCCGGGCCCGATCGACGGCTGTGACGTGCCTGGGGTCGACTGCGTGTTCACGCGCGACGCCCTGGTCGGCTACTTCCGCGTCTGGCGAGACGGGATGGGCACGTCGGTGTTCACCGACCTGTACGCCATCTCGAACCATTTCTCCAGCGGTCCCGACAACCGCGTCGGTCAGCGCACCGAGCAGGCGAGGTTCAATGCGGCCATCGTCGAGGCGCTCGGAATGGCTGAGGACGGCGAGCGGGTGGTCGTCGGAGGGGACTTCAACGTCTTCCCGCAGCCGGATGATCCGTTCACGCCGGACCAGGGTCTCTCGGACCAGCTGGCCGCGCTCTACGACATCGGTCTGCACGACCTTTGGGCGGTCGTCGCCGCGCAGGCTCCTGCGAACGCGTACAGCTATACCTTCGAGGGGCAGGCTCAGACGCTGGACAACCAGTTCACGAGTGACCGGCTGTACGCGGATCTGAACGGTGTGCGATTCGCGCACATCAACGCGGACTTCGCCGCCGAGTACGACGGTGACGGCTCACGCGGATCGTCCGATCACGATCCGCAGGCCGCGCGGTTCGACACATCCGTGACGCTCGATCGGCTTCGCGATCTCGTGGCGTACTACGTGGCCGCCGGCATGATCGACGAGTCGAAGGTGGATCTCCTGTACGACCGGCTCGACCGGGCCGAGCGCTTCTACGCCCGTGGGCAGGACGACGCCGGAGACGCGCAGCTGGTGGCGTTCGGGGATCAGGCGCAGGATCTCGTCCCGCGTTGGGTCGATCCGGCGGCGGCCGATGCCTTGCAGCAGGAGGCGTTGCTGTTGGCCGACGGCACGTAGGGCGTCGACGACGGGAGCCACGTGAGGCCCGGTCGCGATGGCCGTGCCTCATCGCCCACCGCCGGGTTCCGGGTCATCCCCGAACGCGCGAGCAGGGCGCCTTCCGATGCACCGTGCGCCGTGTGAGCGCACCTCGTGACTTGAAATCTGCTCCCCCCGCGGGACGCTAGGCGCCAGGGGACGCCCGAACACCCTCACGGTGAGCGTGAGGCGACCGGGCCATCGACCCGAACTGCGGGTAATGCGGCCTCAGGGGAGCAGATTTCGAGTCGCGGAGCGGCGACTGGAAAGCTGCCGCCTCGGGCGGTCAAGTTTCGAGAATGGCCCTCGCGGCGGCCGGGCCCCTGTGCTGCAGGGAACGCCTAGCGGAACCGGACCTTACCGACCCCGGCGACGGCGGCCAGCTCGTCGAAGCGGTCGAAGAGCACCTCGGTGGACGGGCGCGCGGCCGGGTCGCGAGACAGGGCGGCCATGATCAGCTCCACCAGTCCCGGCGAGTGACGCAGCGGCTCGAGCGGAGCGGGCGACTCCACCAGCTGCGGGAACCGCTCGGCGCCCGTCGAACCCCGCACGCCCTTCGAGTGGGGGATGCGCTTGGCGACGCCGTAGTAGAGCGTGGCGCCCAGCCCCCAGGTGTCCGTCTTGGGACCGATGGTGGGCCACAGGCCCGGATCGGCCTGCTCGGGGGCCATGTAGGCATCGGTGCCGACGTAGCCGTTGATCCGCCCCACGCTGTCGACGCGACGCGCCACCGACAGGTCGATGAGCCGCGGCACCGGGCCCATGACCACGTTCGACGGCTTCACGTCGAGGTGCAGGATGCCCTCGGCGTGGAGGTAGTGGAGGGTGGCGGCCAGCTGCCGTCCCAGCGGGAACGCCTGCTCGGGGTTGAGCCGCCCGTGGCGCCGCACCAGCGTCGAGAGGCGCGGGCCCTCGACGTACTCGATCTCGATGAAGGGCCGCTCGCCCTCCGCGTCCATGCCGAACAGGCGGGTCAGGCCGGGGTGCTGGAGGTGCCCGAGGAGGGTGCCCTCCTTGTGGAGCGAGCGACGGGCGCGCTCGTCGCCGACCAGGTGGGGCCGGAGGACCTTGAGCAGCGTGGGCTCCATGAGCCGATGGTTCCAGGCCACGTAGGCCTCGTAGCGCTCGCCCCCGCCGAGCAGGGCCTGCATCGTGCGGCCCGGGGCGATCTCGTCGCCCTGGACGAAGGACCAGCCGGGCTTCGGCTGCTTCGCGGGCTTCGTCGCCGGATCGGGCTGCTTCGCGACTGCGTCCGCCATGACCACGTGATTGTCCTCCATCGATCCGTTGCCGGCTCTCGACCGTGTGGTGGCCGCCGGGCGCTGCCTCCGGGAAAGGGGCCGTCCTTGTCGCCCGGCGGCCACGTCCCGAAGATGACTCCGGCCGGTGAGAGGAACGTGAGCGCCGGGTGAGGACCCTCTCATCGGCGCCCAGCCAGGGTGAGAGACTTCTCATCCGGCGCTCACCAATCGCTCATGGGCGAGGCGGAGGATACGAGCGTGACGTCCATCGGCCTGTCTCGCACGTTCCTGGCGCTGCTGCTCGTCACCGTCGTGATCGGCGGTGTCGTGCTCGGCCGTGCGGTGATGGGCGTCGTCTCCGGCAGTCCCACTCCCAGCGCCACCGCGACCGCCACGGCCACGCCGACGCCCGCGATCATGCCGGCAGTCGACGCGGACGGCGAGGACTTCGAGCGGCTGCCGCGCTACCCCGGCTCCGTCCGGACCGAGTACCGGATCATCCTCGATGACGGCTACCGGCTTACCACGACCGAGTACCTCGCCGACGCCGACCTCGACACGGTGCGCCTCTTCTACCGATCGGTGATGGCCGAGCACGGGTGGGACCGTGCCGACATCAGCTACGAGGACGGCGAGTGGATGTACGTGCTGGTGGATGGCCAGACCGAGGCGCTCATCGAGCTGGAGGACGCCGACGGGCTCACCGAGATCGACCTCCAGGTCAGCGAGCCGGCGGCCAGCCCGACGCCGGAGCCGACCCCCGAACCGACCTCACAGCCCACGCCGGAGGCCACGCGCGCCCCGACGCCGCCACCGGTGCCCACGCCGTCCGATGACGACGATGATGGTGACCCCGATGACGGGGGCGACAGCGGCGAGGACGGGGACGACACCTTCACCGATGGCTGACCGGGCGGGAGGATCAGCCGCCCGACTCCGCGTCGTATCGATAGCCGGCGCCGCGCACCGTGCTGATCGGGGATGGGTCCCCGAGCTTGCGACGGAGGTAGCCGATGTACACGTCCACCACGTTCGACGACGGATCGGCCTCGTAGTCCCACACCGCGAACAGGATCTGGGTGCGCGAGAGCACCTGGCCGGCGTGGCGCAGCAGGTACTCCAGCAGGGCGAACTCCCGCGACGAGAGCTCGATCAGCCGATCGTTGCGCCAGGCGCGGCGACCCAGAAGATCCAGCCGGACATCGCCCACCGCCAGCTCCGAGGCGGAGGCCTGGTCCGCGCGCCGGGTGAGGGCGCGGATGCGGGCCAGCAGCTCCTCGAAGGCAAAGGGCTTGGTGAGGTAGTCGTCGGCGCCGGCGTCGAGCGCGCGAACCTTGTTGTCCAGGTCGTCCCGGGCCGTCAGCATGAGGACGGGCAGCTCCGGCCGTCGCGCGCGAATCCGCGCCAGCACCTGGTGCCCGTTCAGCTCGGGGAGGCTGATGTCGAGGAGGACCAGATCCACGCCATCGTCCAGCGCCAGCAGGGCGCCATCCTCGCCGTTGGTGGCGGTCAGGACCTGGTGGCCGCTCGCCGCGAGCCCACGCTCGAGCATGCGGAGGATGGCGGGCTCGTCCTCCACGGCCAGGATGCGCATGATGGCTCAGTGTAGTCGCGGCCCGGACCGATGACGGCAGCGCAGCGGACGGACCGTCCGTGGCGGGCGGCCGTCGTGGCGGTGGCCGGGCTGCTGGTGGTCATCGCGGTGGTCGGCGTGGCAGGCATCGTCACCAACCGTGCCATCCATCAGCGGGTCGAGGATGCCGTCGCCTTCGACGTCGAGCTCCAGGACGTCAGCGACGACCTGCTCGTCCACGTCCTCGAGGTCCGGCACTACCACCGCGACCTGCTCCTCAACAACCCGGACCCGACGCGCATCGAGCTGTGGCAGGCGAGGTACGCCGACCTCATCGATGAGATCGGCGAGCTGGAGCGACTCCTTGCCCAGCGCCCGACCGACGTGAACCTGCCGGACCTGGGGGAGCTGCGGCGGGCCGCGGAGGACTACCACGCGTCGTTCCGGCGTGCCGTGCAGGAGGACGTCGGCAGCCGCGAGGAGTTCCGGGACGTCGCGGAGGACCTGCTGGTGCCGCTGGAGGGCATCCAGAACCGGATCGAGGCGTTCGAGGCGGCTGGCGACGAGCGCGCCTCGGCGGCGTTCGCCGACATCGACGAGGCCAGCACGACCGGAACCGTGGTGCTCGCCACCGTCATGCTGGGTCTGGGCGCCATCGGCCTGGTCCTGGGCTACGCCATCCTGCGGCTGATCCAGGACCAGCGCCGGCTTGTCGCGGTCGAACAGGCCGCCGCCGCCCAGCTGGCGGAGGCGTCACGTGCCAAGACCGACTTCATCGCCGATGCCTCGCACGAGCTGCGCACCCCGCTCACCGTCCTGCGGGGTAACGCGGAGATCGGCCTGGCCATGGACGACACGTGCGGGCACCGCGAGATCCTCGGCGAGATCGTGTCCGAGTCGGTCCGCATGTCTCGCATCGTGGACGACCTGCTCTTCCTGGCCCGCTCCGACGCGTCCGGCGTCCCGCTCGAGCTGCGCGAGGCCGATGCTGCCCAGCTGATGGGCTCGGTGGCCGCCCGGGCCGAGATCCTGGCCCACGAGCGCGGCGGCGAGCTGCGGTCCGATCTCGACTGCTCCGGGACGATCCAGGTCGATGCGGAGCGCGTGGCGCAGGCGGTCATGGTGCTGGTCGACAACGCGGCGAAGTACGGCGGCACCGACGACCCGGTCGAGCTCGAGGCCCGCACCACCGACGGGCGCCTGGAGATCGCCGTCCTGGATCGAGGTCCGGGCATCGCGCCCGAAGAGCGGACGCGGATCTTCGAGCGCTTCTACCGCGCCGACGGCGATGCGCGTCGCCGGGCCGGTGGCGCCGGCCTTGGCCTGCCGATCGCCGCAGCGATCGTGGAGGGTCACGGCGGTCGGATCGGTGCCGAGGAGCGCGACGGCGGCGGCACGCGGATGTGGATGAGCCTGCCCGTCGCGGCCGCCGCATGAGCAGGCGCATCCTGGTGGTGGAGGACGACCCGGGCGTGCGATCGGTCCTGGACCGCGGGCTCCGCCTGGCCGGTTACGAGCCGACCCTCGCCGTCGACATCGCCGGCGCCCGTGCTCGATGGGCGGAAGGGCCGTGGGACCTGGTGCTGCTGGACGTGATGCTCCCCGACGGCGACGGGTTGGACCTGCTGACGGATCGGCGCACCGCCGGTGATGCCACGCCGGTCGTGCTGCTCAGCGCCCGCGAGGAGACGGAGCTTCGCGCGCGTGCCCAGGCCGCCGGGGTCGACGCATCCATTGGCAAGCCGTTCTCGTACCAGGAGCTGCTCGACACGGTGCGAGGCCTCGCGGGCTGAGGCCACGACGGCTCGCCGCACCGGCCGATGGGTGGCCCTCGAATCTGGCAAGTAATGTGCTAGGATCAGGTATCACGTTATTCACCCGCAGTCCTGGAGACAGACGAACGCCATGGGATGGTTGCCCGAACCGGTGGAGCGCCTCCTCGAGGTCGCCCTGGTCGGTGAGCTCACGGTCGTCGGCCGCAACGGACGACCCATCACGAACCCGCTGATCCCCCTCTACGACGGGGAGCACGTGTACTTCCACTCCTCGACGCTGTTCAGCCGGAAGCTGGAGCACATCAAGGCCGATCCGCGCGTCTCGATCTCGCTCAGCGACCCGGTCGCCATGAAGGGCAACCCGGACCGCGCCACGATCCAGGGGACCGCGCGGATCATCGAGGACGATCCGCACAGCCAGTGGGAGCGGCTGATCCTGGACCTGTGGCGCCGCAAGGAGCCGGCGATCGACGACTTCCTCAAGGCCCGTGTCGCGCTGCCCCTCTTCTTCGAGCGCTCGGTGATCGAGGTCACGCCCGAGCGTTGCCTGTACTGGCCCGAGGGCCGAACCGATCGGCCCCCGGTCGAGAGCCGCGCGCCGCGGCAGGAGGCCGCATAGATGCCGCGTCCCGATGCGCCGATCCGTCCGGGGTCGGCACGCGCCCACGCGCCGAACGCCGAGGACTTCGCCCAGCTGGGCCGCTATCCGCACGTCATCGTCAGCTGGGTCGACGACGACGGCTACCCGGTGAGCGTCGCCACCTCCTTCGAGACCGATGCGGCCGCCGGCCGCGTCCGTCTGGCACCCCCGGCCGGGATGCCGATCCCGACCGATCGCGAGATCAACGTGGTCGGCAGCCACATCCGGCCCCAGCCGGGCGTCGGCTACGACCAGCGCAACTACCTCCAGCTGTGGGGGCGCAGCGTCGATGGCACCACGCTGGAGCCCACGCGCGCGTGGGGCTGGGACGAGACCGAGGTCCCGTTCTTCGAGTACTCCGAGCGCAGTGTCCCGCAGTCGCGCCGCTACCTGGCCAGGCTGTCGAAGGAGAAGGGCCGCACGATCCGGCCGCGCCTGCCGCTCTTCTGGCTGGCGCTGCGCACGACGCGGCTGCCGTTCCTGTCGGCCACCGCCGTCCCCGTGCTGCTCGGCATCGCGGTGGCCGCCTACCACGGATCGTTCACGTGGTGGACCGCGCTGCTGACCCTCATCGGCGGCTCGCTGGCCCACCTGGGCATCAACGTGGCGAACGACGTCTTCGACACGCTGTCCGGCGCGGACGAGGCGAACACCACGCCGACGCAGTTCTCGGGCGGCTCGCGGGCCGCGGTCTACGACCTGGTCACCATCCGCGGCCTGGCGGTGCTGTCCGCCGCGCTCTTCGGTGGCGCGGCGATCATCGGCCTCCTGCTGGTGGCCATCACCGGGTCGATGACCCTGCTCTGGATCGGGGTCGCCGGGATCGTGGTCGGGCTCGCCTACACGGCGCCGCCCCTCAAGCTCGTGTACCGCGGGCTGGGCGAGATCGCGGTGGCCCTGGGCTTCGGGCCGATCATGCTCATGGGTGCCTACGTCGTCCAGACCGATCGCCTGGCCTGGGAGCCGTTCGTCGTGTCGCTGGTGCCGGGCATCCTCATCGCGCTGATCCTGTTCGTGAACGAGATTCCCGATCGCTGGTCGGATGCGCAGGCCGGCAAGATGACGCTGCCGGCGCGGTTCAGCCCGGACGCCGTCAGGACCGGGTACCTCGTGGCGGCGGTCCTCGCCTTCGGCGTGGTCGCCGTGGGGGTGGCGATCGGCCTCCTGCCGTGGCCCACGCTCGTCGCGCTGGCTGCGGTGCCGCTGGCTCTCCGGGTCCACGAGGGCCTCAAGGTGCATTACGACAGCCCGTACACGCTCATGGCGGTGATGGGCACGAACGTGAACCTCAACCTCGTGGCCGGGGGCCTGCTCCTGGGTGGATACGTCGTCGCCATCGTGCTGGCGGCGCTCTCCTAGGCGCGCGCCACGCGACAGTTCCGCGGGCGGTGGGTGAGAGCCTTCTCATCCACCGCTCACGATCGTCTCATTCATGCCGCGCATCCTGTGCTCATCAACTTCCGGGAAACGTGGGCCGCATCACACGGCATCACATGGAGAGAGAGACACACGATGCGGAACTACCTGGCATCCCTCAGCCCTCGGCACTTCGCGGTCATGGCGCTCGCCATGTTGCTGGTGCTTGGCGGGGTGACCGCGGCGTTCGCCGACGACGACCCGCAGCCGGCGGCTCGCAAGGAAGACTCGGCCCCGGCGGAGGCGATGGCGTCGGACGACCTCGACGACGACGATGACGACACCCTCCTGTCGCGCGTCGGTGGCGTGGCCGATAACGACGGCACCGATGGCGACGGCATCGACACGACCGGAGATGCAGCCGCGAGCGCCTCGCCCAGCCCGTCGGCCAGCCCTGACGTGACCGACAACGACGGCACCGATACCGACGGCATCGACACGACCGGTGACGCGGAGGCCGCGGCAGCCGCCGCGGCTGCCAACGCCACCGACAACGACGGCACCGATTCGGACGGGTACGACACCACGGGCGTGGCCGCCGCGGCTGCCAACGCCACCGACAACGACGGCACCGATTCGGACGGGATCGACACCGGCGCCGACGCCGACACGGATGTGACCGGCGACGACGGGGACGACGACTCGAACTGACCGATTCGCGCAGACTGATAACGGGGCCACCGGAGCTCGGCCGGTGGCCCCGTCTTCGTGTCCGGCGTCAGCCCGCTACCAGGCCTCGGTGCCTGGCCCTCCCTTGAACGGGCCGACGACGTCGGCGGTGACCCACCCACCGTAGAAGCCCCCCGGCTGCGGGTGCGCCGGCTCGTCGTCGACCAGGGCCCGGTCGACGCGCCCGGCGTAGAAGGCCACGTGCCCCGCGATCCCCTCGTAGCCGGGCCGGGGGTGCTCGTAGGTCCACGCGGCGAGCTGGGAGACGCGGCCGCCGACCACCAGGTCGAAGTAGCTCGCCTCTCCCTTCCATTCGCACACCGTTCGCCGCCGAGGTGCCGGCCGGAGGAGCTCCATGCGCACGTCGGCGCGTGGCAGGTACCAGGCCGGGGCGCCGGCCGTCTCGAGCACCCGCACCGCACGGCGCGTGTCGGCCACCACCGTCCCGGCGTGCTCGATGCGAACGCGGCGATCCGACGGAACGACGATCGGTGGTCGCGGGTAGTCCCAGACCGACTCGACCGCTCCGTCGGCGGTGGGATGGCGGTGTGTCATGCCCGTCATACGAGCGGCCGTTCAGGCGCGGATCACTCCCAGGACCAGCGGCCGACGTTCCACCACGCGTGGCGCAGGTCTCCATCGGTCCCGCGCGCGAAGACGTCGATCCGCCCGGGTCCCCAGCTACAGGCCGTGGGGTTGGAGGCGATGTCACCGCCGAGAGACTCCCAGGCCGACCAGCCGCCCGGCTCGTACCAGCAGTGCTGGAGCGTGCCGTCGCGTCCGCGCGCGAACAGGTCGATGCGGTCGGCGCCCCAGCTGGTTGCCGCCGGATCCCCCGACAGCTCCCCGCCGAGAGACTCCCAGTCGTGCCAGCGCCGGCCGTCCCAATAGCGATTCCACAGGGCGCCGTCCTCCAGGATGGCGAACACCTGCATCTCATTCGGCGCCCAACTCGTCACCGCGGGTGCGGAGACCAGGGTCCCCCCGAGGGATTCCCAGTCCATCGGTCCTCCACCGTGCGACCCTTCGGTGTGCATCTTCTCGCTCGTGGCAAGCCCTCGGCCTGCAAGGGGCGGGCGGGGCGTCAGCGCTCGACGGTCACCATGGACGCGACGCGGTCGCGCTCGGTGGTCCGTGCGAAGAGGAACGTGGCGTCCACGAGCTCCGTCCGCAGCCGAAGGGCGGGCACGGTCTCGGTGACCGTGAAGACATAGCCGATGCGACCGCTGGTCCAGCTCCCGCCGACGGTGACCGGCTGCGGCGCCACGCCGCCGTCGTCGGGGAGCGGCTGCGCGGTGAGCACGTCGCCGGTCGGCGCGCGCCGCATCACGAACAGGGCTCCTCCCGGGTCGGCCAGGTCCCGGACGTTCGGCCCGACTCGTCCGCCGTATGCCGCCGGGATTCGCTCGCCGACGGTGAGCGGCGCCGACAGGACGTCCACCTCGACGCTCGGACGGAACAGCGGGTAGCCGACCCGCGCGCCGATGGCGAGCATGACGGCCAGGATCGCCGGCACCAGCGACAGCCACCAGGGCACCACCCGGCCATGGAGACGGACCCAGCCCTCCGGATCGGCGACGCGGCCGTCGAAGATCTGCTGGACGAGTGCGTCCTCCGGCTGCGGGTCGAGGAACGGCAGGACCAGCGGCGCGGCGGCGAGCACGGCCAGGATGGCCGCCACCGCGACGACGGGAGCGCTTCCCAGGCGGCGCAACGGCCCGACCCGGAACGGGCGGCCCACCTGCCAGGCGAGCCAGCCGCACAGCGCCAGGAATCGGCCCATCATGCGGCGCATTATGCTCGACCGATGGAGGAGCGAACGCTCGGCCGGACCGGCATCCGGGTGAGCCGCATCGGACTGGGGCTGGCTGCCCTGGGCCGACCCGGCTACGTGAACGTCGGTCACGGCGATGATCTCGGCGGGCAACGCGGGGTGGACGAGATGGAGGCGCGCACCCACGCCGTCCTCGACGCGGCGCGGCAGGCCGGCATCACCTACCTCGACGCGGCGCGCAGCTACGGCCGGGCGGAGGCGTTCCTCGCCTCGTGGCTCGCCGCGCGGCGCATCGGTCCGGAGGAGCTGACGATCGGCACGAAGTGGGGCTACACCTACACCGCCGACTGGCGGGTCGATGCCGACGTCCACGAGGTCAAGGATCACTCGCTGGCCACCCTGCGTCGGCAGTGGGCGGAGACGCGGGCCCAGCTCGACGGTCACGTCGACCTGCTGCAGGTCCACTCCGCCACGCTGGAATCGGGGATCCTGGCGGATCCGGCGGTCCACGCGGAACTGCACCGACTGCGGGCTTCCGGCGCGGTTGTCGCGCTGGGGCTGACCCTGTCGGGCCCCGGCCAGGCGGACACGCTGCGGCAGGCGTTCAACGTCGAGCACGACGGCCGTCCCCTGTTCGACGTCGTACAGGCCACCTGGAACGCTCTCGAGCCGTCGATCGGCGTCGTCCTGGCCGAGGCCCACGAGGCGGGAATGGGGGTGATCGTGAAGGAGGCGCTGGCCAACGGGCGCCTGGTCCGCGGTCCGGAGGCCGAGCCGCTGTGGCCTCGCGCGCGGGCCCTCGGGACGACGCTCGACGCGCTGGCGCTCGCCCACGTCCTGGCGCAGCCGTGGGCCGACGTGGTGCTCTCCGGCGCCGCGACCGCCGAGCAGCTGCGCTCGAACGTCGCCGCCGCGGAGCTTCCCGTGCCGCTCGACGAGGAGACGGACGCCGTGCTCGCCTCGCTGGCCCGGCCGCCGGAGGCCTACTGGCGTGAGCGGGCGGCCCTGGCCTGGAACTGACCGGACCGTCGTCACGCCGAAACGAGCGAATCGGCGCTGGATCAGGCGCCTATGCTCCCCGCGTGGAGCGCTGGCGAACGATCATCGAGCCGTTCCGGATCAAGAGCGTCGAGCCGATCCGGATGACCACGCCGGAGGAGCGCGAGGAGAAGCTCCGCGAGGCGGGCTACAACCTGTTCAACCTCCACGCCGCCGACGTGCTGATCGACCTGCTGACTGACTCGGGGACCGGGGCGATGAGCGCGGAGCAGTGGGCCGGCGTCATGCGCGGCGACGAGTCGTACGCCGGGTCGCCGTCGTGGTACCGCTTCCTCGAGGCGGTGACCGAGCTGTGGCCGTTCCGGCACGTCATCCCGACTCACCAGGGACGGGCCGCGGAGAAGATCCTGTTCAGCGTCATCGGCGGGCCGGACAAGGTCATCCCCTCGAACACGCACTTCGACACGACCCGCGCGAACGTCGAGTTCACCGGCGCCGAGGCGGTGGACCTCGTCATCGAGGAAGGGCGGCACCCATCGGTCATCCATCCCTTCAAGGGCAACATGGACACCGATGCGCTCGACGCCCTGATCCGCGAGCGCGGCGTCGACCGCGTCCCGGTCGTGTTCATGACGATCACGAACAACTCCGGCGGCGGCCAGCCGGTGTCGCTCGCCAACCTGCGCGCGGTCCGCGCGGTGTGCGACCGATACGGGATCCCGCTCTTCCTCGACGCCTGTCGCTTCGCGGAGAACGCGTGGTTCATCAAGCAGCGCGAGGACGGCTACGCCGATGCGTCCATCCCAGACATCGTCCGCGAGATGGGCTCGCTGGCCGATGGGATGACGATGTCCGGCAAGAAGGACGCGCTGGCGAACATCGGTGGCTGGCTGGCCCTCAACGACGACGCGTGGGCCGAGCAGTGCCGCAACATGTTGATCCTCACCGAGGGCTTCGTCACCTACGGTGGCCTGGCCGGCCGCGACCTGGATGCCATGGCCCAGGGACTCCGGGAGGTGGTGGAGGAGGACTACCTGCGCTACCGGGTGCG
>DATAKU010000101.1:0-5747 GCA_036261425.1 Candidatus Limnocylindria bacterium | reverse complement strand
CAGGACCGATGCCACGTGGCGGCAGCCGCCAGGTTCAGGCGGCGATGACCGACCGGACGAGGGTTGCCAGCGCGTCCCGGCGCTCGAGCGAGGCTGGCAGCAGGTCGAGGTGCCGAAGCGCCCGGTCGCGGTAGCGGCGTGCCTCGGACAGCGCGTGATCGCGCGCGCCGCAGCGCTCGAGGATGGCGAGGACCTCCTCCACCTCGTCGTCGCGCATCTGCGGCTCGGACGCCGGTGCGAGCCCGTCGTCGGCGCCGGCCGAGCGTGGAGCGTAGATCTCGGCCAACCGGCCGCGATCGGCCGCGTCGGCGTGCTGCAGGGCCCACACCACCGGCAGGGTCTTCTTCCGCTTCCGCACGTCGCCGGCCTCCGGCTTTCCGGAGTCGGCGGACGTCCAGAAGGTGCCCTTCACGTCATCGGCCATCTGGAACGCCATGCCGAGGTCGTAGCCGAAGCGCCGGTAAGCCTCGATCACCTCGCCGTCATCGGTGGCCAGGATGGCGCCGGCCTGGACCGATGCCCCGACAAGGGCCGCCGTCTTCTTGCCGATCATCTCGAGGTAGGCCTCGACGCTGACATCGGTCTGGCGCTCGAAGCTGATGTCCAGGTACTGCCCCTCGCACAGGGCGAGGCAGGTCTCGTCGTACACGCGCATGAGGGCGAGGACCCGGCGCTCGCTGAAGCCATCGGCCAGGAGGCGGTAGAGGGCAAGGCGCGAGAGGGCGAAGAGGGCGTCACCGGCGTTGATGGCCAGCGGCACGCCCCAGATGGCCCACAGGGTGGGCCGATGGCGGCGCTCGCGATCGGCGTCCTCGATGTCGTCGTGGACCAGGCTGAAGTTGTGGCCCAGCTCGACGGCTGCGGCGCCGGGCAGCGCGGGCCGGTAGTCGCCGGTGAGCGACTGGTAGGCCAGCAGTCCCAGCAGGGGCCGCATCCGCTTGCCGCGCGGGCCGGCGTCACCGTCGAGGCCCAGGTGGTAGGCGAGCATGTCGTAGAGAGGGCGCGCATGGCCCCCGCGCTCGTCCAGGACGGCCGACATCTCGTCCTCGATATCGGCGAGGAGGCGCGTAAACTCGGTCCTGATGTCCACCTCGGAAGGGTACCCGACCTCCTCGAGCAGTCGTGTCATGGTGGTGGTACGCGCCGCCGCACGGTTCGGATCCATCGGAATCATGATACACCGATGTAGCAGGTTACGGACCAGCCGGCCATGAGCCCGCGGCCGCGCGTCTACAAGACCGAGGCGATCGTGCTCCGCACCATGGACCTCGGGGAGGCCGATCGGGTGCTCACCGTGCTGACCCCGCGCCTCGGGAAGCTGCGGGTCATCGCGAAGGGCGTGCGCCGGCCGCGCTCGCGGATCGGTGGCGCGCTCCAGCCGTTCAGCGACGTGCAGCTTGTCCTGGCGGTCGGGCGCACCTTCGACGTCGTCACCTCGTCCGCGCTGGAGGACCCGCACCTCGGTCTGCGCAATGACCTGCATTCCACGGCCACCGCCTGGTACCTCGTCGAGCTGACCGACCGCTTCTGCGAGGGCGCGGCCGACTCGCACGACGCGTTTCGGCTCCTCGCCCAGGGCCTCTCCGCGCTCGACGCAGGGTCCGACGTGGCGCGCGAGGTCGTGGCCCGCTGGTTCGAGCTCGCCCTCCTCGACGCGATGGGCTTTCGCCCGGAGCTGGCTCGCTGCATCGAGTGCGGGGCCGCGATCGAGCCCGAGGGGAATGCGTATGCGCCGGTCGCCGGTGGCGTCGTGTGCCCACAGTGCGCCCATGCGGCCCACGCCGCCCGTCCGATCTCAGCCGACGCGCTGAAGGTGCTCCGCCATCTGCAGCGCTCGCCGCTGGTCGGGGTGCTGCGTCTGCGCCTTGCCCCGGCCCTGCACCGTGACGTGGAGCGGCTGCTGCACGCCACCGTCTCCGCCGTCCTGGAACGGGAGCTGCGGTCGCGTGACTTCCTGGAGGAGGTGGCGGCGCGCGAGGCGGTCCGATGATCGGGCGGCGGTGACCACCGAGCCCGCCGCCGTCGATCCGCGCCGGAACCCGGTGGTCCTCTCGTGGGCCGTCGGCGAGGAGATCGCTCGCGTCGAGCGGCTCTCCGTGCGCGTCGGGATCGCCCTCGTGGCCGGTGGCGCGATCATCCTGGCGCTCCTCGGTTCGGCGCTGCCGGCCCTTCGGTTCGTGACCACGCTGGCGTGGTGGCTTCCCCCGGCGCTGCTCACCTTGACCGCGGCCATCCTCGTCGCGTCCATGCCGCTCGTCGCGCTGCCGCGTCGCGTCGTCGACGCCTGGATTGCGCTCGCCTGGTTCGCGGCGACGGGCCGGAAGGGATGGCTCGAGCGCGGCGGCCGCTTCCCCGAGGCGCACGAGGTCGACGCCTGGCTCGCCGCGCATCCGGGCCCGGAGGAGGCCCTGCGGCGGGCAGAGGTGCTCATCGGACACGGGCGCATCGCCGAGGCGGAGGTGCCCGAGGAGTCCGAGGTCGCCCCAGAGGAGCGATTCCTCCGCGCGCAGATGGCGTGGTCGGTCGCCTTCGCCCGTGGTGACGACGCCAGCGCCACGGTGGCGCGCGCCAGGCTCGGCGAGCTCCTGGACGAGATGCCGGCGGGTCCTGCCCGCGCCGGTGCCTCCGCGGCCATTCGCCTGACTGACGCGCTTCGAGACTACGTGTGGGGTGGCGACTGGATCGCGCCACTCGTCGATGCCCGTCGAGACCTCGGCTCCCTGGCCGACGGCCTGCTGCTGCGCCACTTCGTGGCGCCGCGGCTCGTGTTCTACGGACGCATCTCGCTCGGGGTCTTCCTCGTTGCCCTCCTCGTCAACGTCGTCCTCGGGGGCGCCTAGGCTACACTCGGCCTTCGGAGCCCCACCTTTGCGCAGGAGTCCGTCAGCAGTCGTGCCAGCACCGAACTTCGACGTCATCGTCAGCCTCGCCAAGCGACGTGGGTTCGTCTTCCCGTCAAGCGAGATCTACGGCGGGATGGCCGGCTTCTGGGACTACGGCCCGCTCGGTGTCGAGCTGAAGAACAACGTCAAGGCGGCGTGGTGGCGCCACCTGGTGCACCTGCGCGATGACGTGGTGGGGATCGACGCGGCGATCATCATGAATCCCCGCGTCTGGGAGGCCTCCGGCCACGTCGCCGGCTTCAGCGACCCGATGGTCGACTGCCGCAACTGCAAGCTCCGCTTCCGCACGGACGACCTGAAGGGCGACCCGGCGGAGATCGCCTGCCCGAACTGCGGTCAGCGCGGCACGCTCACCGACCCGCGGCAGTTCAACCTCATGTTCAAGACCCACGTCGGGCCGGTGGAGGAGTCCGCGTCGGTGGCGTACCTCCGCCCCGAGACGGCCCAGGCGATGTTCGTCCAGTTCGAGAACGTCGCCACCAGCATGCGCCGCAAGCTGCCGTTCGGGATCGCGCAGATCGGTCGCAGCTTCCGCAACGAGATCACCCCCGGCAACTTCATCTTCCGCGATCGTGAGCTCGAGCAGATGGAGATGGAGTTCTTCGTCCACCCGCGAGAGGAGGACGAGTGGTTCGCGCACTGGGTGGACGCGCGCCACCGCTGGTGGACCGATGTGCTCGGCATCGCCGCCGAGCGGCTCCGCCTGCGCCCGCACGAGACCGATGAGCTGAGCCACTACAGCAAGCAGACCACCGACATCGAGTACGAGTTCCCGATCGGCTGGTCGGAGCTCGAGGGCATCGCCGACCGCACCGACTTCGACCTCAAGGCCCACGCCGCGGCCAGCGGCAAGAAGCTCGAGATCTTCGATCCGGAGACCGGCGAGCACATCGTGCCGTACGTGATCGAACCGGCCATGGGCGTCGACCGGGCGGTCCTCACGATCCTCGTCGACGGCTACACCGAGGAGCAGCTGGCGAAGGAGAAGCGGGTCGTGCTGAGGATCCGCCCCGAGCTCGCGCCGATCAAGGCGGCCGTCATGCCGCTCCTGCGCAATCGACCCGAGCTGGTCGAGCGTGCACGGCGCCTGACCGCCGACCTCAAGCAGCAGGTCACCGCCATGTACGACGACACCGCCTCCATCGGCAAGCTCTACCGGCGCCAGGACGAGATCGGCACGCCCTACTGCGTGACGGTGGATGTCGACAGCCTCGAGGACGGCGCGGCCACGATCCGCGAGCGCGACAGCATGACCCAGGAGCGCGTGGCGCTCGACCGGATCCCGGGGCGCATCGCCGATCTCGTCGCCGGCCGCGCGACCTGGGAGGGCGTCGCACGGGAGTCGGCTCCGGCATGAGCCGGCCGGACGTAGGGGCCGTCGCCGAGGCGCAGCGGCGCGGCGATCACGACGAGGTCCTGCGCCTGACCGAGGCGCTCCTCGCAGAGCGACCCGGCAACGACGCGGCCCACGAGCTGCGCGCCAGGGCGCTGCTGGCGCTGGGGCGGCTGGACGAGGCGGAGCGGCACGCGCAGGACGCGGTTCGGCTCGATCCGGAGGAGGTCCGCTACCGCGAGCTGCTGGCGCAGGTGCTCTCGGCCGGGGGCGCGCACCGTGACGCCGCGGCCGAGTTCGGCCGCCTGGCGCGCAACGATCCGCGCGAGGCGACGTGGACCGTCGCCGAGGCCGAGGAGCGGATCGGCGCCGCGCAGCCGGCCATGGGCGTGGAGGCCGCCCGTCGTGCCGTGAAGCTCGACCCGACGAACGGGCGGGCGCAGCTGGCGCTCTCCCAGGCCCTGGCGCGGGTGGGGGACGCACGGGGAGCGTTCCAGGCCGCGACCCGCGCGGTGGAGCTGCTCCCCGACGAGCCTGCCGCGCGTGAGGCGCTGGCCGACGCGCACTGGCTGGCCGACCAGGATGCCGCCGCCTTCCGCGAGTTCCGCGCGCTGGCCGACGAGCTCGACGGCGCCGATCGCGCGCGGGTGGTGGACAAGGCCCGGACCCTCTACCGGCAGCATGCCGGCTGGGCCGGTCGGCTGGTGGCCGGCATCGATCCGGTCTTCGAGGCCGCGTTCGCGCGCGGCTGGCTGCACGTCGACTGACGAGCGGTGCGCCTCGTCACGCTGTCCACCGACGAGCTTCCGGAGGAGCGCTTCGACGAGCTCACCCGGCTGTGCGAGGCCGCCTTCCGGCACCCGTTCGCGCGGGTCTGGGAGCGCGTGGGCGGCGGGATTCACGTCATGGCCGAGGAAGACCGACGCGTCGCGGCGCACGCCATGATCGTCGACCGCGCGCTGTACGTCGGCCACGAGGCGGACCAGTCGCTCGACGTCGGCTACGTCGAGAACGTCGCCACCTGGCCGGAGCTCCAGGGCCGGGGCTACGGCCGGGCGGTGATGATCGAGATCGGCCGCATCATCGGCGAGGAGTACGCCCTCGGAGCGCTCGCCACCGGCAGCAACCCCTTCTACGCCGCGCTTGGCTGGGAGACGTGGACGGGGCCGACCTGGGTGCGCATGGCCGACGGGCAGCGGATCCGGAGCGCGGAGGAGGACGGGCACGTCATGGTGCTGCGCACGCCGCGGACGCCGCCGGGGCTGCGCCTGGACCTGCCGATCGCGGTCGACTGGCGTCCCGAGGAGGCCTGGTAGCGCTACGCTTGCACGGTGAGCATCGAAGCGCTCCACGCGCGAGCCGGGGGGCACGACGAGCTGGTCGACCTCGCCACCTGGGAGCGGACCGAGATCCCGCGCGATGAGCTGCTGTGGGTGGACGTCATCGGTCCCGATGACGAGGAGCTTGCGGTCGTGCAGGAGGCCCTCAAGCTCCGGGACGTGACCGTCAAC
>DATAKU010000099.1:0-16671 GCA_036261425.1 Candidatus Limnocylindria bacterium | reverse complement strand
AGCTTCTCCCGCTCGGGCGGCGTCTCGGGCTGGTTGTCGTCCAGCTGCTGCCGCACGCGGAATGCGGCCTGGAGCTCCGCGCGCGCCTTGGCCAGGGCCTCGCGGAACGGGTCGGCGGCATCGGATCCGAACTCGGCCTCGACGAAGCCGAGCTCCTGGGCATCGTGGCGGAGCAGCTCATCGGTCTCGATCAGGAGGGCATTGGCCTGCTGTGACAGCCCGCGCAGCCGCCGCTCGCGCTCCCGGTCATCCTCCTCGCGGGCACGACCCGCCTGGAGCCGGCTCCACAGCAGCCAGCCGCCGACGCCGATGAGGACGACGGCCAGCAGCACCACGAAGAAGCTCGGCCCGCTCGACGGCTCCCCTGCGGGTTGGTCACTGCCGCCACCGGTGCCACCATCGCCGCCGTCGCCGCCACCACCGCCTCCGCCGCCGCCACCGCCGGAGGTGGTCGCCGCATCGGCCAGGCCCTCCGCGGCCGCCACGACGGATCCGCTCCAGTCGCCGTCACGCAACGCCGGCTCCACGCGCTCGGCGAGGATCGCGTCCTGCTCGTCGGTGGTGACCTGGTCGGTCAGCGAGTCGGAGATCCACAGCTGGTAGCGGCGGTCGTCGACCGCCACGACGAACAGCGCGTCGTTCACGCCGAGCCCGTTGTCGTCGACCAGGCGCTGCGTGTAGTCGTCGATCGGCTCGCCACCGGTGCTGCCGACGAACAGCGCCCACAGCTGGATGTTCGCCGCGGACTCGAGCTGTTCGATCGCGTTCAGCGCCTCGCTCCGGCCGCCGCCGTCGAGGACGCCGGCTTCGTCCGTGACGCGGTCGGTCAGGCTCTGGGCGGTCGCGATCGAGGCGAATGACTCGAGCAGCAGGAGGGCCGCGGCCAATGCCGCCATGGTCCGGGGCAGAAGGGCTCGGTGACGGTGCATCGGGGTCAGCATACGTGCCAGCTCCTCGGGGTGCGATCGGCCGGTGGGCGGTCGGCCACGGCGCGATTCCACGCGCAGCGTGGCGCCCGCCGACCGGTCCCCGACAGGGCCGATCGGCCCACACTCCACAGAGCGATCACCCCGAGACCCCCGACGTCACGTGGCAGGGTGGCGTGCCATTCGTGCACCCGGGGTGCGGCGCGCCTCCTCCTTCAGCTGGCCGGCCCGATGCGGTACACGGCGCGGTTGGACAGGCTCGTCACGTACAGCATCCCGTCGGGCCCCTGGACGATGTGCGTCACGACGCCGAAGCCGGAGCCGATCATGTAGTCAGCGCTCTCGCCGGGGTCGCCCTTGGCCGAGTTGTCGTCCACGCCATCGGCGAGCCCCTCATCGTCGCCGAAGTCGAAGCCCGAGCCGTCGGCGGCGAGCGGGTATCGGTAGATGCTGTCCGTCAGCACCGAGCCGATCCATGCCGTGTTGGCCGAGGACTCGCCGAGGGCATCGTCCACCACGAAGCCGATCGCCGTGGCCGCCGGCGGGTAGCGCCACGAGAAGATCGGCGGCTGGTACTGGCTGCCGTCGAGCGCGAACAGCCGGGACTGGGCCTCGTCGCCGCTCTCGGCGAGCTGGTCCGGCGGCACGTCGGGGTTGTCGGTGCCGTCCTCGGACTCGGTCTCGATCTGGCGGAACTCGTCGAAGCGCTCCGGCGGGCCCATCAGCTGCCACCAGCCGGAGTTCGAGCCGGCCGGGAAGATGTTCACCTCGTCCCACGAGTCGTCACCGTTCTCGGTCTCCCAGATGTCGCCGGTCTCGGGGTGGACCGCCATGCCGAAGCTGTTGCGGATGCCGTAGGCCCACGTCAGCTGGACGTTCTCGCCGGCCTCGCCGCCCATCTCGGCGCCGACGCCGTGGAACGGGTTGTCCTCCGGAATCGAGCCGTCGTCGTTGACCCGCACGATCATGCCCGCGAAGTTCATGTCGTCCGGCGCCGGCCCATCCGCCAGGTTCTGGTACTGCCCGCGGAGGTTCTGGTCGCCGATGATGATGTACAGCTTGCCGTCCTGCCCGAACACGATGGCGCCGCCGTCGTGGTTGCCGCGGATGCGCCCCGACGTGTCGGTGTCGAGCGTGTTGCTGCGCAGCTGGACGATGTTGCGGTCCCAGGTCAGCTGCGAGCCATCCCACACGAACCGATCCACGCGGTTGCCCAGGTCTGGCACGGCGAACTCGTCGTTGGTGTCGTCCCCGAACATCCCCTGGTCACCCTCGCCCAGGCCGTCGGTCGCGGTCCAGTACAGGTAGACGTAGCCGTTCTCGGCGAAGTCCGGGTGCAGCGCGATGCCCAGCAGGCCGCGCTCGTCGAAGAAGTTGACGGCCAGGTCGGCCGCCGGATCGCCCAGCTGTCCGTCGACGACGTGCTGGACCAGGCCGGTGCTCTTCTCGGTGACGAAGAAGTCGTTCTCGCCAAGGAACGCCATCGAGGTCGGCTCGGTCAGGTCGGTCGTGACCGTCTCGACCGCCAGGGTCGTATCGGTCAGGGACGGGCCTGCCGCCTCCTCCTCACCCGAAGCCGATGCGCCGGCGCTGCCGCCGGCTTGACCCTCACCGGATGCGCCCGGCTGGATGGAGCCGCCGCTCGCACCCTCCGATGCGGACGAGTCGCTCTCGCAGGCGGCGAGGATCAGGGCGAGGACGACGAAGGTGACGGCGAGCAGGCGGGACATGGGCGTGTGAGACTCCAGGGGGCGATGGGGGTTGAGCTGGCCACTGGTGCACGGTTGGTGCCACGCCCACCCGGCTGGCGTGGCACCGGCCATGCTGAAGGGCCATCGCATGGAGGAGCTGAACGAGATCGGCCGGATCGAGATCCAGCCGGGATGGACGGTGCTCGACGCCGACGGTCAGACGGTCGGCACGGTCGACGAAGCGGGCGAGCAGAGCTTCACGGTTCGCGTCGAGGGACCGGTGGACGCGACCATCGGCGTCGCCTACGCGGACATCGAGAGCGCCGATGACGGCCGCGTGGTGCTTGGCGTCAGCCGCGAGGACCTGGACGCCGCCGTCGACGTCGGCGCGCCCTGACCTTCGGTCAGCGCGCTTCAGCCATCAATCGCCGCCCCCGAAGGCGGTCGCGAAGAAATCGTTCACCCACCCGCCGTACTGATCGGCACAGTCGTACGTCAGCTGTCCGTGGGTCCCGCCCTCGCAGTACTGCAGCCGCGCGGGCACGCCGGCATCGGTGGCGGCCGCCAGTAGCGCTTCGGCGCTGTCAGCGGGGACGTTCGCCCGGTCATTGGTTCCGTGGAGGATCAGGTACGGCCGGTCGCCGAGCGACGCGACCGAGACCATCGGATCGGCCTCGTCGACCCCGTGGCCGCTGCGAAGCCAGAAGGCGAGCTGGATCCCCCACAGCCCCGGATAGCGTGGATGCGGAGGCGACGCATTGCCCATCTCGGCACCGACTTCGGTCGCCAGCCGCGCGTGGACCGAATCGCTGACGATGGCCTGCACGCGCTGATCGTTTCGCGCAGCCTTGAGGATGGCAGCGGCGCCACCGGAGTCGCCCAGGGCACCGATATGACCCGGCGCCTTGGTCTCCACCAGCCAGTCGAGGATGGCCTCGACCTCCTGGTACTCGTGAATCCCGGTCGTGCTGAGGTCACCCGTGCTGCGGCTGGAGTTCCTGAGATCCGGGAGCAGCAGGTTGTAGTCGTCGTGCAGGAATGTCGCATACCGGAGCGCGTCGCTCTTGTTCGCCGGGTTGCCGTGGACGACGAGGATGGTCGTCTCGGTTGGATTGGCCGCGGGGATGTACCAGGCGGCGACGTGGATGCCGTCGGGCGTCACGATCTCGTCGCCGGCCGTGCCCCGCAGGTCGCCGCAGTCCACGTCGTAGGCGTCCTGGACCTCCTTCGACTCACGGGCGCCGGACGCGTCGACCCACGGGAGGTCCTCGTCCGCAGCCCGGTCGTAGTTGACGGCCTCGTAGTCCCAGCCCGCGTACATCTCGGGCGTGAAGCAGTAGGTCTTGTAGCCGCGCTCGTCGTCGACGGCGAGGAGCTGCGAGGAGCCCTCGTAGCCGACGTACCCGGTGTAGCCGATGAGCGCGATGATCGCGAACAGGATCCCGATCCGCAGGTAGCGCATGTCACTGCCTCCCTTCTCGCGTCGAAGGTCGACGTTGCCACCCGCAAACGTCGCGTCCTCGCGAGCCCGGCGGAAGTGCCGAACGGCATCGGCGGGTCCGGGAGCGAGGCACGGGGCGTGCTTCTCACCTTGGCATGACGACCACCGAACGCCACCAGGACCCGAAGGCGCAGTACCCCGAACCCCCATTCCCCAAGCAGCAGCAGGAGCCCCCTGGCACCGAGGACGAGCTGGAGCCGAAGGCCGACCACGGGGAGGAAACCTACCGAGGATCCGGACGCCTGACCGATCGCGTCGCCCTCATCACCGGTGGGGACTCCGGCATCGGCAAGGCGGTCGCCATCGCCATGGCGCGCGAAGGCGCCGACGTCGCGATCAGCTACCTCGGCGGCATGGAGGAGCCCGATGCGGCCGATACGGCTGCCTGGGTCGAGAAGGCCGGGCGCCGCGCCATCCAACTCCCCGGCGACGTCCGCGACGAGGAGCACTGCCGCTCACTGGTCGAGCGGACGGTGAGTGAGCTGGGCAACGTCGACATCGTCGTCAACAACGCCGCCTGGCAGAAGTGCGGCGATCGGATCGAGGAGATGACGACCGAGGAGTGGCGCCGCATCTTCGCCACCAACATCGAGGCGATGTTCCACATCAGCAAGGCCGCCATCCCGCGCATGCGCGAGGGCGGCACCATCATCAACACCGCCTCGATCCAGGCCTACTCACCGTCGCCGGAGCTGCTCCCCTCCTCCGCCACCAAGGGCGCGATCGTGACCTTCACGAAGGGGCTGGCACAGGATCCGGGCGTCCTCGAGCGCGGCCTGCGCGTCAACGCGGTGGCGCCCGGTCCGATCTGGACGCCGCTCATCCCGTCGACCATGCCGGCCGAGAAGGCCGCGAAGTTCGGCGAGAACACCCCGCTCGGTCGCGCCGGCCAGCCCGCCGAGCTCGCGCCGATCTACGTGTTCCTGGCCAGCCAGGAGTCGAGCTACATCACCGGCGAGGTCGTCGGCGTCACCGGCGGCCGTCCGCTCGGCTGATCCCGGTTCACGTCTGCGGCAGTGTGGGGCCCCTCTGGGGCTGCGCTTCGGTCGGCTCAGATGTCGGCACTCGCGCGGACGACGAGTCTTCAAGTCTTCTGAAGACTCCGCTTGACGCGCGGACGACCAGTCTTCACGTCATCTTAAGACTCCGCTTGACGCGCGGGCGACGGGTCTTCAAGTCTTCTGAAGACCTCGGCGGGCCGCCTCCAAGCCCGGAGGAGCCGCATCTCGTCGTCCCCACAGCAGCCGCGCCAAGCAGCGCTCATCGGCGAGTCTTCAAGTCTTCTGAAGACCTCCGAACGACGGCCGGACGCATCGCGCGCTCCCGCCGCTCGGCGCTCGACTCACCTCGCACCGGGGGCGCGGCCAGACGGCCGCGCCGGGAGGATCAACCCTCGACGACGAGGACGCCCTCCATGCCCGGATGGAGCGTGCAGACGAACGTGTACTCGCCCGGCTCCGGCGCCACGAACTCGATCGTCTCCGACGCGCCGGGCTGGACCGTGACGGCGGTCGCCGCGTCGATTGGGTCGCCGAAGGTGAGGTTGTGCGGCACCGAGTCGGACTCGTTCACGAAGGTGAGCCGAACGGTCGCCCCGGCCGGGACACTCACCTCGGCGGGCACGAACTCGTTGGCGGCGCCCGCGTCCGTCCCGACGGTGATCTCCACCACCTCGCCGGCCGCCTCGCCGCTGGGCGCCGCGGTTGCGTCAGGTCCCCCACCACCCACCTGCTCTGCCGGACCGATGCGGTACACCTCGCCGGCCGACAGGCTGACCACGTAGAGCATGCCGTCGGGGCCGGGCACGATGTGCGTGACGACCCCGAATCCGCTGCCGACGACGTAATCGGCGCTCTCCCCCAGGTCACCCTTCGCCGCGTTGTCGTCGACCCCGTCGGCCAGACCGGCGTCATCGCCGAAGTCGAAGCCGGAGCCGTCATCGGCGAGTGGGTAGCGGTAGAGCGAATCGGTCAGCACCGTGCCGAGCCAGGCGGTGTTCATGGACGACTCGCCCAGCGAGTCATCGGTCACGAAGCCGATGGAGGTCACCGCCGGCGGGTAGACCCACGCGTGGACCGGGTCGACGTACGTGCTGCCGGGATAGGACACCAAGCGCTCCTGTGCCGCGTCGCCGCTCTCCGCCAGCTGCTCCGGGTCGTAGTCGGGGTTGTCGGTGCCGTCCTCCGACTCGGTCTCGATGGTCCGGTACTCGTCGAAGCGCTGGGCCGGACCCATGATCTGCCACCAGCCCGAGTTGGCGCCGGCCGGGAAGATGTTCACTTCGTCCCAGCTGTCGTCGCCGTTCTCCGTCTGCCACAGGTCGCCGGTCTCGGGATGCACGGCCAGGCCGAAGCTGTTGCGCACGCCGTAGGCCCAGGTGCGCGCCAGGTTCTCGGCTGCCGGCCCGTCCATCTGGCTGGCGGCGTCGACGAACGGGTTGTCCTCCGGGATCGATCCGTCGTCGTTGACGCGCACCACGACGCCGGTCCAGTTCCCCGCGTCCAGCCCGCCCTGGCCGTCGATGTTCTGGAGCTCGCCGCGCAGGTTCTGGTCGCCGTTGACGATGTAGAGGGTGCCATCGAGCCCGAAGGTGATGGGTCCGCCGTCATGGTTGCCACGGATACGGCCGGAGGTGTCCGTGTCGAGCGTGTTGCTGAGCATCTCGACGATGTTCATGTCCCACGTCAGCTGCTCGCCGTCCCACACGAAACGGTCGACCCGGTTCCCCAGCTCCGGGACCGCGAACTCCTCGTCCGTGTCGGGACCCAGGAGGCCGCCGTCGCCCTCGCCCTCACCGCTGGCGGTCCAGTACAGGTAGACGTAGCCGTTCGCGTCGAAGTCGGGGTGGACGGCGATGCCGAGGAGCCCGCGCTCGTCGAAGAAGTTGACCGCCAGGTCCAGCACCGGCTCGCCGGCGTCTCCGTCGACGACCCGGTGCACCTCGCCGGTGCTCTTCTCGGTCACGAGGAACTCCCCGTCACCGATGAAGGCCATGGCGGTCGGCTCCGTCAGGCCGCTCACCGCCGTCTCCACGCCGAGGGCCTCGTCGGTCATGGTCGGTCCACCGGTGGCCGGTTCCTCCGATGCCGGGGCGGCGCTGGCGCTGGCCTCGGGCGACGCGGGACCGGAGGCCGGTGGCGATCCGAGGTCGTCAGGACTGGCGGACGGGCTCGACTCTGCCTCGCAGGCGGCGAGGACGAGGATCATGGCGACGATGAGGGCGAGGGAACGCAGCACGGAAGGGACTCCTTGTCGACGTCGCGCAACGGCAGCGCGATTTGAGGCTAGGAACGCTCCACATGCACGCCGCGCGCCACGTCGGGGGCGGCCGCTCCCGGTCAGGCCAGGCTCATCTCCGCCGGGGTCCAGTGGATGGCGTCGAGCCGGCAGCGCGTGACGCACAGGCCACAGTGCTCGCACTGCTCTCCGTCCAGCGCGGCGCGACCGTCGACCATGTGGATGGCGCCGTAGGCGCAGGAGGTCTCGCACACCCCGCAGCCATTGCACCGATCGGGGTCGATGAGCGGCACCGAGGGCCGTCCCTCGGGCCAGGCGCGGGTGAGCGCCATGCCGCTGATCTCCCGGGCCGTGGCATGGCCATGGGCGTCCAGCCAGGCCTCGAGCTCGCGAGCCAGCTTGCCGTAGACCGATGGGCCGCGCAGGATGGCCGCGGTGCACACGCCGACCGCGGAGGCACCGGCCATCAGCATCTCGACCACGTCGGTGCCGCGGGTGATCCCGCCCACCCCGATCACCGGCAGCTCCACCGCCCGGGCCACGTCGCGGACGCAGCGCACCGCCAGCGGCTTGAGGGCGGGACCGCTGATCCAGCCGTAGCCATTCGGCCCGCCGAGACGCGGCATGGCGGTCTCGATGTCGATGGACAGGACCGGCCCGAACGAGTTGATCGCGACCAGGCCGTCGGCGCCCGCCTCGGCGGCGAGTCGGGCCGCCCGACCGAGGTCCTGGCCGTGCGGGCTGAGCTTCACGAGCACCGGCACGTCGAGCGCCGCGCGAGCGGCGCGCACCGCGCTCACCATCGGCTCGGGATCCTCGCCGATGTAGTGGGTCGACAGCTCGACCGCATCGGCGAAGGGGCGTACCTTCGGCGCCAGCTCGGCGATCTCCTCGCCGGTGTAGCCCAGGCTCACGATGAGCGGCAGGCCGGCCGTGCGGGCCAGGGCGTACTCGGTCTCCAGCCACTGCTCGGGCGGCAGCTCCGACCACAGCTCGGTGTTCACGAAGCCGTGCCCGATCTCGGCCATGTTCGGCATCGGGGGCTGGGCGGCGCGAGTCGAGATGGTCTTCGCCACCAGGCCACCGGCGCCGCCCTCCGCGCAGGCCAGCATGGCGGCCCCGTCTCGGACGGGTGGGCCGGCTGCGGGCAGGATGGGATTGCGGAGGCGGAGGCCGCAGACCTCGACGGCAAGGTCGGCCATCATCGGCCTCCGATCGACGTCGCCAGCAGCCGGGCCGGCGAGAACGGATGGGGACCGATCTCTTCCAGCCGCTCCCACAGGCGCGACGACTGGACCGCGGCCAGGGCCACCACCTCGCGCTCGTCGAAGCGGGTCAGCCGCCGATCACGGACGACGACCTCGCCGGCGACGATGACGTCCCGCACCGCCGCGGCGCCCAGGCCGAAGATCCAGTGGCCCGCGAGGGTGGTCGCGTCCAGCAACGTCGGGGCGGCGTAGTCGAGCACCACCAGGTCGGCCGGGGCGCCCGGCTCGATCCGCCCGAGGAGCGGCTCCCCGAAGATGCGGCCGACCAGCCGCGACCCGACCGCCAGACGGGCCAGCGGCCAGTCCGCACCGGTCGCCAGGTCCTCGTCCCGGCGCCGGAGGAAGGCGACGCGCGACTCCTCGAACAGGTCGCCGCCGATGCCGTCGGTGCCCAGCGCCACGCGCGGCCCAAGCCAGTCGAGCGGCGTGCGGCCAACCCCGTTGTTCATGTTCGAGCGCGGGTTGTGGGCCACCGTGGCGCCCGACGCGTGGACCAGCTCCGCTTCTGACGGGTCGACGTGCACGGCGTGCGCGAGCAGCGACCGGTCGTCCAAAGCACGCGCCTCGGCGAGACGCTGCACGACCCGGCGCCCGGTCCGTGCCACCGCGTCCGCCTCGTCGGCCGCGTCCTCGGCGACGTGGACGTGCAGGCCGGTGCCCGTCTCGCCCGCGAGCGAGGCACAGGCGCTCAGCGTCTCGTCCGACAGGGTGAAGGAGGCGTGGGCGCCGACCATGCCGCGCGCCAGCGGATGGCGGTGCTCCGCCGTGCGGCGCAGGAAGCGCCGGTTCTCCTGGAGGCCGGCGGCTGAGCGCTCGGGACCGTCCCGGTCGGTGACCTCGTACGCCAGCACGGACCGCAGGCCCAGCTCCTCGACCGCCTCGGCCAGCAGGTCCAGCGACCCGTCGATGGCATTCGGGGAGGCGTGGTGATCGACGAGCGTGGTCGTGCCGGCGAGGAGCGCTTCCCGACCGGCCACGAGTGCCGAGGCCCGGATCATCGGCGCGTCCAGCGCCCGGTCGAGGCGCCACCAGATGCGCTGGAGGATCTCCACGAAGCTCGTCGGCGGCGCCAGGTGGTACGGCATGCCGCGGGCAAGGGCCGAGTAGGCGTGGGCGTGCGCGTTGACGTTGCCGGGCATGACCACGCCGCCGGCGGCATCGAGCACCGGGGCATCGACCGCCAGGTTGCGGCCGATGGCGGCGACGCGCCCGCCGGCCACGTGCACGTCGGCGCTCTCGACCGCCGGCGGATGGATGGCGCGCACCACCGTCGCGCCGCGGATGAGCAGGTTCACGTGGACACCTCCTCGGCCTCCCGAGCCGCGACCCGCTCGACGCGGGCGAGCTTCGGCACGGCCGCGCGGGCCGCGGCGGAGTCGGTCATCGGAAGGGCGCGACGCCGCACGCCGTCGAAGGCGTGCAGCGCGCCCGCAACCGCGGCGGCGGTGGGCACCAGCACGGCCTCGCCGGCGCCCTTCGCGCCGTACGGGCCGTCGGGCTGGGGCTCCTCGACCAGGATCACGTCCACTGGTGGCATCCCCGCGGCCGGGATGATGTTCAGCGACTTGAGCGTATCGGTCTGCGGCCGGCCTTCCGCGACGCGATACTCCTCCGACAGGGCGTAGCCGAGGCCCATGTGGACGCCGCCCTCGACCTGGCCCTCCACGGCCTGGCGGTTGATGGCGCGGCCGACGTCCTGCGCCGCGATCACTCGCTCGAGGCGACCCTCGTCGTCCAGCAGCACCACCTGGGTGGCCCAGCCGTAGGAGATGTGGGTGACCGGGTCCTCCGCCTCCTGCTCGAGCGAGGTGGTCCAGTCGACGACGTACTCGCCGGCGAAGTCCCGCCCGACCAGGTCCTCGTGCCGCGCGGTGTCCAGCGCCGATCGCAGCGCGCGGGCGGCCCGGCGGACCGCCTCCCCGCCGAGGACGGTGGCGCGAGAGGCGGTCGTTTCCCCGGTGTCGAGCTCGCGCTCGGTGTCGACCACGACCCGGATCCGCTCCGGCGGCACGCCGAGCTCGTGCGCCGCGATCTGGCGGAGCGCGGTATGGATCCCCTGCCCCATCTCCGTCCAGGAGTGGTGGAGCGTGAAGGAGCCATCGCGCTCCGGCCGCAGGATGGCGCGGCCGCGCTCCGCCATGCCGTTGCCGATGCCCGTGTTCTTCGCCCCGCAGGCGATGCCGGCATACCGGGCGGACCGATAGGCGTCCCGCACGGCGAGGAGCGTTCGCTTCAGCCCGACTCCCGGGCCGAGCACCTGGCCGGTCGTGAACCGGTCGCCGACGTCGAGCGCGTTGCGCCAGCGGATCTCCCAGCCGTCCAGCCCGACCCGCTCGGCCAGGACGTCGAGCAGGCCCTCGATGGCAAAGGTGACCTGCGGGACGCCGAAACCGCGCATGGCCCCGGCCGGCGGGTTGTTGGTGTAGACGGCCCGCGACTCGACGTCGACGTTCGGGACGCGGTAGGCGCCGCAGGCATGCCCGGCCGCCCGCTCGAGGACCTTCGCCCCGACGCTGGCGTAGGCGCCGGTGTCCCCCACGATGCGGGCCCGCACGGCGGTCAGGTGGCCGTCGGCGTCGGCCCCGACGGTGTACTCCATCGTCATCGGGTGGCGCTTGGGATGGAGCCTGAGCGACTCGTGCCGGGTCAAGCGGAGCAGCACGGGACGCCCGGTGTCGAGCGCCAGCATGGCCGCCTGGCCCTGGACCGAGAGATCCTCCTTGCCGCCGAAGGCGCCGCCGACCGGTACCTGGGTGACGCGCACGCAGGATTCCGGCAGCGCCAGCAGGCTGGCGATCTGGCGGCGGTCCTCCCAGGCGCCCTGCCCCTGGGAGTAGACCCGCATGACGCCGTCCTTCGGCACCGCCAGCGCCGCCTCCGGCTCGAGGAAGGCGTGCTCGATGCGCTGGGTCGCAAACGTGTCGCTCACCACGTGCGCGGAGGCGGCCAGTGCGGCATCGACGTCGCCGCGCCGCACGACCGAGCTCGACAGGAGGTTGCCGCCCGGGTGGATGGCCGGCGCATCCGGTTTCAGGGCGGCGAGCGGATCGGTGACGGGCGGCAGGACGTCGTATTCGACCTCGATCCGGTCCGCGGCCTCACGGGCCGCCTCGCGCGTGTCGGCGGCCACGGCGGCCAGGACGTCGCCCACGTACCGCGTCGTCTCGCCCTCGGCCACGAAGACCGGCCAGTCCGGCGTGATCAGCCCGACGAAGCGGTCGCCCGGCACGTCGCGCCAGGTCACCACGCGGATGACGCCGGGCACCTGCTCCGCCGCCGACGTGTCGATGCGCCGCACGACGGCGCGCGGATGGTCGGAGAAGCGGAGGGCGCCGTGGAGCATGCCCGGCACGAGCATGTCGGCCACGAACGCTCGCTCCCCCAGGACCTGCTCGCGTCCCTCGTAACGGAGTGCGGGCGCCCCGATCTGGCCCGAGTCGGCGTCCGGCGCGGCGCGGAGCGGCGTTCCATCGGCACGCGCCGACGCCACGGCCTCGACCGCGTCAAGGATCTTGATGTAGCCGGTGCAGCGGCACAGGTTGCCGGCCAGCGCCCGCGCGACCTCCGCGCGCGAAGGCCGCGGCGTGCGGCGCAGGAGCGCCTCGGCCTTCATCACGATCCCAGGCGAGCAGTACCCGCACTGGCTGGCGCCGGCGGCCACGAACGCATCGGCCCAGGCGCGGCGCGCATCGGCATCCAGGCCCTCCAGAGTCAGCACCTCGCGGCCCTCGAAGCGGGACGCCGGCTGGGCGCAGGACACGACGGCCCGGCCATCGACGATGACGGTGCACGCCCCGCACGAGCCCTCGGGCGCGCAGCCATCCTTCATCGAGCGCAGGCCGAAGCCGTCACGGAGGACGTCGAGCAGGCTGGCATCGGCCCGCACGCGGGCCTCACGCGCTGCTCCGTTGAGCGTCATTCGCATTCGGTCGCCCTATACCGGTCGGACGGTGCCATGTGGCCCTATCAGGACCGGCCCTTCAGTCGGGACTCTGGCAGCAGGCCGACCGAGCGGCGTGTGCCGTTGGTCCCGACCTTCCGGGGCCGTCGGACCCAACGGAGGCAGGCGATGCAGCGACCTGGACTGGCGACCGAGGTGGTGGACGGATCGGTCTACGAGCGTGCCCTGGAGCGCTTCCGCGAGCAGCGCATCGTCATGCCGACCTTCGCGCAGCTCGCCGAACCGCTGGACCTGCCGGACGACATCCGCGCCGACGTGGCCGCCGCCGACCCTGACGCTCCCGACCCCCGCAACCTGTTCCGGGTCCACTGGCACAACGCCGCCGACCGCCGAGGAACGGTGGAGGTGCCGGAGCACATCGTGCTGGGACGGGAGCTCACCGGGGTGGACGCGCCGATCGTGGTGGCGCTGGCCGACCGCTTCCCGATGATCGCGTCGCACAAGGTGCTGGCCGCCTACGCCTGCCTCGCCCCGCGAATCGTGACCGGCCAGTTCGACCCGTCCACCCAGCGCGCCGTGTGGCCGTCGACCGGCAACTACTGCCGCGGCGGCGTGGCCATCAGCCGGATCATGGGCTGCCGCGGCGTGGCGGTCCTTCCCGAGGGCATGAGCCGGGAGCGCTTCGACTGGCTGGAGGCCTGGGCCGCGCATCCGGAGGATGTGATCCGCACCCCGGGCACCGAGAGCAACGTCAAGGAGATCTACGACCGCTGCGCCGAGCTGGACCGCGAGCCGGACACCGTGATCTTCAACCAGTTCAGCGAGTACCCCAACCACCTCGTGCACTACCTGGCCACGGGGCGCGCGCTGGAGCGCATCCTCCGGGCCGTCACCGATCGGTCGGCGCGCACGCAGCCGTTCGCCTTCGTCTCGGCCTCGGGCTCGGCGGGGACGCTGGGGGCGGGCGACTACCTCAAGGAGCGGCTCGGCACGCGGACGGTCGCGGTCGAGGCGCTGGAGTGCCCGACCATGCTGGAGAACGGGTTCGGCGAGCACAACATCCAGGGCATCGGCGACAAGCACATCCCGCTCATCCACAACGTGATGGCCACCGACTACGTCGTTGCCGTCAGCGACACGGTCACCGATCGGCTCAACGCTCTGTTCAATACCGATGCCGGCCGCGCGGAGCTGGCCCGGCGCGGCGTGCCGGACGCCACCCTGGCCGCGCTCCCCTCGCTGGGGCTGTCGAGCATCTGCAACATCGTGGCGGCCATCAAGGTCGCCAAGCACGCCGGCCTGGGGCCGGACGACGTCCTGGTCACCATCGCCACCGATGGCGCCCGGATGTACGCCTCGGAGCGCGATCTCACCATCCGGCGCGCCTTCGGGGGTACCTTCGGGCCCACCGAGGCGGCGGCCACGTTCGGCGAGGCGCTCGCCGGGGCGGCGTCGGATCACGTCCTGGAGCTCACCGATGCCGACCGGCGGCGGATCTTCAACCTCGGCTACTACACCTGGGTCGAGCAGCAGGGCATCGAGATCGCCGAGTTCACCGCGCGGCGCGACCAGGGGTGGTGGCACGAGCTGCGCGAGCTGCTGCCCGCCTGGGACGAGATGATCCGCGAGTTCAACGCGCGGAGCGCCCGGGTCCCGGTCGCATGACCGCCGTGCATCCGCCCACGCCGGCGCGCACGCTGCCGACGACGTTCCGCTGCGGTGGCTGCGGCACCGAGGTTTCCGCCTTCCCGCCGCCCCTGCGCTGCCCCGCCACCTCCGCCACCGACGACGTCGACCACGTCCTGCGCCGCTCCCTCGACGCCACGGCGCTGAGCTGGCCGTCCGGCCACGAGCGCAACCCGTTCGTCCGCTATCGGACGCTCCTGTCCGCCTACCACGTGGCCCGCTCGCTGGGCCGCTCCGACGCGGAGGTCGTGGCCGAGATCGAGCGGCTCGATGCCGCCGTGGCGGCGATCGACGGCCGCGGCTTCCGGATCACCCCGTTCGACCGATCCAACGAGCTCAGCGAGCTGCTGGGGTTCCGAGCGTCCGGCGGCGTCCTGGTCAAGGACGAGACCGGCAACGTCGGCGGCTCGCACAAGGCCCGCCACCTGTTCGGCACCATGCTGGCGCTCGTCCTGGCCGGGGCGGATCGCGAGGCCCGGGAGCGCCCGCTGGCCATCGCCAGCTGCGGGAACGCGGCGCTGGCCGCGGCGATCGTGGCGCGTGCCGCGGCGTGGCCGATCGAGGTCTTCGTGCCGGAATCGGCCGAGCCGGCGGTCCTGGCGCGACTCACCGAGCTCGGGGCGACGGTCACGACCTGCCTGCGGCGGCCCGGCGAGATCGGAGACCCGACCTACCTCCGACTCGGCGAGGCCGTCGCCGCCGGCTCCATCCCGTTCACCTGCCAGGGAAACCTCAACGCGCTGGCCATCGAGGGCGGGCTCACCCTCGGCTACGAGATCGTGGACCAACTGCGGAGCATGGACCGTCGCCTCGACCGGATCGTCGTCCAGGTCGGGGGCGGCGCACTCGCCTCCTCGATCATCGGCGCCTGCGTCGACGCGGAGGCACTCGGCGCCCTGGACCATCAGCCCCGCCTCCACGGGCTCCAGACCCGCAACGCCTACCCGCTCAAGCGGGCCTACGACCTGGTCCGCCTGCGCCTCGTCGAGCAGCTCGACACGCTCGGTCCATCGCCGGAGGGCCTGCGGGCCGCCATGGCGCTGCCGGAGGCGGCGGCCGAGCTCGAGTGGGTGGCGCACCATCGGTCGGAGTTCATGTGGCCGTGGACGCCGGAGCCGCACAGCGTGGCGCACGGCATCCTCGACGACGAGACCTACGACTGGCTGGCCGTCGTCCGCGGGATGCTCGCCACGGGCGGATGGCCGCTCCTCGCCGGAGAGGAGGCCCTGCTCGATGCCAACGAGCTGGCGCGCACAACCACCGACATCGACGTGGACCCCACCGGATCGGCCGCTCTGGCCGGCCTGCTCACCCTTCGCCGTCGGGGCGAGATGCCCGCCACCGAGTCGGTCGCGGTGCTCTTCACCGGCGTCCGCCGTAACGGAGAACGATCATGAGAAGCTTCCTGGGACGCGACATCCTCGGGCTGAAGGACTTCAGCCGCGAGGACTTCTTCCGCGTCTTCGACGTCGCCAACGACCTGCGTCACCTCGCGGTGAACCGCCGCAACGGCGACCTGCTGAAGCACAAGACCCTGCTGACCGCGTTCTACCAGCCCTCGACCCGCACGCGCCTGTCGACCGAGGCGGCCATGCACCGGCTGGGCGGGGCGGTGCTCGGCTTCAGCGACGCGAAGATGACGCGTGCCGGCGACTTCTACCAGGAGTCGATGAAGGACACCATCCTCATGCTCGAGTCGTACGGCGACGTGATCGCCATGCGCCACTTCGCCGAGGGCGCGCCGGCCGAGGCGGCGCGGTACGCATCGGTCCCGATCATCAACTGCGGCGACGGGTGGGGCCAGCATCCGACCCAGGTCCTCACCGACCTCTACACCATCCTGCTCGACCGCGGCACGCTCGACGGGCTGACGTACCTGCTCATCGGCGACATGCGGATGCGGACCATGCACTCGATCCTGCACGCCCTCTCGCAGTTCGACGCCGAGGCGATCGTCGTCTCCCCGCCGGACATGGCGCTGACGGACGACTTCAAGGCGGAGATCGACGCCATGGGCACGGCCTACCGCGAGGCCCCCGACGTCCGCGAGGTCATCGGCGAGGCGGATGTCATCTACCTCGAGCCGGTCGTCCAGGCCGACTACACCCAATCCCGCGTCGAGCGCAGCGGCGACGTCGGCAAGACCGCGCCCGAGTACCAGGTGACCGGCGAGCTCATGCGCGCGAAGGCCAAGCGGTCGTCCATCGTGCTCCATTCGCTCCCCCGCATGGACGAGCTGCTGCCGGACGTCGACGAGACGCGCCACCAGCGCTACTGGGTGGAGGCGTCGAACGGCGTCTCGCTGCGGATGGCGCTCCTGGCGCTCGTCCTCGGCGCGGCCGAGTAGCGGTCGAGGGAACAGGAAGGAACGAGACCGATGCAGACCGGATTGCGCGGGCGGGACCTGATCAGCCGGTCCGAGTGGACGACCGAGGAGATCGACACTGTCCTGGAGGTCGCG
>DATAKU010000098.1:0-3868 GCA_036261425.1 Candidatus Limnocylindria bacterium | reverse complement strand
CGGATGGCAGCGGCCGGTGGATCGGCTGGCGGAGGGTGACTTCGACGAGGTCCGCGTGGCCGCCGAGTCGTACGTGGTCGGAGACTACGTCTGACGGCCCGGCCGGCGGTCACGCCCTTCTCCGGTCGCGTCCACCGCCAGACCGGCGTGGACACGCCTGTTTTCCCGCCCGACCGGCCCGCCGCCGGCGAGGGCCGCTACCACCTGCCGGGCGACCCCTGGCCGCTGTACGCCTCGCTCGAGCCGGCGACCGTCTGGGCCGAGTGGGCGGCGGCCACGCGCGGCGCGGTGGACCCGGCCGACGAGCGTCGTCGCCTGTGGAGCCTGGAGGTGGACGGTCTGGCGGTCCTGGACCTTCGCGACGCGGCCGTGCGCCGGGCGCTGGAGGTCGACCTCGAGGACCTGACCGGGACGCGCGTGCGCGCGCAGGCGCTGGCCGCCCGCGTTCGCGACCTGGATGCCGATGGCCTGATCGTGCCGTCGGCCGCGCGGCCGGAGCACTGGAACCTCGTCGTCTTCCCGTCGGGCTTCGGCCACGTGCGACCGGTCAGGTCGCGCGTCGGCCATCCCGCCCCGCCGGCACGCTAACGAGCGAGGCGACGCCGGATCTCGTCTGGATACTCGGCGAAGTAGCGCCCGATGATCGGCAGCTCGAAGCTGTGCAGAATGCTCTCGCGCGGTTCGCGCTCGAGCAGGAAGGCGAAGGACTCGGCGACCAGCAGCTCCGCCTCGGCTCCGGGTGCCAGGTCCTCCAGGACCCGGCGATCGACGAGCACCTCGTGGCGCGTGGCATCGCCACCGGGCTGGCCGACCACGGCCTCGCAACGCCAGCCGTCCTCGGTGGCGGCACAGGTCACGCTGACGTCGTCGCGGCGCATCGGCATGGTCATTCGTGGTCGTTCGGGCGCAACTTCGGTGCCAACGGCGTCAGTCGGATCCGAGCGGCGCCGCCTCCGGGCCCGGGCCGGGTTCCTCGGTCTCGCGCGGCCGGCCGGAGACCATGGCCACCACCGCACCGATGATGACGACGCTGGCGACCACCGTGCGGACGGTGATCGGCTCCGACAGGAACACGGCGCCGAGAGCCACCGCCACGATCGGGTTGACGTAGGCGTAGGTGCCGACGGTCGAGACGGGCACGTTGGCGAGGAGCCAGGTGTAAGCGCTGAACGCGACGATCGAGCCGAAGACGACGAGGTAGCCGAGCGCCGCCAGCGACCGGACCGAGAACGTGGCGACATCGATCTGCCCGATCTCACCGAGCAGCGATCCGGCCACGCCCAGCGCCATGCCACCGGCCAGCATCTCCATACCGGTGCCGAGGAGCGCCGACCGCGGCAGCGGGGCGTGCCTCGAGTAGAGCGACCCGGTGGCCCACGACAGGCTGGCGACGACCACCAGGCCGATGCCGACCGGGTCGAGCCGCTCGATCCCCTCGACCGGCACGAGAAGCACGGCCACGCCGGAGATGCCGGCCACGAGGCCGCCGATGACCAGGTTGCTCGGCCGCCGGCGCGTCACGATGGCGTCGAGCACCGCCAGCCAGATGGGGACCAGGGCGACGAGGACCGCGGCCATGCCGGACGGAATGAGGAGCTCCGACAGCACCACGCCGCCGTTGCCGCCCAGCAGCAGCAGGGTGCCCACGATGATGGCGGTGCGCCAGTGGGCGCCGGTGGGCCGTTCGATCGCGGCGGTCGCGCCTCCCCGCCAGCGGGCCACCGCAGCCAGGGCGCCGAGCATGATCACCCCGGCGGTCACGTAGCGGACGCCGGCGGCGAGGAGCGGCGGCATCGTCTCGATCATCACCGCGATCGCGAAGTACGTTGAACCCCAGACGATGTAGACGGTGAGGAGCGCAACGACGACGGCCGCGGTCGATGGCCGCGGCCGGCTCGGGAGTGTCACTCCCTCATTGTGCCGTCAGCCGCGGTCGATGTCCTCCTCGGGGTCGAGCGGCTCGTTCATGACGCCGGCCTGCTCGCTCTCGGCCGCCAGGCTGGTGAACCAGGGCTTCTCCTCGTCGGCCACCTGCGTCCCGAAGTCGGCGCCGGGCACCAGGTGTTCGGCGTCCGAGACCTCCGCTCCGGGCGGTGCCGACTCGGGAGGCGGCTCCATGCCCATGGCGGCGGCATCGGCTCCCGCCAGGCTGCCGCTGCGCTCGGTGGTCTCGGCGTTCGCGCGCTTGTCGTCCATGCGCCGGCGGCAGTGCAGAATCGGTACCGGTCGGTGTCGATTGGCGACGGACCCGAACGTCGTCGCCATGTCAGATCCGCAGCGAGGAACGGAGTCGTGAAGTACATGATGCTGATCGCCGGCGACGAGGCGTCGTGGAGCGGTCGATCCGAAGACGAGGCGCGCGCGCTGTACCAGCGCGTCGACGGCTGGTGGGAAGCGCAGGCGGCGGCCGGCCGCATCGTGGGCGGGCACGAGCTCGAGCCATCGACGACCGCCACCACCGTGCGCGTCGCGGCCGACGGACGGGCAACCGTCACGGACGGCCCGTTCATCGAGGGTAAGGAGATGGTCGGTGGCTACGCCATCCTCGAGTGCGCCGACCTCGACGAGGCGCTTGCCGTCGCCTCCTCCTGGCCCTTGCCCGACACGCTCGAGATCCGACCGATTCGAGCCCGTGCCTGACCGACGCGACGTCGACGAGCGCCTCGGCGACGTCCTGCGCGAAGAGCGCGGGCGATTGATCGCGGCGCTGGTGCGCATCCTGGGCGACTGGGACGCTGCCGAGGAGCTGGTCCAGGAGGCGGCGGTCTCGGCGCTTGAGCACTGGCCCACGGACGGGCTGCCGCACAACCCTGGCGCGTGGCTCATGACGGCGGCCCGTCGCAAGGCGGTCGACCGGCTTCGCCGCCACGCCCGCTATCGAGAGCGCATGGGAGAGCTCACGCGTGAGGCCACGGACATGGATCGACCGATTCCCACCGGTGGACCGATGGGGGCCGATGACCGTCTGCGCCTCCTGTTCACCTGCTGCCACCCGGCACTGTCCCGCGAGGCACAGGTCGCGCTGACCCTGCGCACGATCGGTGGCCTGGAGACACCGGCCATCGCCCGCGCCTTCCTGGTGCCGGAGGCCACCGTCGCCCAGCGAATCGTGCGGGCCAAGCGCAAGATCCGCGACGCGGCGATCCCGTATCGCGTGCCCGAGCCCGCCGAACTGCCCGCTCGCCTGGGCGAGGTGCTCACGGTCCTGTACCTCGTCTTCAACGAGGGCTACCTCGCCTCGTCCGGTGAGGCGCCGGAGCGCCGCGAGCTGGCGCGCGACGCCGAGTGGCTCACCTCCCTCGTGGCCAGGCTGATGCCTGACGAGCCGGAGGTGCTCGGGCTGCTGGCGCTCATGCGGCTCCACCTGGCCCGCGCCGATGCCCGCTTTGCCCCCGACGGCTCGCTCGTCCTCCTGCCGGACCAGGATCGCGACCGATGGGACCAGCGCGGAATCGAGGCCGCCGTCAGGGTGCTTCGGCGTGCGCAGCGCATGGGCCGCCCCGGGCCGTACCAGCTCCAGGCCGCCATCACCGAGGCCCACGCCACGGCGGCGTCGTGGGCGGAGACGCCGTGGGACACGATCGTCGCCCTGTACGACCTGCTGCATCGGCTGGAGCCGACTCCGGTCGTCGCCCTCAACCGCGCCCTGGCGCTGGCCGAGCGGGACGGGCCACGACGGGGCCTGGCGGCACTCGAACCCCTGGCCGAACGCCTCGACAGCTATCACCTGTTCCACGCCGCGCGCGCCGAGATGCTCAGGCGCTTGGGCCGGGCCGATGAGGCGCGCGCCGCGGACCGTCGGGCGCTCGAGCTCACCGACAATCCCGCCGAGCAGCGCTTGCTGCGCGGTCGCATCGGCTGAGCCAGG
>DATAKU010000094.1:0-19735 GCA_036261425.1 Candidatus Limnocylindria bacterium | reverse complement strand
CTTGACTCGCTAGAATCTGCGTCACTATCTCGGCGATTGCGCGCTCGGATGCGGGGAGGATCGGGCCGAACCAGCCTCTTGACTCTGGATCAGGAGACCGAAGGTTCGAATCCTTCCTCCCCAGCCAACCTCCCCCGCCGCGTGCCACACGGCCCGTTCCAGGCGGGCGCTCTGGCCATAGGGTCCCGCCCCGCGACTTGGTATCCCCATGCCACACGTTCATGTGACTCGATGGGGAGGAGCCATGTCGACCAGCACCCAGCAGGTAGCCATCGGTGCCAGGCGCACCGCCCTCGACCTTGACCAGGCGCTGGCAGTGGCGCGGGCGAACCGCTGGATCGGCGCGCTCGTCGTCATCGGGCTTGCCGCTGCGACCGCCGTCCTGAGCAGCATGCCCATGCCCCGCGGTCCGGTCACTGCCGGCCAGGGCCTCGTCGTGATCGCCACCGCGGTGCTCGTCGGCGGGCTGGCCGGCTACCTCATCCGCTCGCGCTGGGCGTTCCTCCTGGCGCCGCTGGCCTACATCGTCGCCTACGAGCTGAGCCGCCTCGGCATCGGCGGGGCAAGCTTGGGCGTCCCGCGCTTCGACTCGGCCAACGGGATCGCCGCCTTCATCTTCGGCCGCGGCGTCCACGGGCTGCTGGCCCTCTTCCCGATGGTCACGGGCGTGGCCGTCAGCCTGGCGCTCGCCCGGCCTCGTCGCCTGCTGGCGCTGGTCCCGACGGCACTCCTGGGCTCGGCCGTGGTCGGGCTGGCCGTGCTGGTTGCCTGGCCGGCCTCGACGCCGCCGGTGCGGGGTGCTGACGGGCAGCCGGTGCCGGGCAGCATCGCGGAGCTGACCAGGGTCGAGCTGGGCGGGCAGGAGCAGGGGCTCCTCATCCGCGCCGCCGATCCCGACAACCCGGTCCTGCTCTACCTCTCCGGTGGGCCGGGGCAGTCGGACCTCGCCTTCGGCCGCGCCCTCCTGGAGCCGCTCACGGAGGACTTCGTGGTGGTGATCTGGGACCAGCGCGGAAGTGGCACCTCGTACGGGGCCATCGACCCGACGACCGACCTCACGCTCGATCAGGCCGTCGCCGACACGATCGCGCTGACCGACCACCTGCGCGATCGGTTCGACGAGGAGCGAATCTACCTCCTGGGCGAGTCGTGGGGATCGACGCTGGGCGTCCTGGCGGCGCAGGAGCGGCCGGACCTGTTCCACGCCTACATCGGCTCCGGGCAGATGGTCAGCCAGCGGGTGACCGACCAGGTCATCTGGCGCGACCTGCTGGCCTACTCGGAGGCGACCGAGAACTGGGCGCTGTACGACCAGATCCTGACCCTGGGCGAGCCGCCGTACCGCGACACGCCGTGGGCGAACAGCCTGGTGATGGGCTACTACGGTGCGCTCGAGGAGCCGTACACGCCGCCGGCCGCCTACATCACTCGCGGCGAGTCAGCCGACATCGGGCCGTTCTTCGGGATCCTGGGCAGCGAGTACAGCTTCGTCGACAAGGCGAACGCCATCCGTGGCCTGGTCGACATGTTCAGCCTGATGTATCCCCAGCTCCAGGAGATCGACTTCAGGACCGATGTCCTCGCGCTCGACCTGCCGGTCTGGATCCTGGACGGCCAGCATGAGCTGCGCGGTCGGCGTGACCTGGCCCACGAGTGGTTCGCCGGGCTGTCGGCCCCGTCCAAGGAGATGGTCACCTACGCCGATGCCGGCCACTCGGTGGTGTTCGAACAGGCCGATGCGTTCCATCGGCTCATGACCGAGGAGGTCGTCCCGGCCACCTACGAGTAGGGGCTGCCTGCTGTCAGGGCTCGAGCAGGTCCCCTGGGCCGAACGTCGGGACGCTCGCGGCGGGCACCTCGAGGGCGTACCGGAAGGCTCCTTCAGCGTCGAACCGGTCACATGACCCGCCCGGACAGGCCGGCATGGCGACCGCGTCCACGAAGGTCCCGTCCTCGTCGAAGAACGCAACGTCGAGGGCGAAGGTCATCCCGCGGTTCGTGAACGGCGCCTCGACCGCTTCCGGGAACGCGAACAGGACGCCATCGAGTGGGGCGAGCGACTCGACGCCGGCGAGCCCGCTCGACCAGAAGGCCGGGCGATCGGCGACCACGACGTCCAGGGCCGTGCCGGCCACGGAGATCGTTCGCCGCTCGAGCGCCCGCAGCGTCGGCGTGATGCCGGCATCCGCCTTCTCCACCGCTTCCTCGAGGAGCGACTCCAGGGCCTCACCGCCGGGGAGCGCCCGGGTCTGCCAGCCCGGCATGAGACGATCGAGGAGCCGCGCCTCGGCGGCGCCAACCTCGTAGTAGCGGTCTCGCACGGTGCCGGGAACCGCGACGAGGTCGTCGAGCCAATCCAGGTGCTCCTCCTCGGCCTGGCCCGACGAGGGATGGGTCGCTGTGGCGGCGAACTCCGGCGTGGGTGCGTAGTCACCGGCCGCGGCCTCGGTCAGCGCGATGTCCGCGTAGCGGGCCAGCCCCTCGGTCCACTCCAGCGAGCGCTCGAGGGCGATGGCGTCGTCGGACAGGTCAGCGCGGCGGTCGCTGCGAAGAGCAAGGAACTCCAGGACGGCGGCGATGGCACCGGCCTCAGGGTCCGCGCGCAGGCCGGACGCCAGGGCGCGCGCCTCCTCCGCCAGGCCGGCGGCGACATCGGCCTTCCCCAGCTCCGGCAGGATCTCGCGTTCGTCGGCGGTCAGCCCGAAGTCGGGCAGCTCGCCGCCCAGGGTCGCGATCTGGAAGGCATGGAAGGCCTCGTGGACCACGAACCGGATGTAGCGTGACGAGTCGAGGGTGATGCGGCCCTCGCCCACCACCTGGTCGATCAGCTGCTGCAGCTCGTCCACCGGCAGGGTCGCCGCAAAGGGGTGGCCGTCGGCCACCTGGACGCCGGGACCCACCCCATCGATCGGTGGTCCCTCCCACTCGCCCGGCTCGACCTCCTTCCACTTGCCCTCGATCGGGGGAGTTCCAAGGGCGTGGAGCCGGTCCTGCGTGATGACTACCACCGGCGGCACGGCGGCCGACCAGCCGGGCCAGGCTTCGTCGCCGGCCTCCTCCATCAGGTGACGGGCCTCGCGCGCCAGCACGAGGTGCTCCGGCGCCGGTGCCGCGGGCGATGCTGTCCGCTCTTCCTGCCGGTCATGCGATGGTTCGGCGCCCGTCGGCGCGTCCGAGGCCTGGCAGCCGCTCACCCCGAGGGCCAGCACCGCCAGCCACAGGGCAGCGGCCATGCGAGGGCTGCGACGCGGGGGTCGATCTCCCATCGCCACCGGCGTCAGGCGTGGATGGCGTCGAGCGTGACGCGGCGAGCGTGGATGCGGACGATGACCCGCGTCTCGCGTGCCGCCTGCTCGACGGGGTAGACGAATCCGTAGTAGCGCGGGTGCGCGGTGTATCGACGCGTCAGGGCATCAAGGTGGGCCAGGGCGCCATCGGTGACGAGCTCGGCGTCGCCCCGGACCTGCACGAAGCGGGACGTGTCGTCCGGGTCGACGACGAGGAGGCTGACCCTGGGATTGGCCTGGAGGTTCCGGCCCTTCTGACGCTCGAGGGTGGTATTCACCAGCGCGAACCCTCCGTCGTGACCGACCCACACCAGGCTCGACTGGGGCTGGCCATCGCGGCCGATGGTCGTGAGGACCCCGCAGATCGGCCGCGTCAGGAGATCGAGGTGCGAGGCGGGGATGGCCGTGGGGACAGGCGCCTGGGCAAGCGTCGTCATCGGTCCGCGCCTTCGGTCGCATCGAGCGTCACGACGTGCGTCGGACGGATGCGGCACAGGACGGGGACCTCGATGGCGGCGAACGCCGGGTCGAGGACGTCGCCGAAGTAGCGCACCTTCCGCCCCGCGTACTTCGAGGCGAGCGCGTCCAGGTGTTCCATGGCGCCGACCTCGGTCATCTCCACCACTTCGCCGCGGATTTCGAGCGAGCGCAGCGGCTTCCGCGGGTCGTAGCAGAGCAGCGTGACCTTCGGGTCGCGACGCATGTTCCGCTCCTTCGCGAAGCCGCGCATCGTGTTCACGCGGATGGACTCCCCGTCGGTGTCGCACCACACGACCGAGGTCATGGGGTAGCCGCTGGGCAGGACCGTGGAGAGGGCCGCGACCGGCGGGCATTCTGCCAGGTCGGCGTGAGAGTCCGGGACGCGCACGGCCTCACGTTCGGCAAGGGGTCCTGTCGGTGCCAGAGCCCAAGGTCACGCTCCTCAGGGGCCGAAGGACCGCTCGAACGAGTCGCAGCCGCTCCGGGGATGGAGGACGGGGCCGGCTTCACCGGCCCCGCGTTCCAGGAGGGTTGCGCTGACTCAGTCGACCTTCGTCATCGTCGACTCGTACCCGCCGCCCCCGGGATAGACCCAGGCGCCGGAGTTCGTTCGCCCATCGGGCGACCAGGTGCCGCGATAGTAGGCCGGCGAGCCCTTCTCGCCGCCCCAGATCGTGAGCGTCTCGTCGTCGGCCTCGTAGGTGTAGTCGAAGGTGTTGCCGGCGTTGTCGAAGTAGCGCGAGCGAATGTGCTCGCTCGGCGCCTCGGCGCCGAAGGGGCGCTCGTGGCCGATGACCTCGATTCCCTTGATCGTCTGCCCGTACTGCTCCAGGTCGACGTGCTGGAGAAGGAAGAACCCGCCTTCCAGCCACTCGAAGGTGACGGTGCCGGCGATCTCCGGCCCCGAGACCTGCCACGTCCCGACGAGGCGGTCGAGAGCCCTGAGGCCGGGACGGGGTTTCGTCGCCGGCGAGTCGGCGAGGGGTTGCTCAGCGTGAGACTGTGACATCGGGAACCTCCGTGGTGTGTGTGCTGCTGCGGTGTCGCGCCGCAGCGCCGCCCGCCTGGTCGAGGAAGTCGGCGACGATGGGCGCCACCGCCTTCGGGTTCATCACTGGCGCGGCGTGGTCCTGACCCTCGAGTGTCCGGTGCTGCGCGTTCGGCAACAGCTCCGCCAGGACCGCGGCCGCCGAGCGCAGTCGTTCCTCGCTCTTGCCTCCGTCCATCACCAGCGTCGGGGTGGTCACCTGCGCCCACTCCGCTGGGAGCGGCCCGCCGCCGGTGGTGCCGTCCATGACGGCGAGGTCGTGGAGGATCGTCGGCGCCATGGCCGTCATGCTCTTCCACAGCCCCGGCCACAGCCGCATGAAGACGAAGCCGATGCCGGGCACGCCCATCTCGACGGACATGAAGCGCTTGACCGCGTCGCTCCGCCGACCGGTCGCCAGGAGGTCGCGGATCTCGGCCTCGAGCCGAGTTGGCGGAACGCTGCCTTCGGCGCCGATGCGGAACGGGGGCTCGAAGAGGGCGAGCCGCGTGATCGGCAGGCCGCTGGCCGCGGCCCGGAGGGCCAGGACCGCCCCCGACGAGCTGCCGAAGACCGATGCAGATCCACCGGCAGCCTGGATGAGCGCGCCGAGGTCCTCGATCTCCCGTTCGACCGCGTACGGCTCGGTGTTGGTGCTCCGCCCGCGGCCTCGGCGGTCGTAGTTGATGACGGTGAAGCCGTCCGACAGCAGGGCGGCCAGTCGCTTCGTGTCCGATCTGTCCGACAGCGCCGACGCGACGATGACGAGCGCCGGTCCCGTGCCAGAGCGCTCGTACGCGATGGTCGTGCCATCGCGCGAGGTGACGGTGTCCTGGATCATGGTCATTTCTCCCGTGGTGCGGCATCCTTACCGATGCGTCGTGCCGGTGTGACTCGAAAGCGGCGCCAGAGGAATCGGTCAGGCCGCACCGATTCCTGGAGGCCTCCTCGACCGTCTCAATCGCCGACCACACGCACGAGAGGAGACGTCGTGACCCCGAGCAGCTACGACGAGGCCACCTTCGCCGAGATCGTGGAGCGCCACCGGCGCGAGCTGCGGGTGCACTGCTACCGCATGCTCGGCTCGTTCGAGGATGCGGAGGACATGGTCCAGGAGGCCATCCTGCGTGCGTGGCGGCGGCGATCCACCTTCGAGGGCCGATCCACGTTCCGCTCCTGGCTCTACCGCATCGCGACGAACGTCTGTCTCGATCACCTCGGCCGTCACCCACGACAGCCGACGTCGCGGCCGGGCGGTGGCCCGCCAGAGGTGACGTGGCTGCAGCCCTTTCCGGATCGCCTGCTGGAACCCGTGGCGCCGGTGGAGGATGAGCCGGATGCAGCACTCGTGTCGAAGGAGACCCTCGAGCTGGCCTACCTGGTCGCGCTCCAGCACCTGCCGCCGCGGCAGCGGGCCGTGCTCGTCCTGCGGGATGTTGTCGGCTGGCCGGCCAGCGACACCGCGGCCGCGCTCGAGATGACTGTGGCATCGGTCAAGAGCGCGCTCCAGCGCGCCCGAGCCACCCTGCGCCGCCACCTTCCGGAGGCGCGCCACGAATGGCAGGCGTCCCAGGCGACGGCGGAGGAGCAGGCCCTCCTCCAGCGATTCGTGGAGGCCAACGAGCGTGCCGACCTGGCGGTCCTGGCCGAGATGGTCCGCGAGGACGCGTGGCAGACCATGCCGCCGGACCCGATCTGGTTCAACGGGCGTGCGGCGATGCTCGAGATGTGGGGCGCGGCGATGACCGGCCCGGAGGCAATGGGCGAGTGGCGGCTACTTCCGACCTTCGCCAATCGGCAGCCAGCCGCGGCGAACTACCTGCGTGCGCCCGGCGACTCGGTGTACCGCGCGTCGAACCTGGACGTCCTGCGCATCGAGGACGGCCTGATCGCCGAGATCACGACCTTCTCGCCCGACCTGTTTGCCGCCTTCGGCCTGCCGGAGACACTGCCGGCGTAACCGACTGAGCAGCCGTGCGGGCCGCCACTGATCGCGACGCGCGTGACACATGCCGGACGGCCCCGAGCCTCCCTGATCAGCTGTTGTACGCGGACATGAGCCGATCCTTCGTGCCCGTCCGATGCTCCGGATCGGTCTCGTGGCGGTCGGTGGCGCCCGCGGAGGGCACGGATGCACCGATGTCGACGCCGCGGTCCGCCAGAAGGGTGTTGATCGCGTCGACGTAGGCCGCCAGGCTCGCCTCGAGCACGTTCTCGTGGACCGCGCGACCCGGGTAGAGCGGCCCGTCGGGCGTGTCGCGGGGTCGGACGCTCACCGCAATCGAGGCGCTCGCCTCGTGGCCGGCGCGGGTGGCATGCACGTCGAACGTGGCGAGCTCCACGCCGCCGCCAAGGAGCGGCTCGAGGGCGGTATCGACCGCGCGCATGAGCGCGTCGACGGCTCCGTTGCCGTCGGCGTGGGCGCGCCATCGGTGGCCGCCGCCGGCGAGGATGAGGTTGGCGCGGCTCGGCCGGTCGCTGCCGCTCGTCGCCGACCAGCGCTCGATGGTCAGCCCCTCGGCCGCGGCGGTGTTCGGCTCCTGGTTCGTCATGGTCATCGGTTCGGTGCTCCTTGGGATGGCTCGTGGGTCAAGAGGCTTCGCCGGCGAGCTGCCGGGGCTGGGAGGCATGCGAGGAGGCTCGTTCGTCGCGGCGCTCGAGCCGGGCGTCGAGCCGCCAGATGGCGTATTCCAGCGAGTCGTGGAGGGCCGCTACCGAGGCGGCGATGATGTTCGTGTCGGCACCGGCCGTTGTCCACGCTCCGCTCGGATGGGCGGTCTCGATGACGACGCGCGTGCGCGCCGCGGTCGCCGCCTCGCCGTCGAGGATCCGGACCTTGTAGTCGACCAGGTGGACGCCGTCGAGCGCCGGGTAGAAGGCGGCGAGCGCCTTGCGCAGCGCCAGGTCGAGCGCGTTCACCGGCCCATTGCCGTCGGCGGCGGTGTGAAGCACCTCGCCGTCGACCTCGACCTTGACGCTCGCCTCGGCCCGCGGCTCCGCGCCGTTGCGACGCTCGACGAGGACCGTGAAGTCCACGATCCTGAACGGGGCGGCGTAGCCGGACGCGCGGCGTCGGACGAGGAGCTCGAACGAGGCGTCGGCGCCCTCGAAGCTGGCCCCCTCCGCCTCGAGCTGCTTCACGACGCGCGACAGCTCCGCGGGGTCGAGGTCCTCGGTCACGAGCCGCCCCAGCTGCCGGACGCGCCACGCGGCATTCGCCTTGCCGCCCAGCTCGCTGACCACCAGGCGGGACGTGCCGCCGACCCGCTCGGGGTCGACGTGCTGGTACGCCTGCTCGACGCGCACGGTGGCCGCGCCGTGGACGCCGCCCTTGTGGGCGAAGGCGCTGGTGCCGACGTACGGCGCGTGGGCGTCGGGCGCGATGTTCGCCACCTCGGCCACGAACCGGCTGAGCTCCGGCAGCCGGCTCAGGTCGTCGCCCGCCGGGACGGTGGCACGCCCCAGCTTCATGGCCAGGTTCGCCCAGATCGTCACCAGGTTCGCGTTGCCGCAGCGCTCGCCGTAACCGTTGATCGTGCCCTGCACGTGACTGGCGCCGGCCCCGACGGCGGCGAGCGAGTTCGCTACCGCCAGGCCGGCGTCATCGTGAACGTGGATGCCGACCGAGACGGACCCTCCCACCTCGGCATGCACGTTCCGCGTGATGGCCGCGACCTCGTCGGTCAGGCAGCCGCCGTTGGTGTCGCACAGGACCACCGTCGTCGCACCCGCGCCGATCGCCGCGCGCAGGGTGGCGAGGGCGTAGGCCGCATCGGCCTTGAAGCCGTCGAAGAAGTGCTCGGCGTCGTAGACGACCTCGCGCCCGGCCGCACGCAGGTACATGACCGACTCGCCGATCATGGCCAGGTTCTCCTCCGGCGTCGCGCCGAGCACGTCGGTGACGTGGAGGAGCCAGCTCTTGCCGAAGATCGTGGTGACCGGGGTCTCGGCCGCCAGCAGGGCGCGCAGGTTCGGATCCTCGTCCACGCGGTTCGACCGATGGCGCGTCGCCCCGAAGGCCGCGAGCCGGGCGTGCCGGAACGTCATGCCGCGCGCCGCGGCGAAGAACTCCTCGTCCTTCGGGTTCGAGCCGGGCCAGCCGCCCTCCACGTACGGGAAGCCGGCCTCGTCCAGCCGCCGGGCGATCTTCAGCTTGTCGGCCAGGCTGAGGACCAGGCCCTCGCGCTGCGTACCGTCCCGCAGGGTCGTGTCGTACAGGAGGACCGGCGGCGTCATGCGGGCACCTCCAGCGCCTGACCGATGCCACCGAGGACCAACGCCGTCACCTCGTCCGTGCCCGCGTCCCCGGCGAGATCCGGCGTCCGCGGCCCGCCCTCGATGGCGCCGTCGACGGCCGCGTCGAGCGCGTCGGCGGCATCGGTCTCGCCCAGCGACCAGCGCAGCATCATCGCCGCCGAGCCGATGGCGGCCAGCGGGTTCGCCACGCCGCGCCCTGCGATGTCCGGGGCGCTGCCGTGGACCGGCTCGTACAGGCCGAAGCGGCCGCGCTCCGTGCGACGCTCGCCCAGGCTGGCCGAGGCGAGGAGGCCCAGCGACCCGGCGATGGCGGCCGCCTGGTCGGACAGGATGTCGCCGAACAGGTTCTCCGTGACGATCACGTCGTAGCGCGTGGGAGAGGTCATCAGCAGGTACGCGGTGGAATCGACGAGGGCGTGCTCGACCCGCACCTCCGGGTGGCGTGGTGCGAGCTCGTCCACGACCTGCCGCCACAGCCGGCTGGAGGCGAGCACGTTGGCCTTGTCGACGCTGGTGAGGTGACCGCGACGGCCGGCGGCCAGCTCGAAGGCGAGCTCCACGATCCGCTCGATCTCGGGACGCGTGTAACGGAGCGTGTCGACGGCGGACTCGACGCCGTCCGCGGTGCTCCGCCCCTTTGGCTGGCCGAAGTACAGTCCGCCGGTCAGCTCCCGCACGATGAGCAGGTCGGCGCCCGTGCGCACCTCGGGCCGCAGCGGCGAGGCCGAGGCGAGCACGGGATGCGCGCGGACCGGCCGCAGGTTCGCGAACAGCCCCAGCTCGGAGCGCAGGGCCAACAGCGCATCCTCCGGGCGTCGTGCGGCGTTCGGATCGTCCCAGCGTGGCCCGCCGACCGCACCGAGCAAGACCGCGTCGGCCTCGCGTGCCGCGTCCAGCGTGGAGGGTGGCATCGGCTCGCCGGTCGCGTCGAGCGCCGACCCGCCGACCGCGTGCTCCTCCCACGCCACGGCGAAGCCGAACCGCTCGCCCGCGGCGTCCGCCACGGTCCGGGCGGCCGCGCAGACCTCCGGACCGATGCCGTCGCCGCCGAGCAGGACGACCCGGTGCTGCCTCACGCGCCGCTCCCCGTCGCCGCCACCGGCGGGATGGTGGGGGAGGCGGCCACGCCAGACGAGCGCGCCGCCATGAGCTTGTTCACCGCCGCCAGGTAGGCGCGCAGGCTGGCCTCCACGACGTTGGTCGACAGCCCGTGGCCGGTGAAGATCTGCGGCACGTCGTCACCGGCGGCCGGAGCGGCGATCTTGACCGTCGCCTCGCCCTGAGCGTCCTCGCCGGAGCCGATGCTGCGCAGTCCGTAGTCCACCAGCCGCGGCCGCCCGCCGATGATTTGCTCGAGGGCGTTGTCCACCGCCGAGAGCAGCGCGTCGACCGGCCCATTGCCGCCGGCGAACGCGCGGAACGTGCGGCCGTCGTGGAAGAGCGACACGTTGCCGCTGCTCGACTCGCCCTGCCGGCTGGCGGTGGCCCAGTGCTCGAGCTCCACGAGGTTCGGGACCGGATCGGCGTGCTGCTCGGCCAGGGCGAGCAGGTCCGCATCGGTCACCTGCTTCTTCCGGTCCGCCAGGCGGATCGCCTCGGCGTAGAGGGTGTCGAGCTCATCGGGCTCGACGTGGACTCCCAGGCGGCGCAGCCGCTCGTCGAACCCGGCGCGGCCGGAGAGCTTGCCGAGCGTCAGCGTGGATCCGGTCAGCCCCACCGATTCGGGCGTCATGATCTCGTAGGTCAGCGGGTTCTTGAGGAACCCGTCCTGGTGGATGCCCGACTCGTGGGCGAAGGCGTTCGCGCCGACGACGCTCTTGTTCGGCTGCACGGCGATACCGGTGAGGTAGCTCACCAGCCGGCTGGTGGCGGTCAGCTGCTCTGTGGCGACCCGGGTGGCGGCTCCGCGGAACTGCGCCGGCCGGGTGCGGAGCGCCATGACCACCTCCTCCAGCGACGCGTTGCCGGCGCGCTCCCCGAGTCCGTTGACGGTCACCTCCACCTGCCGCGCTCCCGCCTGGATGGCGGCGAGCGTGTTGGCGGTGGCGAGGCCCAGGTCGTTGTGGCAGTGCGTGCTCACGATCGCGCGGCGACCGGCCAGCTTCACGACCCGGCGGACGACGGCGGCGTACTCGCGCGGCTCGGTGTAACCGACGGTGTCGGGCACGTTGATGACCGATGCGCCCGCCTCGATGGCCGCCTCGTACGCGGCCAGCAGGAAGTCGAGGTCCGAGCGCGAGGCATCCTCCGCGCTGAACTCGACTTCCTGGCCGGGCCCGACCATCTCGCGGGCCTGCGCCACGCAGCTCCGGATGCGTTCCAGAACGTCCTCGCGCGTGGTGCGCAGCTTGTGGGTGATGTGGATGTCGGAGGTGGCGATGAAGACGTGGAGCTGCTTGCGGCGGGCCGGGGCCAGCGCGGCGGCGGCCACCATCACGTCCGACGGCACGCAGCGGGCGAGCGCGGCGATGGCTGGCGCATCCGCGCCGCCGCCGACGTCGGTGCTGATCCGGCGCACCGCCTCTGCCTCCCCGGGCGAGGCGGCCGGGAATCCGGCCTCGATGACGTCGACCCGCAGCCGCGCCAGCTGCTTCGCGACCGTCACCTTCTCGTCGGCGGTGAGCGCGGCGCCCGGCGTCTGCTCTCCGTCGCGCAGGGTCGTGTCGAAGACGCGGATGCGGCGCATCAGGCCACCCCCTCGGCGGCGGCCTCGGCCGTCTCGCCGGCCCCGGCCGCGGCCCAGCCGTCCGGCGCCGACCTCGGGTCGATGAAGTCCATGTGGCCCCGCAGCTCGGCGCCGACCTCCTCGATCCGCGCGGTCGCGTTCTCCGCGCGCAGCCGGCGGAACTCCGGACCGCCACGCCGTCCCTCCTCGATCCACCGGCGCGCGAAGCTGCCGTCCTGGATCTCGGCCAGGATGCGGCGCATCTCGGCGCGGGTGCGCTCGTCGACGATCCGCGGCCCGCTGACGTAGTCGCCGTACTCGGCGGTGTCACTGATCGAGTAGCGCATGTACGACAGGCCGCCCTGGTACATGAGGTCCACGATGAGCTTGAGCTCGTGCATCGTCTCGAAGTAGGCGAGCTCCGGCTGGTAGCCGGCCTCGACCAGCGTCTCGAATCCCGCCTGGACCAGTGAGGTCACCCCGCCGCAGAGCACCGCCTGCTCCCCGAACAGGTCGGTCTCCGTCTCCTCCGCGAACGTCGTCTCCAGGATCCCCGCCCTGCCGGCACCGATGCCGCGCGCGTACGCCAGCGTCCGCGCTCGGGCCGTCCCGGTCGCGTCACGGTGGACGGCGAAGAGCGCGGGGACACCGCCGCCCGCCTCGTACAGGCGTCGGACGATGTGGCCCGGGCCCTTCGGGGCGACCATCCCGACGTCGATCCCGCCCGGCGGGTCGATCTCACCGAAGTGGACGTTGAAGCCGTGGGCGAACATGAGCAGCGACCCGGGCCGGAGGTTCACCTCCACCTCCTGCCGGTAGACCGATGGCGCCGCCGTGTCGGGCACGAGCATCATCACCACCTGCGCCCCCGCGGTGGCGGAGGCGGCATCGGTGACACGGAGGCCGGCGGCGCGGGCGCGGTCCGCCGACGCCGATCCGGGCCGGAGCCCGACCACCACGTCGAGCCCGGAGTCCGCCAGGTTCCGCGCGTGGGCCTCGCCCTGGCTGCCGTAGCCAATGACCGCCACGGTCTGGCCGTCGAGGGCCGATGCGTCGATGTCGGCGTCGTAGATGAGCTTCGTCATGGCCGGGTCGCTCCGTTCTGGTTCGTGCTCGGGGAGGTGGGGATGGCGACGGCGCCCGCTCGGACGAGCCGTCGCAGGCCGTGGCCGCGCAGTGCGTCGAGCGCGCGATCGATGTGGGCGGGCGGCGCGGTGAGGCGTGCCCACCACACCGCGCCATCGGTGGAGAGGAGGCTGCCGCCCGCATCGGCCAGGACGGCCTCAAGGGCGATCCGCTGCTCGGGAGTGACCGCGGCGTCGAGCTCCATGAGCGCCAGCTCGAGCTCGACGTGCGGTACGCCGGTGAGGTCGGTCACCTCCAGCACGTCGATGACGCGCTCGAGCTGGGCGAGCACCTGGCGCAGATGGCCGTCGTCGCCGCGGAGCGCGATGGTCATCCGCGAGCGGCCCGGCTGGTCGGTGGTGCCGACCGTCAGGGACTCGATGTTGAAACTCCGCGCCCGCAGCAGGCCCGATACGCGGTTCAGCGTTCCGGGCCGGTCGACGACGAGCGCGCTCACCACGTGCCGCCGCTGCGCGGCATCCGGCTCGCCGGCCGGCAGGGTCGCCGCGCGCGCCGCGCTGGCCGCCGCGCCGGTCATTCGGCAGCCCCCTCGACCATGTCGGAGAGGCCCTTGCCGGGCAGCATCATCGGGTAGACGTTCTGGGCCTCGTCGAGGTGGAAGTCGATGAGCGCCGGTCCCGGCGCCGCGCGCGCCGAGGCGATGACGCCGTCGACCTCGTCGGGCTTCGTGGCGCGGAAGGCGGGGATGCCGTAGGCCTCGCACAGCCGCACGAGGTCCGGGCCGAGGAGCTCGGAGGAGTGGTAGTTGGAGTCGTAGATGATCTCCTGCCACTGGCGGATCATCCCGAGCCGATGGTTGTTGAGGACCGCGATCCGCACCGGGATCTGGTCCTGGACCAGGGTGGCGAGCTCCTGCATCGTCATCTGGAAGCCCCCGTCGCCGACGATCGCCCACGTCTCGCGCTCAGGCGCGCCGAGCGCGGCGCCCATGGCCGCCGGCACCGCGTAGCCCATGGTGCCGAGGCCGCCGCTGCTCAGATGGCGATACGGGTGCCGGAAGCCGAAGTAGCGCGCCGCCCACATCTGGTTCTGGCCGACGTCGCTCACCAGCGTGGCCTCGTGGCTCGTGGCCTCCCCGATGCGCTCGACGACGTAATCGGCGGAGAGGCGCCCCTCGCGCCACGCGCCCGATCCGTGCCACGAACGGCGCTCGCTCACCTCGCGCCACGCGGCCAGCTGCGCCATCCACTCCGACCGCGCCGCGCTCTCCGGCAGGCGGCGGAGGAGCGCCGCGAGCAGGTCGCCCGCATCGGCGACGATGCCCAGATCGGTGCGGACGTTCTTGCCGATCTCGCTGCGGTCCACGTCGACGTGGACGATCCGCGCGTTCGGCGCGAACGTGCTCGTCTTGCCGGTGATCCGGTCGTCGTAGCGGCAGCCGATGCCGATGAGCAGGTCGCACTGCTGGATCGCCTTGTTCGCGTGCATCCAGCCGTGCATGCCCGCGTAGCCGGCGCTCAACCGATGCGTCTCGTCGATGTTCCCCACGCCCAGCAGCGTGTGCGCGACCGGGATCTCGGCCCGCTCGGCCACCTGCAGGAGGAGGTCGGTGGCGTTCGCGATCTGGACGCCGTGGCCCGACAGGATGAGCGGCCGCTCGCTGGCCGCGATCATCTCGGCGAGCTCATCGGCCTCGGGGACGTCGCCGCGCACCGGGCGGAGCAGGCCGGGGAGGCGCAGCTCGTACGGCTCGGGGTACGGGGCGCTCGTGTCCTCCTGCAGCACGTCCTTCGGGAAGTCGAGCAGGACCGGCCCCGGCCGCCCGGAGCGCGCGATCTCGAAGGCCTCGGCCATGGCCAGCGGGACCTCGTCGGGGTCCATGACCACGGTCGCGTACTTCGTGACCGGCAGCGCGATGCCGACGATATCGGTCTCCTGGAAGGCGTCCTTGCCGAGCAGGGCGCGCGGCACGTTGCCGGTGATGGCGACCATCGGGACGCTGTCCATCATGGCCGTCGCGAGCCCGGTGACGAGGTTGATCGCGCCGGGGCCGCTCGTCGCCATGGCCACGCCCACGCCACCGGTGGCGCGGCTGAAGCCGTCGGCGGCGTGCGCCCCGCCCTGCTCGTGGCGGACGAGGATGTGGCGCAGCGGGAACTCGCGCAGGACGTCGTAGATGGGCAGGACGGTGCCGCCGGGGTAGCCGAAGATCGTGGTGGCGCCCTCGCGGACCAGGGCCTCGCATACGGCTCGGGCACCGATGCGCGGGGCAACGGTGCGGGTCGCCTGCGGCGGCGTCGGCTGGTCGTCGGGGAGTCGGAGGGCTGTCATCGGTCTTCGTTCCTTCATGGGACAAACAACGATCCCGCCTGCCTTGCGGCTGGCGGGATTCGGGTTCGCTGCGTCGGGTGCCTGTCGGCTGGTCCTAGGCGCGTCCTCCATCCCGCCATCCAAGGAGGATGACGAGCCGAAGAATCGCGATTACGAGGAGCACGCCGAGCAGGCCGGTCGATGCGGCGTGCTCGGTCGGTGGGGTGGTGGCGCTGGTCGTGCCGCGCTCCTCTGACATGGCGGGAACGCTAACAGGGCTGTCAACCCCGCCCGGAAACCGTGGTGTTCCCGGGCCTGACCGGCCGGTCCAGTGGGGGTTCGCGGTGAGCCGCCCTCCAACTCGGCGCGGTTGCGTCGTTCAGCGCTAATCTCATAAACGAATATCCGCTGACGGGCGCGTACGGATCGGCGGAGGGGTTCGCCCTCAGGTGGAGAGCCGATCCCGCAGGTTGGCCTGCATCCGAGTGCCGGTCGTCACCGCACCCTCCGAGGCCGATGACACGAGGGCCGCGTATTTCGCCAGCACGCCCCCGGTGTAGCGCGGTTCTGGCGGCGACCACGCGGCCCGCCGCCGCGCCAGCTCCGCCTCGTCGACCAGCAGATCCAGCCGCCGCGCGTCGACGTCGATGACCACCTCATCCCCGTCGGTGACGAGCGCGATGGGCCCGCCCAGGGCCGCCTCGGGCGCCACGTGCCCGATCATCAGCCCATGGGTGCCGCCGCTGAACCGCCCGTCGGTGAGCAGCGCCACGTCGCCGCCCAGGCCCTCGCCGACCAGGGCCGCGGTGACCGACAGCATCTCCTGCATGCCCGGACCGCCGACCGGGCCCTCGTAGCGAATGACGACGACGTCGCCGGGACCGATGCGTTGCGCGCGCACGGCGTCGAAGCAGGCGTTCTCGCTGTCGAAGACGCGCGCCGGACCGCGGAAGGATCGCATCTCGTGGCCGGCAAGCTTGATCACGCAGCCGTCCGGTGCCAGCGAGCCGCGCAGGATGGCCAGGCCGCCCGTGGGCTTGATCGGGTGGTCGATCGACACGACGACCTCCTGGCCGATGGTCTCGACCGCCGCCTCGGCGACCTCGTCCAGCGTGCGCCCGTCGACATTGCGCGTGGCGCCATCCACCAGGTCCCGCTTCAGCAGCTCGCGGGCGACGAGCCCCACGCCACCGGCCTCGTGGATGTCGAGGGCGGTGAAGCGCCCGCCGGGCATGAGCGAGGCGACGATCGGGGTGCGCTCGGCGATCCGGCCGAAGTCCTCGAGCGCCAGCGGGATGCCCAGCTCGTGGGCGATGGCCAGCAGATGAAGCACCGCGTTCGTGGACCCGCCCGTGGCCGCCACCGAGGCGATGGCGTTGTCGATCGCCGCGCGGGTCATGATCGACGACGGCCGGATGCCGCCGTTCACCAGCTCCATGACCAGCTCGCCTGACCGATACGCCGCGTGGAGCTTCGCCGGGTCGGTGGCGGGGATGCCGTTCAGGCCGCCGGGGCTGATGCCGAGGAACTCGAGCGCCGTGCTCATCGTGTTGGCCGTGAACTGACCGCCACAGGCACCCGGCCCGGGGCACGAAGCATCCTCGATCTCGCGCAGCTCCTCGAGGCTGATCCTGCCGGCCCGGTAGGCACCGATGGCCTCGAACACGGTGACGACCGTCGCATCGCGGCGGCCGCGCAGGACGCCGGGATTGATGGTCCCGTTGTAGAGGACCAGGCCCGGCAGGTCGAGGCGGGCGAGCGCCATGGCGGCGGCGGGGATCGTCTTGTCACAGCCGACCAGGCAGACGAGGCCGTCGAACAGGTGGCCGCGCGCCACGAGCTCGATGGAGTCGGCGATCACCTCGCGCGACACCAGGGACGCCTTCATGCCCTCGGTGCCCATCGAGACGCCGTCGGAGACGGCGATGGTGTTGAACTCCATGGGCGTGCCGCCGGCCGCCCGTACCCCGGCCTTCACCCGCTCCGCCAGATCGCGCTGGTTGTAGTTGCACGGCATCGTCTCGATCCAGGTGGTGCCGACGCCGATGATCGGCCTCGACAGGTCCTCATCGGTGAAGCCGATGGCCTTGAGCATCGCCCGCGCGGCGGCCCGGTCGGGCCCGTCGAGGAGGACGCGGGAGTGCTGGCGGGGGTCGTAGGCGGCGGTGGCGGGGTCCGCGGGCTCGGTCATGCGCGCGAGTCTAGGAGGTCTGTCCACCCAGGCCGATGCGGCGGCTGCGGCGGCCGCACAATCGGAAGGATGCAGGAGCAGGATCCGCGGCGCTGGCTCGTGCTGGGCGTCGGCCTGGTCGGGCTGATCGCCGGCTGCGCCGCCCAGTACGGCCTGGCGTACCTCATCCCGGCGTTTCGGGCGGAGGGCCGATCGCTCGAGGAGGCGACGCTGTTCGTGAGCGCGCCGATCGTGGGGATCGTGCTGACGCTGATCGCCTGGGGCGCGGCGGCCGATCGGTGGGGTGAGCGGCTCGTGCTGGTCGCCGGCCTCGCGGGGGCCGGGGCGTGCTTGCTGGCCGCGGCCGCCGTGGACGGCACCTTGGCCCGACTGGTGCTCCTGTTCGGGGTCGGCGCCACGAGCTCGGCGATCCACGCCGCCTCCGGCCGGCTCATCCTCGGATGGTTCGCCGCCCGCCAGCGCGGGCTGGCGATGGGGATCCGGCAGATGGGCCAGCCGCTGGGGATCGGCGTGGCCGCCGTGGTGCTTCCTCCCGTGGCCGCGACCGGCGTGGGGGCGTCACTGTCCTTCCTGGGAGTCGCCTGCCTGGCCTCGGCAACGCTGATCCTGCTGCTCGTCCGTGATCCGCCCCGCCCGGCGCGTCGGGCTGGAGATCCGGCGCCAGTCTCCCCGTACCGGGAGCCGTACCTGTGGCGGATCCACCTCGCGTCGACGCTGCTGGTCGTGCCCCAGGTGACGGTGGCCGTCTTCGCGTTCGACTTCCTCGTCACAGCCCTCGGCTGGTCGATCACCGATGCCGGCGTGCTCCTGGCGGTCACGGCGCTCCTGGGTGCCGGCGGCCGCCTCCTGGCGGGCCACTGGTCCGACCGGGTGCGGTCGCGACTGGGACCGATGCGGATCGTGGCGGCGGTCATCGGCCTGAGCATGGTGGCCCTGGCGCTGTCGGCGGTCGCGGGCATCGGTCCGACCGTGGCGGCGCTGGCGGTGGCTGTGGTCGTCACCGTTTCACCGAACGGGTTGGCCTTCACCGCGGTCGCCGAGCGGGCCGGATCGGCCTGGGCGGGCCGGGCGCTCGGCGTCCAGAACACGTTCCAGAACCTCGTCGCCGGCGCGGCGACGCCGCCACTCGCCGTGCTCATCGGTCTCGCCGGCGGCGGGCCAACCGGTTATGGGCTCGCCTTCGCCACGGTGGCGCTGCTGCCGTTCCTGGCCGCCCTGGCGGTGCCCGCCCGGCAGGAGCGTCGAGCCGACTGACGGTCGCGGTCAGGCCGCGGTGGTGGACGCCGTTCCGACCCGTTCCGACCAGGCGTCGAGCGGCTCGGTCCGGCCGCGCAGCTCCAGGCGCCTGGGCTCCAGGGTGTCGGTGGCCAGACCGGCGGCCCGCGCCGCCGCCGCGCTGAACAGAAGCTCGCCGGCCGCGGCCTCGGTGCCGAGCCGGCTGGCCACGTTCACCGCGTCGCCGAGCGCCGTGAAGTCGAGCACGTCGTCCACGCCGCCGACGAACCCGACCCATGCCGGGCCGGTGTGGACACCGATGCCGACCGGCAGCGTGACTTCCCGAAGCACCTGTCGGGCAGCCTCGATGGCATGGGCCGCGTGCTTCCCGTCGAGCGTGAAGCCGGGAATGAACAGGGCCATGACGCCGTCGCCCAGGAGCTTGTCGACCAGTCCGCCCGGCTCACGAACCGCGTGGCTGGTGAGCCGCACGTACTCGTTGACCGCGTTCGAGTACTCGGTCGGCGCCATCGTCTCCGCCAGTCCGGTCGAGCCGCGCACATCGGCGAAGAAGGCGGTGATCTCGATCTCCGCTCCACCCGGATGGCGCTCCCACTGTCGGAAGCACGAATTGCACAGTTGCGGATTGGCCGGGTAGCGCCCGTAACCGAGCAGCCTGACGATCGGTCCGCCGATGCCGCCCTGCGGCGACAGACACATCTTGCAGCGGGGGTCCGATGGCAGATGGCGGAAGAACCGACGATATCGCGCGAGCTGCGGGTGGACGCCGAGGAGGATGTCACGCCACTCGGGATCGGAACGGGTGACCTGCGGCTCGGGCGTGCTCACCGGTGCAGGGTACCCGATGCGTGGGAGGCCCTTGACGCGTCGGCTAGGGTCGCAGGCACCGATGAGCACCACGACCGCCGAATCCCCGCGCCCGCGCCCTCGCACCATCGTCGAAAAGATCTGGGACGACCACGTCGTCGTGGCCGGGACCGACGGTGCCCCGGACGTGCTCGGGATCGACCTGCACCTCGTGCACGAGGTCACGAGCCCCCAGGCCTTCGACGGCCTGCGCGAGCGCGGCCTGGTGGTCCGGCGCCCGGACCAGACCGTGGCGACGGTCGATCATTCGATCCCGACCACGGATCGGTCCCTCCCGATGCTCGACGAGATCGCCGCGCGGCAGGTGCAACGCCTCGAGGAGAACTGCC
>DATAKU010000088.1:0-3017 GCA_036261425.1 Candidatus Limnocylindria bacterium | reverse complement strand
GGCATCTGCCACCCCCCTCTGCTCGGTTCGCCTCGTCGCCAGGGATCCTCCCGGGCTCGGGCGGGGCGAAGATAAGGGGACGGTGCGCCGGCTGGGTCCTATGGCTCAGAGCCGAAAGACCCGGTGTGGGGGCCGATTGGCCCGGGACGGTTGTCCCCGCCGTTCTCAGGTGCCCGAGCTACGGCGCCGCGGGTGGGATCGGCGGCATGTCCGGGTAGAGACGCCGCGGCGCCTCGCCCGCCGGAATGAGCCCGTCGCGGTAGACGCGCACGTCCACGAGGCCCTCCGCGAGCGGATCGTCGGTGACGGCGGCCCACGCTGCGTGCGACAGGTTGATGACCCGCGCATCGTCGGTTCCCCAATAGCAGGGGCACGAGTCCACCACCGGCACGATGACGCAGCGATCGCCACAGACCGCCACCCACCCGGTCTCGGTCAGCGCCCGGCCACCGAGCGCCTCGGGCAGGGCCGCGGTGGGGCGCTCGCCGTAGCCTGGCTGCGATGGGTAGCTGCTGGCCCGACCGGTCGCCAGCAGACCGACCGGGGCGGCCGCGGGGGGCGGGGCCGCAGCGGCAGGCGAGGCGGCTCCGGTGATGGCGTCGAGCTGGCGCGCAGGGTCGCCCGCAAAGGCGTACCAGTAATCCTCCGCCCCGTCGAGGTAGATGGACCGATGCAGCCAGACCTCGGCGCCTGCCGCCTGCGGGTGTGGGAAGGTCGCCAGCCCGGCCTCGTCGAATAGCGGGTCGTCGCGGAACACCCGGCCGTACGGTGCTGCGGGATCATCCAGCAGGCGCGCGACCAGGCCCGCGGCGCCGGCGTAGAAGTCGGTGGCGAAGTACGCGGACGCGCCGAGGTCCAGCATCGGTCGCGAGTAGTTCGCGACGTGCGCCAGCGCCTCCTCTTCGGTGGGCCGCGGCTGACCGCCCTCCGACGCACCGGGCGCGTAGCACGCGTTGGAGTAGATCATCACGAAGCCCGGCGCGGGCCGGAGGTTGGCCTCGAGCCATGCCTCTCCGTAGTAGCGCAGCGTCCCGGCGGCGAGTGAGTCGTCGTGGGTGCCAAGCGAGGCGGGACCCTGGAGGCCCCAGCCGTTCACCGTCTCCGGGTTCAACGTCTCGCTGTACGGGTTGGGGAACCCGGTTCCGTGGCCGAAGTAGATGATGATGTTGGCAGCAGTGGTGGCCTCGAGCACGCGCTCGGGAGTCGCGTCCGGGGAGTAGGCGCGAGCCACCGTGGCACCCCGCTCCTCGGCTTCGACAGCGGCCAGCTCCGCCAGGTGCAGGTAGAGGGGCGTGATGTCCGAGCCGGCCGGCCCCACCACGATGGCGACCTTCGGCGGCGCATTCGCGTACGCGACCCCCGGGCCTGGCGGCACGAGCGTCTGGCTCCCCAGAAGGAGGGTCACGGCGATCGCCATGCCAGTCCAGCGGGCTGGACCCCGGCTGCGCACCATCATGACCGCGACGCTCCACCCCCGGCACGGTGAGGCCAAGGGCCATTCGGCACTCGGGACCGGGACACCGGTCCCGGACCGGGCTCGACCGTCACGGCGGCCGCTCGCGCCCGTCATCCAGAGAGCCATGGCGAGCCCGACTCAAAACCTGCGCCGTGCGGCGGTCTTCTGGCGAGTTACGAACCCGCGACTCGAAATCTGCCTGAATACCGACGCGTTAGCCGGCGGTGGCGGCGTTGCCTGCCCGAGTCACGCTCGGATCGGCCCGCCAACCGGCACACGGGGCCGGATAACGTGCCGCCAGCGAGGCAGATTTCAACTCAGCGCCGGCACGCCTCCACCGACGCCGCGAGACCCGGTCTCCTTACTTGTCGCGCGTCTCCGTCTTCGTGATCGCCGCCTGGGCCGCCGCCAGCCGGGCGACCGGCACGCGGAACGGTGAGCAGCTCACGTAGTTGAGACCCACCTGGTGGCAGAACGCGATCGACTGCGGGTCACCTCCGTGCTCGCCGCAGATGCCGATCTTCAGGTCCTTGCGCGTCGCCCGTCCCTTATCGACGCCGATCTTCACCAGCTGACCGATGCCGTCGGCATCGAGCACCTGGAACGGGTTCTCCGCCAGGATCTTGCGGTCGACGTACTGAAGCAGGAACTTGCCCTCGGCGTCGTCACGCGAGAACCCGAAGCCCATCTGGGTCAGGTCGTTCGTGCCGAAGCTGAAGAACTCGGCGTGCTCGGCGATCTCGTCGGCCGTCAGCGCCCCGCGCGGCACCTCGATCATCGTTCCGAACTTGTAGTCCACCTGCTGGCCGCTGCGCTCGACGATCTCCGCCACCTCGGCCTCGAGGATGGCGCGGGTCTCCTTGAGCTCGTTCACGTGCCCGACCAGCGGGATCATGATCTCGGGGAGCGGCGTCAGGCCCTCGGCCGCCACGCGGGCGGCGCCGGCCAGGATGGCTCGGGTCTGCATCTTCACGATGTCGGGGACCATGAGCCCCAGTCGAACGCCACGCAGCCCGAGCATCGGGTTCTGCTCCCGCATCGCCTCGACGGCGTGGAGCAGGACGGTCTTCTCGGCCAGCTCGGCCTCCAGGCTGGACCGATCCCCCGCCTGCGCGGCCCCGGTCGACGCCTTGCCCTCGCGCTGGATGAGCTTCATCGCGCGGCCCGCGTCCTTCTCGCCGAAGATGCGGGTCAGGCCCTTCTCGATGGCGGGCGTGAGCCGATCCCCCACCGCGTCCACGATCCCGTCGCCGCCGCCGACCTCGAGGAGCGTCTGCAGCCGGGTCGTGTCGGCCACGAGCTCCTCGTAGCTGGGGAGGAACTCGTGCAGCGGCGGATCGATGAGCCGGATGACGACCGGCAGGCCGTCCATGGCCCGGAAGAGCCCGGCGAAGTCATCGGTCTGGAGCTTCTCGAGCTCGGCGAGCGCGGCGTCGAAGGTCTCGACGGCGGCGCGCTCCTCATCGGTCCATTCCGAGCGGTCCTTCGCCTTGGAAGCGGTCGCGAGGTGCGCGTTGAGGATCATGCGGCGCACGGTCGGCAGCCGGTCCTCCTCGAAGAA
>DATAKU010000066.1:0-19851 GCA_036261425.1 Candidatus Limnocylindria bacterium | reverse complement strand
CTGGAGGGCGCCGAACGGGCCATTCCTACGGCACCGGACGTGCCGACTGGCACCGGTGCCCGTCGCGCGGCGGGCGCAGCCTGAAGGAGACAACACCGCTCTGGGGGCTTCTCGTGTCCAAGCCAACGATCAACCGCATCTTCATCGGCAGCGTCATCGCATTCGTCGCGGCAGCCATCCTGGTGATCGCAGCCGTCTGGCTGGCCTACGTGAACGACGTGTTCGTGATGGACGGCCCCGACGTGGTGGGCGTACGTGCCACCGCCTTCGCGTGGTCCATGCTGGCGCTCGCCATCGTCAGCGGTCTGGCCATGGTCGCCGCCCTCATGGGCGGCCTGGTGGCCTGGATCGGTGCGCTGCTCAACACCGCCCAGCTCGACGACAAGACCTGGTTCATCATCCTGCTGCTGCTGGGGATCTGGAACCTCGGCGTCTTCGCGATGGTCGCCTATGTGATCGCTGGGCCCGACGGCGTGAGGACGCACGCCGAGCGCATGGCGGCCATGACCGCGGCCACGTCCGTGGCGGTGATGCCGCCGAAGTCCTGAGAAACGAGGCGGTCGTCGGCTGGGGTCCGCGACCGATCCGGTCAGGTGCCGACGGCACCGATGACGGCGCCGGCGGCGACCGCGGCCAGGTTGGCCCCGGAGAACGGGCCGGCGGCGGCCGCCGCGCGCAACGCGTCGATCGGCAGCAGGTCGAGGCGGGCGACCGTGGCGGCCAGGAGGGTGAGCGCCAGCTCACCCTTCGCCACGCGTCCGGGGTCGAGGACGACGACCCGCGCATCCGTCGCCAGCTCGGCGAGGCCCGGGACCGTCACCACCGTGCCCTCGGCCGTCATGGAGGCGAGCATCGGTCCGGCGCGACGGAGGCCGTCCGTGCTGAGGACGACGAGGACATCGGGCGCGGGAACGGGCAGCAGCGCTTGGGGGGACGGTGACAGGACGAGCTCAGCCAGCGAGTATCCGGTCTGGACGGTGACCGGGTAGTCGTCGCGCTGGACGGCCCAGAGGCCGGACCGGATGGCCGCCTCGCCCACCAGCCGCGCCGCGCTGCGGACCCGTCCGCCGGCGGACCCGGCAACCACGATCGCCCGCGGCCGATCCAGCCTCGCGGCGAACTCGACCGGGATCGCCGCCGGCGGCGGCGGGGGAGCGTCGGTGCCGTGCGCGCGCCGGTAGGCCGTCGCGTACTCGGCGACGTCGCGCCGGAACAGGACGCCGGGACGGAGGTTCAGCTCCTCCATGAGCTCCTCCATCCCGCGCCGGCTCAGGCGGTTCGCCTTGACGTAGTGCGCGGTGCACAGCTCCCACACGTCGAGGAGCGCGAACCCCGGCGTCTCGATCGCCTCCACCAGCCGCTCGGCCAGCTCGGGGTCGAACTGCGTGCCGCGGTACGCGTACGCCGCTCCGTTCACGCCGACCGTGGCGCAGATGTCGAGCGGATGCTCCAGGTTGCCGCCCGGCGTCGTCGCCGTGACCGCGCCCTCCGGGGTCGTGGTCGAGTGCTGGCCGCCGGTCATCCCGAAGTTCAGGTTGTTCATCACCACCACGGTGATCCCGACGTTGCGGCGCGCGGCGTTCAGCAGGTGGGTCCCGCCGATTCCCGTGCCGCCGTCGCCCATGACGACGATCACCTCCAGGGACGGATCGGCCAGCTTGACGCCGGTCGCGTAGGTGACGCTCCGGCCGTGGAGCCCGTGGAAGGCGCTGGTGGTGAAGTACTGGTCCGACAGCCCCGAGCAGCCGATGTCGCTGACGATCACGGTCCGCTCGGGCGCCCGTCCGAGACGCACGAGCGCCTCGTTGAGCCGATCCAGCACCGAGCCGTGCCCGCAGCCCGGACAGAACGGGTAGGGGATGGCGTTGCGGAGCGTCTCGGGCGCGCCCGGCGCTGGCGAGCTCACCGCATCGCCTCCATGATCCGTTCGACACCGATGAGCTCGCCATCGACCCGGTTGACGCCGACGACCTGGCGAGGGCCAGCCAGCCGCTCGATCTCGAGTCGGTACTGGCCCAGGTTGAGCTCCGGGACCACGACCCGATCGACGCCGGCCATCGCCTCCCGCAGCGCCGCTTCGGGAACCGGCCACAGACTCTGCACCACCAGGCCCGACGCGGCCCGGCCCGCCGCACGTGCCCGGGCCACCGCCTCACGGGCCGCGCCGGCCGTCACGCCGTACGACACTACCAGCGTGCCCGCTCCGGGCTGGAGATCCGCGTCCGCGATCACCAGCTCGTCGAGGTGATCGGCGATCTTCGCCTCGAGGTGCCGGTTCAGCGCATCGATCGCCGCGGGGTCCTTCGTGATCCGCGCCGCAACGTCATGCGTGGAGCCGGTGAAGCGCACCGGATCGCCCGCGCCGTACGCGTGCATCGGAGCGACCTCGGACGCTGGCTCGAACCGGTAGGGCGCCCCCGTGGCGGCCAGGTGGCGGGGAGGCACCTCGATCGGCTCCAAGGCAGCGGCCTCCACCGTCGTCAGGGTCATGGCCAGCTCCTTGTCGGTCAGGACGAAGACGGGCGAGCGAAAGCGCTCGGCCAGCTCGAAGGCCCGGGCCGTGACGGTGTAGCACTCGAGGACCGATGACGGCGCGAGGGCGATGATCGGGTAGCCGCCCGACGTTCCCCAGCGCACGAACTGGACGTCGCCCTGGCCGACCGTGGTCGCGCCCCCGGTGGCCGGGCCGAGCCGCTGGACGTCGACGATCACCAGTGGCACCTCGCCCATGATCGCCAGGCCGATGTTCTCGCTGTACAGGCTGATGCCGGGGCCGCTGGTGGCGGTCATGGCCCGCGCCCCGGTCATGGCCGCACCGATGCACATGCCGATCGACGCGATCTCGTCCTCGCCCTGGATCGCCACGCCCCCGCGAGCCGGGAGCTCGCGCATCATCGCCATCAGGATGCCGGACGCCGGGGTGATCGGGTAGCCGGCGAAGAACGTGCAGCCGGCCGCCAGGGCCCCGCGGACGACGGCCGCGTTGCCATCGAGGAACTCGCGCATGCCGCCACGTTCGCGGGCGGCGCGCAGGTGGAGAAGGGCCGATCGGCCCACGCAGAGCCGGCCGTCCGGCGCTCCGGCGTCGAGCAGGTGCCGGCGCGGCGGGTCTAGAAGATGGCGCCCACGCAGGATGCCAGCAGCCAGATCACCAGGATGATGCCGATGACGACACCGAGCAGAATGCGTCCCATGGGCGGCGCCTGAAGCAAGCCCGATGCCACGCGGGTCCGACCCGCTGATCCGGTAGTTGCACGCGCAACTACATTGCGGTAGGCTTGGGACGTCAATTGCCGTTGAAGGGCGACGGCCGGCCCCACAGGAGCACTCCATGCAGTTCGGCGTCTTCAGCGTCAGCGACATCACGAGCGATCCGACGACGGGTCGCGCGCCGACCGAGCACGAGCGCATCCAGGCCGTCGTGACCATCGCGCGCAAGGCGGAGGAGGTCGGGCTCGACGTCTTCGCCCTCGGCGAGCACCACAACCCGCCGTTCTTCTCGTCGTCGCCGACGACCACCCTGGCGTACATCGCTGCGCAGACGGAGCGGATCATTCTCTCGACCGCCACCACGCTCATCACCACCAACGACCCGGTGAAGATCGCGGAGGACTACGCCATGCTCCAGCATCTCGCCGGCGGCCGCGTCGACCTCATGCTCGGGCGCGGCAACACCGGCCCGGTGTATCCGTGGTTCGGCCAGGACATCCGCAACGGTATCCCGCTGGCGGTCGAGAACTACGCGCTCCTCCATCGGCTGTGGCGCGAGGACGTCGTCGACTGGAAGGGGGAGTTCCGCTCGCCGCTCACCGGCTTCACGTCGACCCCGCGCCCGCTGGACGGCATCCCGCCGTTCGTGTGGCATGGGTCCATCCGCTCGCCGGAGATCGCGGAGCAGGCCGCCTACTACGGCGACGGTTTCTTCCACAACAACATCTTCTGGCCGTGGTACCACGTGCGCCGCATGGTCGGGCTCTATCGGCGGCGGTGGGAGCACCATGGCCACGGGGCGGCTGACCAGGCCATCGTCGGGCTGGGTGGCCAGTTCTTCATGCGTCGCAACTCGCAGGACGCGGTCCGCGAGTTCCGGCCCTACTTCGATCACGCCCCGGTGTACGGCGGGGGACCGTCGCTGGAGGAGTACGCCGATACGACCCCGCTCACCGTCGGCTCCCCGCAGCAGGTCCTGGAGCGAACGGTCGGCTTCCGCGAGTTCGTCGGGGACTACCAGCGCCAGCTGTTCCTCGTCGACCACGCCGGCCTGCCGCTGAAGACCGTGCTCGAACAGCTGGAGCTGCTCGGAGAGATCCTGCCGGACATGCGGCGCGAGTTCGAGGCCATGCGCCCGGCCCACGTTCCCTCGGATCCGCCGACCCACGCCAGCCGGAAGGCCCTGGCGCCCGTCGAAGCCGCTGCGCCGCTCGCGCAGGCGGCATCCGTCGGCTGACCGATGGAGGCGCAGCAACCGATCCGGACGCGGTCGCTGGTCGCGGTCAGCGCCGGACTCCGGCAGCCGTCGTCGACGCGGCTGCTGACCGATCGACTGGCCGCCTCCACCCAGCGCCACCTCGTCGGGCGGGGCGAGCGGGTGCGCCTGACGGTGATCGAGCCGCGCGAGCACGCGCAGGATCTCGTCAACAACCTGCTCACCGGCTTTCCGTCGACCCGCCTGGAGGAGACGATCGGGGCCGTGCTCGGTGCGCACGGTTTGATCGCCGTCAGCCCGATCTTCAACGGCTCCTACTCGGGCCTGTTCAAGGTGTTCTTCGACGTCATCGAGCAGGACGCGCTGCGTGGGATGCCCGTCCTCATCGGCGCCACCGGCGGCACCGCCCGCCACTCGCTGGCGCTCGACCATGCCCTGCGGCCGTTGTTCGCGTACCTCGGCGCGCTGGTCGTGCCGACCGGCGTCTATGCCGCGGCCGAGGACTGGGGACGCGGTGACCTGCCTGCCGACACCGACCTGGCCGCTCGCATCGACCGCGCGGCGGAGCAGCTCGCCACGGCGATGCTCCGCGTCGAGCGGACCGCCGCGAGCGACCCGTACGACGACGTCGTCCCCTTCGAGCGGCTGCTCGAACGCGGACGGGACGGCGACTGACGGGCGTCCCGATGGCCGGGCCGGAGCGACGGCAGGAGGTGGAGCCGCTGGGGCGCGGCCCGCTGTTCGGCGTCTTCGTCACGCCGACGGCGGCCGACCATGCGCTGATCATCGAGCAGGTCCGCGCCGCCGAGCGCGCCGGCCTCGACCTGGTGGGCATCCAGGACCACCCGTACCAGCGCCGCTTCCTGGACACCTTCGCCCTCATCGCCGACCTGGCGGCGCGGACCGAGCGCATCCGATTCTTCCCCGACGTCGCCAACCTGCCGCTCCGCGGACCGACGATGATCGCCAAGGCCGCGGCGAGCATCGACGTCATGAGCGGCGGACGCTTCGAGCTGGGCATCGGCGCCGGCGCCTTCTGGGATGCGGTCGCCGGCATGGGCGGGCCGCGTCGCGGCGCCGGGGAGTCGATCTCCGCGCTCGAGGAGGCGATGCGGATCATCCGGGCGGTGCTCGACGGCGAGCGCGTCGTCCGCGGACCGGGCCCGCACTACCCGGTGCCCGGCTACCCGCCCGGCCCGCCGCCGGCGCACCGCGTCGAGCTGTGGGTCGGTGCCTACCGCCCCCGCGGCCTCGACCTCATCGCCCGGCTCGGCGACGGCTGGGTTCCGTCCCTCGGCTACGTGGGGCCGGATGCATTCCGCGAGGCGGCGACCCGCCTGGACGACGCGGCGGCGCGAGCCGGCCGCGACCCGCGGTCGATCCGCCGCATCTACAACCTGTCCGGCCTCATCACGGACGGCGCGGTGGGGGACGATCCGCTCGTCGGTCCAGTCGAGCTCTGGGTCGAGCGGCTGGCGAGCTGGACGGTCGACCTCGGCGTCGACGCCTTCATCTTCAGCCCGCCGGACACCGGCACCGATGCGATCGCGCGCTTTGCCGACGAGGTGGTCCCCGCGGTGAAGGAGGCGGTCAGCCGGCGCTGATCGGGCGGCGCTACCATCTGCGCCGATGTGCGGTCGCTTCAGCCAGGCCGAGTCGTCGCGGCGGCTCGCCGCAGTCTTCGGCGCCGATCCCGATCCTGACCTCCCGGCGGGGGGCTACAACGTGGCGCCCACTGATCCGATCCGCGCCGTCCTCGTCACCGATGGCCGGCGGCGGCTGACGACGGTGCGCTGGGGCTTCCTGCCCAGCTGGGCCGGCAAGGACGGGCGCCGGACGCCGGGCTGGATCAACGCGCGCGCCGAGACGGCGCTCGACTCGTCGCTCTTCGGATCGGCGCTCCGCGGCCGTCGCTGCGTCATCCCGGCCGATGCCTTCTACGAGTGGGATCGGCGCGTCGAGCCGCGCCAGGCGTATGCCATCGGTCCGGTGGACGATGAGGGCGTGCTCGCCTTTGCCGGCATCTGGGCGCCGCCGCGCGAGGCGGGGGAGCGACCCTCGGCCGCCATCCTCACCGCGGGTCCGAACGCCGTCGTGGCGTCGATCCACGACCGCATGCCGGTGATCCTGCCCGCCGCGCTCGTCGACACCTGGCTCGACCCGGCGGCGCCGCTCGAGGAGATCGTGCCGCTGCTCGGTGCCGCCGATGACGACGCCGTGCGGGCCTGGCCGGTCAGCCCGGCGGTGAACCGCGTCGGCACCGACGGACCCGACCTCCTTCGGCCGGTCGAGCCACCCGCCACGCTGGGGCTGGTGTGAGCAAGGTCGAGCCGCACGACGAGGCAACCGCCGCCCAGGCCGAGGCGGTCGTCGAGCGCCTGCGTGCCGTTCTCGGGGCCGACGCGCTCGGCATCTACCTCTACGGCTCGGCCGTCGCCGCCGGCCTGCGCCCGGACAGCGACCTCGACCTGTTCGTCGTGTCGCGCCGGCCGACGTCCGACGATGAGAGGGCCGCCCTCGTCCAGGCGATCACACCGCTCTCGTATCGGCCGCTCCGGCCGCCCGGCTGGCGACCGGTCGAGCTGACGATCGTCGTCGCCTCGGCGGTTCGGCCCTGGCGCTTCCCACCGGAGATGGATTTCCAGTACGGCGAGTGGCTGCGCGATGACTACGAGGCCGGTCACGTTGCCCCTGCGCAGGCCCAGAACCCGGACGTGGCGGTGCTCGTGACCATGGTGCGGCAGTGGGGTCGCGCGCTGGTCGGGCCGCCGCCGGCCCAGCTGCTCGACCCGGTGCCGCGGCCGGACCTGGTGCGGGCCATGCTGGACGGGATCGATGGCCTGCTCGCCGACCTGGAGCCGGACACGCGCAACGTCCTGCTGACCCTGGCGCGCATCTGGAAGAGTGTCGAGACCGGCGAGATCGGCAGCAAGGACGCGGCCGCCGCCTGGGCCGCGGGGCGGCTGCCGGCCGAGCTGCGGCCGGTGATGAACCTGGCGGGCACCGCCTACCGCGGTGAGGCGGAGGACGACTGGTCGCTGCGGCGGGCGGAGGCCCGCGAACTGGCCGATCGGCTCGTCGACGAGATCCACGCCGCCGCGGCGCGGGTCCCCTGATGCGCCTGACGGTCCTGGGTGGCGCTGGTGCCTGGCCGGCAGCCGGGGAGGCGTGCGGCGGCTACCTGCTCGACCACGATGGCTTCACCCTGCTCCTCGATCCCGGCTACGCCGTCGTCCCGCGGCTGCTGGAGCGCCTGCCGGCGGACCGCCTGGACGCGGTGCTCGTCAGCCACGGGCACCCCGACCACTGCGCCGATGTCAACCCGCTGCTCCGCGCGCGCGTGCTGCCGAGGACGGGCGCGGCGCCGATCCCCATCCTCGCGCCATCCGGGGCCCTCGACGCCGTCCTGGCGCTCGACTGGGACGGGGTGGACCTCTCGGGCGCGTATCGTCTCGTGCCGCTGGACGAGGGTCGCGGCGTCGCGATCGGGCCGTTCGGCATCGAGACGCGCTGGCTGCCGCACTTCGTCCCGAACGCCGGCCTGCGGATCCAGGCCGGCGGCTCGGTCCTCGCGTATACCGGTGACGCCGGGCCGGATCCGGCCCTCGTGTCGCTGGCCCGTGACGCCGACCTGCTGCTGGCCGAGGCGACCTACGTCGAGGCGGTGCCGGAGCGCCATGCCGGGCGCCTGAGCAGCGCCGTGGACGTGGCGAAGGCCGCCACCGAGGCCGGCGCGCAGCGGCTGATGCTGACCCACCTATGGCCGGGAACTGATGGCGGCACGGCCATGGATGCTGCCCGCGCCCACTTCCGCGGCCCCGTCGAAGTCGCGCGCGCCGGAGGCGAGGTCCTCATCCCGGCGTAACCCCCGTGGAGGGCGGACGACCGTCATTCGGCCGAGGGTCGCATCGGCGGCACCGCCGTGTCGCTCGCGACCTTTCGCCGGTAGCGTGCAGCCATGATCGAAGCCGTCGAGCGCACGACACCGCGCCCGGCGCCCCCGCACTGGACCCGCTGGGTGCTGCCCGCCGCGATCGCCTGGTCGCTGGCCGCTGCCACGCTCGGGCTCTTCTGGCTCACGGAGGGCGCCGGCTATCCGTTCACCACCACGGTCGATCCGCAGGCCGCGCTGAACCCGATGAGCCTGCTGCATCCGCGTTTCGGGGCCGCCCTCGTCACGGGGTTCGGCGTCGTCGGCGTCGTCGCCGGCATGGCGATGGCTCGCCGTCCCAGCCGTCCGTCGGCGCACCGCCTCCTGCTGGCCTGGTCGGCGCTGGCCGCCATCGGCCTCGGCGTCCTCCTGCCGGACTACCGCCTGCTCGTGCTCGCCGGCTACGCCCCGGTCTTCGTGGTGGGCGGACTGCTCGGCACCATCCCGACGGACGTCAACTGGTTCGACGCGGTGACCTGGCCGGTCGTCGTCCAGGCGGCGAGCGTCGTCGGCGCCTTCGCCTGGGCCGGCGCAGGGGTCGCGTACGCCCGCGCCGGGCGCGGCGCATGCCTGCGCTGCGGTCGCGACGGACACGACGAGGGCTGGGCCAGCCCGGTTCGCGCGCGCGCCTGGGGCCGGTGGGCGGTCGTGGTCGCGGTGGCGGTCCCGCTCGTCTATGCGGCGACGCGCTACGCCTGGTTGCTCGGGATCCCGCTCGGGATCAGCGGAGAGCTGCTGCGCGAGGGGCAGGAGAGCGGGATGTGGGTCGCCGGCGCCGGGCTCGCAACCGTGGCGGTCGTTGGCGCGATCCTGACCACCGGACTCATCAGCCGCTGGGGCGAGGCCGTCCCGGGATGGCTGCCGTTCCTCGGCGGCCGCGCCATTCCGCCGATCCTGGCAACCCTGCCGGCCCTGGTCGTGGCGGTCCTCGTCACCTCGGCCGGTGTCATGTTCATCCGCATGGTGCTCGCCGGCGGTCTCGAGAGCTTCGGCGGGGCCAACGCCCTGGGCGCCATTGGTCCGGAGCTCATCTGGCCGATCTGGGGCGTGGCCCTGGGTGCGGCCGCCATCGCCTACCACCTTCGCCGGCGAGGCGCCTGCCCCGAGTGCGGCCGCGGCGCTCCTGCAGGCTGATGCCGGGGCGGCTGGTCCGGCTCGCCGGAGCCGTGGCCCTCGTCGTCGCGTCGGTGGTCGCCGGGGCGGCGGCGTCCCTCGGCTCCGCGATGCTCATCGTGGCGCCGCCTGCCTTCCTCGCCGCCGGCTGGATCGTGCTCGCGGCCGGCACGGTGCTGGCGAGTCGGGTCGCACGGGCCGGCCGGACGGTGGCGACGGTCGCGGTGGTGGCCGTGACCGGCGTGGGCGGCGCCTTCGTGGCGGTCCCGTTGGGGGACGCCGCCCGGACGCCGGCCGACGTGCCGGGCATGCGGAGCGCGGAACTGTCCACCGGCTCGCGGCTCGCGCATGTCCGCGTGCCACCCGACGGGCCGGTGAGCGGCGACCCGATCGTCTTCCTCCACGGGGGTCCGGGCGTCGCCGACATGCGCGGGGACCTGGACTTCTTTGCATCGCTGGCCGAGACAGGCCGCGAGGTGATCCTCTATGACCAGGTCGGTGCCGGCCACTCGGAGCGCCTCGATGACCCGACGGCGTACACCCTCGAGCGGGACCGTGCCGACCTCGAGGCGCTGCTCGAGGAGCTCGGGGTGGGGCGCGCGGTGCTGATCGGTCACTCGTACGGCGGCACGCTGGCGGCAGCCTTCGCCGCCGAGCATCCGGACCGGGTGTCGGGGCTCGTGTTCCTGGCGCCCGGCGCCGTCCGGGAGCATCCCCGCGCCTACGGGACCGGCATGGTCGACCGCCTCACGCCGCAGCAGCGGAACGCGCTCAACGGCCTGCTCTTCCAGCCACGCTCCCTGTTCGGCTGGCTGCTCACCCAGGCCAACCCGCGCGCGGCCCACGCCTTCGCCGGCGACCGCGAGATGGACGCCCGCTACGACCGCATCTACGAGGCCAGCCTCCCGGGGCTGTTCTGCCGCGTCCCACCCGCGGAGGGCGACCCGCCCCGCGGCCTGGGCTCCTACACCAACGCCATGGTGCGTCGCGTCCCGGACCTGCGGCCGGCGCTCGCCGGCGTGACGGCCCCGGCCATCGTCATCAAGCCGCAGTGCGACTACCTGCCGTGGACGTTCGGGACCGATCTCGTCGACGCCCTGCCGGACGCGGACCTCGTCTACCTGCGCGGTGCCGGCCACTCGCTGTACGTGGAGCGCCGGGAAGAGGTGAGGAGCCTGATCCAGGCCTTCCTGGCGGACGAGGAGCTGCCCATCCCGCCGGTCTCCGATCTCACGCCACCACCGGACCTGGACGGACCGACCGGCATCGAGCCCTGAGTCGAAGCACCGATGCGATCGCCGGATGCGATGATCGCTCCGGCATGGACCTGTTCGCCGCGCTGGAGCGCATCAACCGACGCCCCGCCCCGTACGAGGGCCTCGACATCGAGGGCCTCTGGACCGATCCGCACATCAGCGAGCAGATGCTGCGCTACCACCTCGACCCGTCGGTCGACGCCGCCTCGCGCTCGCCCGAGGTCATCGAGCGGTCGGTGGCCTGGCTGGCGCGGAGCTTCGATCTCGGGCCGGGACGGCGCGTGGTGGACCTCGGCTGCGGACCCGGCCTCTACGCCGCGCGCCTGGCTCGGAGCGGCGCGTCGGTCACCGGCGTGGACTTCTCCGCTCGCTCCATCGAGCACGCGCGGGAGACTGCGGAGCGGGAGGGTTCATCGGTCTCCTATGCCGTCGCCGATTACCTCGAGTGGGAGCCGGGGGATCCGTACGACCTGGCGCTGATGATCTACTGCGACTACGGCGCCATGGGGCCCGATCAGCGGCGCCGGCTCCTCGAGCGGGTGCGCGCCCTCCTGGCGCCGGGTGGCGCCTTCGTGTTCGACGTGGACTCAATGGCCGCCTTCGAGGACCGCGAGGAGGCCGTCGCGTACGCCCCGCGCCTCATGGACGGCTTCTGGTCGGCGCAGCCGTACTACGGCTTCCTCAACACGTTCGTGTACCCCACGGAGCGCGCGTCGCTGGATCGCTACGTGATCGTCGAGGCGGACCGCACCCGCATGTTCTCCACCTGGGTGACGTACTTCGATCCGGAGCCACTGGAGACGGAGCTTGGGGCGGCCGGCTTCCGGATCGACCGACTCCTCGCGGACGTGGCCGGCGCACCGTACGACCCGGCCGCGCACGAGTTCGCGGTGGTGGCCCGCCCGACCGGCTGAGGCGAATCAGGCAGTGGGGGCGGCCGGCTGCTCCTCGGCCTCCGCGACCTCACAGATCCCCGGCGCGACCTCCGGCTGGGCGCTGGCCGCCCGCTCCGCGTCCAGCGCGGCCTTGACGTCCGGGTAGGCGTCGGAGAGACAGCACGAACACGACTCGTACCAGCGGCGCATGCCCTCGTCGATCTGCGGCGTGCCGCTCGTGGAAGCGGCATCGGCATGGGAGTGTGAGCCGAGGTAGCGCCCCGGGTCCGCCAGGAAGGCGTCGCGGCAGGCGGCACGACAGAAGTGGTGGGTGCGACCGTCGTGGTCGAGCGCCAGGCCGTCGGCCACGGCGACGTCGATGCGGACGCTCATGCCGCAGACCGGATCGCGGTCGCGACCGGCGGGCAGGTCGGAGTCGAATGCGGAGGTCATCGGCCGATCCTAGCGGGCTGGACGCGCTCGTGCGGCGGGCGGGCCCATCGGCCCGGCGGATGGGGCCGTTCGGCAGGCAAATATCTCAGCGCCGATTGAGACACTCCGGGGTGAGATGGAGGACCTCGCGCTCGTCCCGCTCCTGTTCGGCCTGAGCTTCCTGTCCGGAATGCTCGGGCTCGGCGTCGCCTTCATCGCGATCCCGGTGCTCGGCCTCTTCGGCTACGACCTCATCGACGTCATCCAGCCCTGGGCGCTGCTGCTCAACGGCCTCACCGCCATCAGCGCGGCGGTTGGCTTCTGGCGCGCGGGCATGGTGGACAAGCGGGGAGCGCTGTGGCTCGTCGCCATCACTACCATCGGCGCCCCCATCGGCGTGTGGCTGCTCCAGTTCGCGAGTGTCGACCTGGTGTGGTGGATCTACGTCGGGGTGCTCATCTTCCTGGCGGTCCGCATGCTCATGCCGAAGGGTGCCGCGACCGAGGAGGTGGCCGAGCTGACCGATGCGTCGCGCGTCAAGGCCTGCGTGGCCGCCGCGCCGATCAGCGTATTCGCGGGGTTCCTCGGCGTCGGCCCGGGCTTCCTTCTCATGCCGACCCTGACGCTCGTCGGCTACTCCGCGCGGCTCGCCGCCGCCACTACTGCCGTGGCGGTCACGCTGCCGTCCTTCTCGGCGTTCGCCTCGCACCTCGGGACGGCGCGCTTCGATTGGGGGCTCGTCATCGCCACCAGCATCGCGGCAGTCATCGGTGCGGCGCTCGGCGCTCGCTTCACGGCGGCGAAGGTGAAGAGCGCGACCCTCGCCCGAGTCTTCGCCATCGCCCTCGTCGCGCTTGCCGTGCAGCGCGCCTGGATCCTCCTGGGTTAGCGACCGACCGATGCAGACCGACACCCCCATCCGGCTCGCCGCCGGCGAAGCCGTCCCGCACGTGACCGACTGGCGCCTGCGACTGATCCTCGTCGGCGCGGCGGCGCTGTGGATCGGAGCCTCCTGGCTCAACGAGCAGGTCTGGACGCCGTTGCTCGGCGGCCTCGGGCTCGACCTCAGCACGCAGGTGGGCGAGGCGGTTCGCTTCTTCGCGTACGACAGCGTGAAGATCATGCTGCTGCTGGTCGGGCTCATCTTCGGTATCGGCCTGTTGCGGGCATCCTTCTCCGCGGAGCGCGCGCGCTCGCTGCTCATGGGCCGCGGGCTCTTCGTCGGCCTGGTCCTGGCGGCGGTGCTCGGCACGGTCACGCCGTTCTGTGCCTGCAGCTCGGTGCCGGTCTTCATCGGCTTGGTGGCCGCCGGCATCCCGCTGGGCGTGACGATGACGTTCCTCATCAGCAGCCCGATCATCAGCGAGGTCGGCGCGGTCATGATGGGCGGCCTGTTCGGCTGGCAGGTCGCGGCGATCTACGTCACTTCCGGGGCACTCCTGTCCATCGCCGCCGGCTACACGCTGTCGCGCATGAACCTCGAGCGCTGGGTGGAGCCGTTCGTGTTTGCCACCCCGGTCGGCGCCCTCAGCGCCGGGGGCGGATCCCCGACCCTGGCCGAGCGGGTCGCCGCTGCGCGCCAGGAGACGGTCGAGATCGCGCGCTCGGTGTGGCCCTACGTCCTGGTCGGCATCGGCATCGGTGCCGCCATCCACAACTACGTGCCCGCCGACTTCTTCGCGACCTACGCCGGCGAGGACAACCCGTTCGCGGTCGTGATTGCCACGATCGTCGGCGCCCCCTTCTACGTCAACCCGGCCGCCGTGGTCCCGCTGGCCGAGGCGCTCACCGACAAGGGCGTGGCGCTCGGCACGACCATGGCGTTCATGATGAGTCTCGTCGCGATCAGCATCCCCTCGACCATCCTCCTGCGCCGCGTGCTCAAGCCGCAGCTGCTGATCATCTTTACCGCCATCGTCGTGGTCGGGATCATCTTCACCGGCTTCATCCTCAACCTCGTCACCTGAAAGGACGACTCGTCATGGACATCAAGGTTCTCGGCCCCGGCTGCAACAACTGCGTGCGGCTGGAAGCGAACGCCCGACAGGCCCTGGCCGACCTCGGCCTGACCGCCTCGATCGAGAAGGTCACCGACCTGCCCGCCATCATCGGCTACGGGATCATGAGCACGCCCGGCCTGGTGGTCGACGGCATGGTGGTCAGCTCGGGTCGGGTGCCGTCGGTCGACGACATCAAGCGCCTCATCGCCAGGAACTGAACCAGGACCGATGCGCACCGAGCTCCCGGTCATCCCCACCGTGCGCGCCAACCTGCGCGCGCCGGACGTCGCCGAGGCGACGCGCGTCGCGGCGCTCGTTGCCGATCGCACCCGCGCCTCGATCCTGGCGCTCCTGGCGAATGGCCCGTGCTGCGTGTGCGAGATGGCCGCCGCCACCGGGGAGCGGGAGAACAACGTGAGCAACCACCTCGCGAAGCTGCGTGCCGCGGGGCTGGTGCGCCCGATCCGCCACCAGGGCGACGCACGGTGGGTGTACTACGAGCGCGACGAGGCGGCGTGCGCGCGGGCCGCCACCAGCCTGAGGAGGCTGCTGGGATGACCGATCGTGTCACCGTCATTCGGCGTCGGCCGGCCGCGCCTCCGGTCTACCTGCTCGAGGTCGAGGCGAAGCGTGGCGACCGGACCCGGGTCACTGGCGCGCTGTGGGACGGTGTTCTCAATGCCTCGCCGGAGGACGTCACCGACGGGCCGAGCCCGGTGGAGGCGCTGCTGGCCGGCGTCGCCGGCTGCTTCGTTCGGAACCTGCGCTGGGTGGCCGATGGCGCACACGTGGAGCTCGATCGCATTCGCCTGCGGCTCGCCGCCGAGCGCGACGATGATCCGCCGGCGATCAGCCAGGTGCGCGTGGAAGTGGACGTCGACACCGGCGCTCCGGCCGCGCGCGTCGCCGGGATCGTGGAGCGAGCGCTGAAGAGCGGGACCATCACCCGCACGGTGGCGCGGGCCGCGGACCTGGAGTTCGTGCTGCGCATCAACGGGCAGGAGACGCCCGTGCGCCTCCCCGAGTGGAGGTTGGGTTCAGCGGGCTGAACCGCGGTCGCTCGCGAGCCGACCGCGATTCGCATCGGCTAGCCGATCAGCAGCAGCCGCTGTCGCACGGACAGTCGTCCGTCGGCGGGCAGTCGCAGCACGTCCGCATCAGCATTCCTCCTTTCTCGTGCACAGGTTGGTCGGCATTCCGCCGCTCGCGAGGGCGTGCTCAATGGCGGCCAGCTCCGCGTCGAGGTGGGCGAGCTCGGCCATGGCCGCGGCGACCTCGCGCCGTCGCTCGGGGATGCGGGCGGCCAGGTCGGCCGACGTCTCGTCGCACCTTCCGGTGGCGCACATCGTGGCGAGGCGGCCGGCCTCGGGCAGGTCGAGGCCCAGATTGCGCAGCGCCACCACCATGCGGGTCCGGCAGACGTCGGTCTCGTCGTAGTCGCGATAGCCGTTCGTCCGGCGGGGCGGTGCCGGCAGGACCCCCTCGGCCTCGTAGAAGCGGATGGTCGTGGGCGAGGTGCCCGCCCGTTCGGCGAGCTCGGAGACCTTCATGCCGGCACTCTAAACCCTCCAGCCGCTGGAAGGTCAAGGGCGCGGAAGGCTGAACCAGAAGATCGTGCGGCCGTCCCGAGAGTCGGCCCCGACTCGGCCGCCGGCGGTCTCGACCAGCTGCTTCACGATGGCGAGGCCGATCCCGGCGCCGCCGCTGCGCCGGTCGCGCGATCGATCGATGCGGTAGAAGCGCTCGAAGACCTTCGACAGGTCGTCGCCGGCGATGGTGGCCCCGGTGTTCGTCACGCTCACCAGCACGTCGCCCGGACGCGGCTCGGCGACCACGCTGATCGTGCCGCCGGGGGCGGTGTAGCGGACGGCGTTCTGGAGCAGGTTGCCCAGGACCTGGGCGAGGTGATCGGGGTTCGCCACGGCCGTCAGCATCGGTGCGGTGGTCACCTGCCAGCGCAGCTCCTTCTCGGCAGCCGCCGGACGGGTCAGCGCCACGGCCGTCTCGACGGCGCGGCCCACGTCGACCTCGGTGCGCTCGACCGCGGCCGGGTCCATGGCGTCCTCCAGGCGGTCGAGCGAGTCGGAGAGTCGGACGAGGCGCTCCGTCTCCTCCCACAACGACTCGAAGGTCGCCCGCTCCGGTGGGATGATCCCGTCTCGGAGCCCCTCCAGGTAACCCTTGAGGTTCGTGAGCGGCGTGCGCAGCTCGTGGGCCGCGTTCGAGACGAACTCGCGTCGCATGCGCTCCTGCTCCAGCAGGCTGGCGCTCATCTGGTTGAACGAGTCGGTCAGGCTGGCCAGCTCATCGGTCCCGGAGCGGGGGATCTGCGCGCCGTATTCGCCCTCGGCGATGCGGCGTGCGGCGGCGCTCAGCTCGCGCAGCGGTTGCGACAGCCAGCGGCCGGCCAGGACCGCCAGCGCCACCGCCAGGACGACTCCCACACCGATGGCGACGGCGAGGACGACCAGCACGGTGTCCTCGAACATGTCGCGCGCCCCTTCGGCCGACTCGCCATGGGCGGTCATGAGGTCCATGAACGAGGCGCCGCCGAAGACGATGACGCCGAACGCCACGATCGCCAGCGTGACGCCGGCCACCGTCAGGGTGGCCAGCGCGATCCGCGGACCGATGCCGATGCGTCCCCAGCCGCTCATCCGGCCGCCTCCTCGGCGGGCGCCACCGACCGGTAGCCGACGCCGCGGACCGTGGCCACGAATCGAGGGTTCGCCGGATCGTCGCCGAGCTTCTGGCGCAGCCGCTTCACGTGGACGTCGACGGTGCGGTCCAGCACGAACGCCTCGTCCCGGCCGTGGACGGCGTCGAGCAGCTGGTCGCGACTCAGGACGCGACCGTCCGCCTCCAGCAGCGCGGCCAGCAGCTCGAGCTCGATGCGGGTGAGCGGGACCGGCGCGCCGTCGACGGTCACCTCGTGACGATCACGGTCGACGACGAGGACGCCGCGCCGGATCGGCTCCCGCGGCAGGGCCGTGGGAGCCGGAGCGCGGAGGAGCCGCCGCACGCGGAGGACGAGCTCGGCGGGGGAGAAGGGCTTCGGGACGTAGTCGTCGGCGCCCTCGGTCAGACCCTCGACCCGGTCTCGCGCGGTGCCGCGCGCCGACAGGACGATCACCGGGGTGTGGTCGTCGTTGCGGCGCAGGGCGCGCAGGACGGTGAGGCCGTCGACCTCGGGCAGCATCACGTCCAGGACGACCAGCGCCGGCGGGTCGAGGGCCATCGATGCGAGGGCCGACCGGCCGTCGTGCGCGGCCGTGACCCGATGGCCCTCCCGCTCCAGGTAGGTCTGGACGAGACGGACGATCTTCGCGTCGTCATCGACGACCAGGATCGGTCGACCCGTGCTCACGCCGATCATCGTACGGCCCGCCGGAAGCGCGGCGGCCGAGGACCCGACGCCCGCGGCCGCCTCGGCTTCTACTGGCTCGCCGGCACCCGGTTGACGGTGCACACGAAGAACTTCACCGGATCCCCGATGCTGACGAGGCCCGCATCGGCGAGGGCCTCGACCTGCTCGGCGCTGGTGAGCTGCATCGGTGCGGTCGTCCCCCAGTCGATGGGCAGGACGACCCAGCGCCCGCCGTTGTAGTCGGTGTCGCCCGGCTTGGACTCGGCCACGTTGATGAGCCCGTTCCCGAGCGCGTAGATCCGGTCGAAGGAGTGCTCGGGCGCGCCGGTGTCGGAGAGGTCCGTCGGCGTGGCGATCGTCCGGTAGCGCTCGCCGTCGACGAAGAAGCTGAGCGCCGGCGGTCCACCGGCCGCCACGCTGCCGACCGCCAGGGTCAGGACGAAGGTCGCGGCCGCGAGGGCGGCCAGGATGCGTCGCATGAGGGTTCCTCCTCGTGTTCGTCGTTCGCGGCAGGTGCCGCGAGCCGAACCCTCGCCGACGCCGGTGACACCGATATGCCCGTGGTGTGACGCGCGCGTGACGCGCGGCGGGTCAGCCGCCGTTGGCGTATCGGTCGAGGATGCCCTCCATCTGGGTGATCTCCTCCCGCTGGGCCTCCACGATCTGCTCGCACAACTCGATGACCTCGGGATCGGACAGGTCCGACTCCTGGCAGACCAGGATGGCGCGGGAGTGGTGAGGGATCATCGAGCGCAGGAACGCCTCGTCGTCGACGAAGGCCTCCGAGCGTCCCATCCAGAACGCGGCCACGAACAAGGCGGTGAAGCCGGCCAGCAGGACGACGTTCAGGCGCTTGTCCTTGAACATGCCCCACATGACGACGAGCATGACGACGCCCATCGGCGCGACCATGATCAGCGCCATGTAGAGGTTGCTCAGGTTGAAGTAGAAGTGGTTGATGGTGCGCACCATCGACATGGTCAGGACGAACATCAGGACCAGGCTGATCGCCAGCGAGATCCCCAGCTTGAGATAGGAATCCTTCACAACACGCTCCTGCGGCCTTGTTGGTCGCGGGACGCGGAGCACGCGCCGTGCCGACGTGATGAACGCCGGCACGTCAGTCGTCCCTCTCTTGCAGACGTCCGGTGCTCAGGTCGCCGGTACCGGAAGCGCGCGGCCCGCCACCGCCGCCAGGGCGCCGATGAAGCTCGGCGACACGTTGAGTGATTCGATCCGGCGGAACTCCATTCCCGCCGCCTCGGCCTGCTCCCTGGCTCCGATGTCGACGTCGTAGAGGATCTCCAGGTGGTCGGCCAGGAACTGGATCGGCGCGACCAGGACGGCCCGATGCCCGGCGTCGCGCAGCATCGGCAGGAGGTCGGTGAAGTCCGGCTTCATCCACTCGCCCGGCTCGTGGCCGGCCGACTGCCAGCAGAAGTGCCAGCGGCCGTCCTCGAGGCCGGCCGCCGCGGCGACGGTCTCGGCCGTCTCCCGGAGCTGATCGAGGTAGGCCGGTTCCGCCTCCGCGACGCGGCGCGGGAGCGAGTGGGCGGTGAGGAGCACCGGCGCGCCCTCGGGAAGGTTCTCGAGGCCCTGCCGGATGCGCTCGGCCACGGCCTCAACGAAGGCGGGCTCGCGGAACCAGGCCGGGGCCAGCTGGACCCGCGGCGCATCCGCGCCCAGGGCCGCCACGGCATCGTCGACCGCGCGTCGGTAGCCGCTCATCAGCACCTCCGAGTACTGGGGACTCATCACGATGGCGCTCACCGTCGTGCAGCCAGCAGCGGCCAGTTCCCGGAGTCCATCGAGGATGGTCGGGGAGCTGAACCGCATGCCGACGGTTGCATCCGCGGCGATACCGTTGCTCCGCAGGCACGCCTCGACCGCGGCGGCCTGCTGACGCGTGATCGGGATGAGCGGCGAGCCCCCGATCAGCTCGTAGCGCCGCCGGAACTCGGTCACGACGTCCTCTGGAGCCGAGCGACCACCGCGGACGGCGGCCAGGTACTCCGGGAGGTCATGGAGGTCATCGGCCGGGGAGCCGTAGGTCATGAGCAGGACGCCGAGGCGCTGGCTCATCGCTCGGACTCCGCGTGCACCAGGTCGACGAGGCGGCGAAGGATGTCCGGGTCGCTCCCCGGGAGCACGCCGTGGCCGAGGTTGAAGATGTGGCCCGGACGGTTGCCGGCGCGACGCAGGACGTCCCGCGCGCCCTCGGCTGTCGGCTCCCAGCCGGCGAGGACCCGCGCGGCGTCGAGGTTGCCCTGGATGCCGCGCTCGAAGCCGATCCGTTCCCACGCCACGTCGAGCGACTGCCGCTGGTCGACCCCGACCAGGTCGCCGCCGGCGGCGGCCATCGCCTCGAGGAGCGAGGCAGTGCCGGTGCCGAAGTGGATGGTGGGTGCGCCGCGGACCGCGGCGAAGATGCGACTCGCGTGTGGCTGGACA
>DATAKU010000049.1:0-23846 GCA_036261425.1 Candidatus Limnocylindria bacterium | reverse complement strand
TGCGCGACATCGACGCGGCGCGCACCGCCCAGTTCCCCGCCGAGACCGAGGGGAAGGGCAACGTCATCCTGGAGCCGGAGATCCAGCCGGACGGGACGCTCCAGTGGGAGCTCACCGCATCGGTCATCGAGTGGGAGACCGAGCCCGGCAAGATCGTGGAGGCCTACGCCTACAACGGCATGGTCCCCGGCCCGCAGCTGCGCGCCGAGGTGGGGGACCGCGTCCGGATCATCCTCCACAACGAGCTGCCGGAGCCGACAACGATCCATTCCCACGGCCTGTTCGTGCCGCCGGACATGGACGGTGTGCCGGTCATCAGCCAGCCGGCGGTCATGCCCGGCGAGTCGTTCACCTACGAGTACACCCTGCGCAACGCGGGTTCGCACATGTACCACAGCCACTTCATGGCCGAGCACCAGGTGCCGATGGGCCTGCTCGGCGCCTTCGTGGTGACCGATCCGAACGCGACCGATGAGCCGCAGACCGACCAAGACATCGCCATGATCCTGAACGACGGGCCGCTCGGCTTCACGATCGATGGCAAGGGCTTCCCGGCCACCGCGCCGATCGTGGCGAAGCAGGGTGAGATGATCCGGATCCGCTACATGAACGAGGGACTCCAGATCCACCCGATGCATCTCCACGGCATCCCCCAGCTCGTCATCGCCAAGGACGGCTGGATGCTGCCGGAGCCGCACTACGAGGACACCGTGCTGGTGGCGCCGGGCGAGCGGGTCGACGTCCTCGTCGAGGCGACCGAGGTCGGTACGTGGGCCTTCCACTGCCACGTCCTCACCCACGCCGAGGGTCCCGACGGCATGTTCGGCATGGTCACTGCACTCGTCGTGGAGGAGTGATGGCTGCTGCGCCGGCACGACGCGACACCGAGGGGCTGGTTCGCCTGGCCGCCTCGGTGCCCCTCCGCGCCGATGCCGACGAGCTCGCCACGGCGCTGGCGAGCGGCAGCCTCGATTGGCTCGGCGAGGAGGTCGGCGGCGCCGCGGCCGGCCTCCGCCGCTTCGCCGTCGACCTGCGCCTGCGGGTCGGCGGCGTGTCGGCCGGACTGACGACGTTCGGCAAGGCCGCCTTCCTGGACATCGGCATTCCGGCTCGCACCACCGAGGGGTGGCAGACCGAGGTGGGGTGGCGCGCATCGAGCGCGGCGCCGCTCTTCCCGGTCTTCTGGGGCCGGCTCACCATCGGCCCGGACGAGCTTGCGGTGGACGGCTACTACGCGCCGCCGGGCGGGGCGGTCGGCCGCGTCGCCGATCGGATGCTTTTGCACGTCGCGGCCAACGGCACGGCCCGCTGGCTGCTCAGGGAGCTCGACGCGGGGATGCGCGCGGCCGGCTAGTTGCCGGCGGGGGGCTCGCCGAGGTGGTGCTTGGCCACGAACGCCGCCGCCTGCGTGCGGCGCTGGAGGTTGAGCTTGGACAGGATGCTGCTGACGTAGTTCTTCACCGTCTTGTCCGACAGGAAGACCTCGCCGGCGATCTCCTTGTTCGTCTTGCCCTCGGCCACCAGCAGGAGGATCCGTCGCTCCTGGGCGGTGAGGTCGGCCAGCTCGTCGTTCTGGCCGCCGCTGGCGGCGGTGCGCACCCGCTGGAGAACCTTTTCGGTGACCGCAGGGTCCAGCAACGAGTCACCGCGGCCCACCGATTCGACCGCGGCCACGAGGTCGCGGCCGCGGACCTGCTTGAGCAGGTACCCCGACGCCCCGGCGATGATCGCCGACAGCACAGCCTCCTCGTCGGGGTAGCTGGTCAGCATGATCACCCGGGTCTCCGGCCGGTGCGAGCGGATCTCGCGGCAGGCCTCGATGCCCGAGCCGTCGGGCAGGCGCACGTCCATGACCACCACGTCCGGCTCGAAGCGAGCGGCCTCGGCGATCGCCTCGGACACGGTGCCCGCCTGCGCGACCACGTCGAAGCCGTCGCGCCGGTCGAGCAGCGCGACGAGCCCCTGTCGAACCACCTCGTGGTCGTCCACGACCAGCAGTCTCAGGGGCCGCTGGTCCTGTCCCTGGCTCATGCATTCCCTCCGTCGGCCCCCGCCGCACGCCGGGGGATCACCACGATGATACGGGTACCGCCCCGTGGCGCGCTCGCCACGCTGAAGCTTCCGCCCAGCGCGCGGCTCCGCGCGCGCATGTTGGCGAGGCCATGGTGGCCGCGCGCCGCCTCGCGCTCCGCGTCGAATCCGCGCCCGTCATCGGTGATCTCCAGCCGGATCTCGTCCGGCGTGATGGCCAGGCGCACGTCGGCCCGGCCGGCATCGGCGTGCCTGGCGACGTTGCTCAGCGCCTCACGGGCCACCGCGAGCAGCTCCGCGACCTGTTCGATGGGCAGGTCGTCCAGCATCTCCCCGGAGCCATCGACCGATACGCCGACCTCGACCGCCCCGTTGCGGCGCAGCTCGGCGGCGAGGTGCTCCAGCCCCTGCTCCAGGTTGCCGCCCTCGAGCAGCACCGGCCGCAGGCCGAAGATGAAGTTGCGGATGTCGCGGATCACGGCGTTGATGGCCTCGACCGCCTCGTCCACCCGCCGGCCGGCCTCCGCCGGGTCCTCCTCGACCAGCTCCGGCACGTCGTCGAGCGCCAGGGTCTGGCCGTAGAGCGCCTGGATGACGCTGTCGTGGAGGTCGCGGCTGATGCGGTCCCGCTCGTCGACGATGGCCAGGCGGCGCTCCTGCTCCAGCAGCCGGGCGTTCTCGATGGCGATGCCCGCGTGCAGCGCGAACATCTCGACCAGCCGCTCGTCCTCCGCGCTGAACTCGGCGGCGCCCTGCTTGTTGGTCAGGTACAGCCGCCCGATCGCCTCGCCGCGCGCGCTGATCGGCAGGCCCAGGAAGGAGGTCATGGGCGGATGGTGGGGCGGGAAGCCGTAGCTCTCCGGGTGTGCGCCGATGTCCGGGATGCGGTAGGCGCGGTTCTCGCGGATGATCTTGCCGAGCAGGCCGCGCCCGCGCGGTAGCGTTCCGATGCGCCGGTGCTCCTCGGGGCTGATGCCGCTGGTGATGAAGCGCGTGATGACGCCATCGGCGTCGACGATCCCCAGCGCCGCGTACTGCGCGTCCGCCAGCTCCCGCACGCGATCCACGATCTCGGTCAGCACGCGCTCGAGGTCGAGGTGCGCGCTGATGCCGCGCACGGCCAGGTCCAGCGCGGTCAGCTGCCGCGCCGCCCGATCCGCCGCCGCGCGGGATTGCGCCGCGGCGAAGGCGAACTCGACCGCGCGGACGAGCGTCGCGGCCTGCCTCGCATCGCCGCCGATGCGTGCCACGCCGATGGTCTCGTCGGAGCCGGGGACGCGCAGCGGGTAGTCGGTGGCGCCAGGATCGAGGGCCGGCTCCACCTCCACGGCCAGCTCCGGCAGCGGCGGGGCGCTGACCTGCAGCCGGTCGAGCCGCAGGTCCAGCAGGGCGGCCACCGCCGCGATCTCGCGGACCAGTGCCGCCCCACCCTCCGGGCTCGGCTCCGCCTGCCATGCGCCCAGGGCACGCAGCATCGGTGGCAGGAGGAGCGCCCGGCGCGTCGTCGGCATCGGCGGCAAGGCTAGCGCGCCACGTCGGACAGCGACACCCCGGCCAGCGTCCCGAACAGCGCCTCCTGCGCCCGGAAGAAGGCGTCGTGCACGTCGCAGGTGCCGTCGCGCCCGCACGGGCCGCCGCGAAGGACACAGCTCTGACGTCGCCCGTCACCCTCCACCGCCTCGACGACGGCCAGCAGCGAGACCTCACCCGCGTCGCGTGCCAGCCGGTACCCGCCGTGGCGTCCGCGGACGTTCTCCACGAGCCCGGCCCGCACCAGGTCGCCCATCACCTGCGGCAGGAAGCTGCCCGGGATGGCCGTGGTCGCGGCCAGCGCGGCCGAGGTCTGCTTCCCGGCCCCGGGACGTGCCAGCTCGATCATCGCTCGGACCGCGTAGTCCCCGCGCCGGGTCAGCTCGATGCGCATCGGTGCTTCCTGCGTCCTCGTCGCTCCGCCGCCCGATCGGTCCATGCATCCCGTCGCGGCCGGGACGTGTGGCCCGTGTGGTCGGCGGCGTAAATCCTTACTAATACGGTACACATTAGTTCATCACGGGAGCACTTTCGATGCAGCGAGCCTTCTGGTACACCGGCCTGGCGGGGGGCGGCACCGCCCTCTTCCTGAGCCTGGTGGTGATGGGGTCCCTCATCGTGAACGGCGTCATGTTGGGCGCCGGTCCGGTGGCGGCCAACGAGAATCCACCCGCGACCGCCGACCACGGCGGCCACGCCGGCGACCCGGCCGGCGCTCTCGCCGCGCCGGTCGAGGCGAACCCCGAGGCGCCGGCCTACGTCCTGCGCGACCCGGCCGCCCCGCCCGTGGCGGAGGGCGAGGTCCACGAGATCGAGCTGGTCATGACCGAGCGGCTGATGACGGTCGGCGAGGGCTACGAGCAGCTGGTCTGGACCTTCGGCGACGAGGTTCCCGGCCCGGTCATGCGCGTCACGGTCGGCGACACGATCCGGATCATCCTGAAGAACCCGGATACCAACATGCTGCCGCACTCGATCGACTTCCACTCGTCCATGGTGGCGTGGAACGACGAGATGCGCTCGATCGATCCGGGCGAGGAGCTGATCTACGAGTACGTCGCCAAGTACGCCGGCGTGTTCATGTACCACTGCGGCACGTCGCCGGCGCTCATGCACATCGCCAACGGCATGTTCGGGATGATCATCGTCGAGCCTGAGGGCGGCCTCGAGCCGGTCGACCACGAGTTCGCGCTGGTCCAGAGCGAGTGGTACCTCGGGGACCAGGGCCAGACCATTGATCTGGCCAAGGCGCAGGCCGGCGCCCCCGACCCGCAGCTCGTGGTCTTCAACGGCGTCGCCAACCAATACCTCGACAATCCGATCCAGGTTCCGGTGGGCGAGACCGTGCGGGTCTTCGTCCTCAACGCCGGCCCGAGCGTCGACTCGAGCTTCCACGTGGTGGGTACGATCTTCCACGAGGTCATCAAGGAGGGCGTTCACCTGCAGGAGGGCAACGAGGGCAACTGGGGCGCGCAGGCGGTCGACCTGTCGCCGGCCCAGGGAGCCGTGGTCGAGATGCGCTTCGACGAGGATGGGCTCTATCCCATCGTGACCCACGCCTTCAACTTCGTCGGCCGCGGGGCGCTGGGCCTGTTCCAGGCCGGCGATGGCGGACCGGCCATGGAGGGGGGCCACTGATCCAGATCGGACCGATGCCGGGCGGCGGCACCAGCCCCGCCGCCGCCCGGAGCTCCCGGAAGGCTCGCCTGACCGAGCGCCACGTCCTGGCGCTCGGTCTGGCTGTGTCCGGCGGGTTCGTGCTGGCCGCCGGGATCGTGGCCGCCGCCACGGTGCTGGGCAACGGCAGTGCCTGGGCGGCTGTTCACCTGGCCCTCGCCGGCGCCGCCGGCACGGCGATCGGGGCCTTCATGCCCCACTTCGCGGTGACGTTGTCGGGCACGCGGCCGGAGCCGCCGCTCCAGCGCCTGGCCGGGTTGGGTCTGCTGGCCGGCGGAGCGGCGCTGGCCGTCGTCGGGGTGGCGCTCCTGGGCGGCGGGGTGGCGATGATCGGCTCGCTGACCTTCGTGGGCGGGCTGGCGGTGACGGCATGGCAGACGGCGGTGCCCTCCCGAAGCCCGCTCTCGCGGCGCCATCCGATCGTGACCGCGACCTACCTGGCGGCGCTGGCCGAGATGGCCGGCGGCGTGATCCTGGGCGGCCTGGCGGCGGCCGCCTTCGACCCGGTCACCGGCGCCTGGCTCACCCTGCGCGGCGCGCACGCCTGGCTGACGCTGTTCGGGGCCGTCTCGCTGACGATCTTCGGCACGCTCATCTACCTGGCGCCGACCATCCTCGGGGCGCGGGTGCGGCCGAGCCGATGGCTGGTGGCGGGGACGGTGGGGATGATCGGCGGGCCGATCGTGGCGGTCGTCGGCTTCGTCCTGTCGAGCCATGTTCTGGTGGTGGCGGGCGTGGCGCTGACGCTGGGCGGCGGAATCGGCCAGATCGGGTACGTCGTCGACGTCATCCGGCGCCGGGGCCCGTTCACCAGCGAGCACGACTGGCGGCGCATGGCCTACTGGCCGCTGGTGGCCGGGGCCGGCTGGTTCGCGGCCGCCACCGCGGTCGCCCTGGCGCACCTGACGCTCGGGGGACGGGGGATCGTGGGGTGGTCGATCAGCGTGCTGGCGATCCCGCTGGTGGCCGGGTGGATGGCCCAGGCCCTGGTCGGGTCGTGGACCCACCTGCTGCCCATGGTCACGCCCGGATCGCCGCAGGTCCACGCGGCACAGCGTCGTGCGCTGGCGCCGCTCTCGCGCGTGCGCCCGGCGGCCTGGAACGCCGGCATCGCGCTCGCCTGGCTGGGATCGGCCACCGGCACCTGGCCGGTGACGGCGACCGGCGCGATCCTGATCGGTGCGCCGGTCCTCGTCTCCGTGGTGCTGTTGGGGCGGGCACTGGCCGCAACCCGCGGCCAGTGAGTCCGCGCTCAGCCGCCGATCTTGCCCACCACCGTCATCGCCTCGACCAGCCCGACGCCGAGCGGCTCGAGGGCCCTGCGGGCCGCCAGGTACGGCGACCGATCGACACCGACTGTGGGGCCGGAGATCGTGTCGGCCGAGGCGACCCAACCGGTGGCGAACCGCACCAGGCGGAGGGTGCGCCGGACGCCACCGACGGTGACGAAGCGGCGCTCGATCTGCCAGGCGGGCTCGGTCCCGGGCGCGTCGATCTCGAGGAGGAGGCTCACGGGTAGCGCCCCCGGATCTGCTGGGCCTCGGCGACCCGTCCGACCGCGATCATGTGCGCCGCCAGCCGGGCCTCGACGCCCTCGCGCTGCCGCACCGCCGACACCTCGTCGTAGGCGCGGCCGATGACCTGCTCCAGCCGCTCGGCGACGGTCGCCGCCGGCCAGGCGAAGGACTGGAGGTTCTGGACCCATTCGAAGTAGCTGACGATCACGCCGCCGGCGTTGCACAGGATGTCCGGCACGACGATGACGCCCTTCCGGTCCAGGATCGGGTCGGCGTCCGGGGTGACCGGGCCGTTCGCGCCCTCGGCGATGACCCGCGCACGGACGTCCTCGGCGTTGTTGCCGGTGATCTGGCCCTCGAGGGCGGCCAGGACCAGCAGGTCGACATCGAGCGCCAGCAGCTCCGCGTTGTCGATCGGCTGGGTGTTCGGCGCGCCGGCGATGGTGCCGTGCTCGTCGAGGAACCGCTTCAGCGTGTACGGGTCGAGTCCGTCGGGGTTGCGGACGCCGCCACCGACGTCGGTGATGGCGACGAGCTTCCCGCCGCGCTCGTGGATGAGCCGCGCGGCCGCCTCGCCCACGTTGCCGAAGCCCTGGACCGCGACGGTGGCGCCGTTCATGTTCAGCCCCGCCTCGCGCAGCGCGCGCTCGGCCGTGAACATGACGCCCATGCCCGTCGCGTCGGCCCGGCCCTCGGACCCTCCCAGGGAGACCGGCTTGCCGGTGACGACGCCCGGGACGGTGTGTCCGGCGTGCATGCTGACGGTGTCCATGATCCAGGCCATGGTCTGGGCATTGGTGCCGACGTCGGGCGCCGGGATGTCGATCTCCGGACCGATGACGCCCTGCAGCTCGGTGGCGAAGCGGCGCGTCACGCGCTGCAGCTCGTCGGGCTCCAGGCGGTGCGGGTCGACGGTCAGGCCGCCCTTGGCCCCGCCGAACGGGACGTCGACCAGCGCGCACTTCCAGGTCATCCACATCGCCAGCGCTCGAACCTCGTCGAGGTCGGTGCTCGGATGGAAGCGGATGCCTCCCTTGGCAGGGCCGCGCGCCATGTTGTGCTGCACGCGATAGCCGGTGAAGACCTCGATGTGGCCGTCGTTCATGCGGACCGGGAAGTTGACGGTCCATTCGCGCTTGGGAACGCGCAGGATGGCGCGCGTCTCCGGCGCCAGCTGGAGGTGATCCGCCGCCCGGTCGAACTGGGCGAGCGCCGACTCCAGGGCGCTCTGCGTGGCGATCGCCGCGGCCGGCCGCGGCGTGTCCAAGGTGGTCATGTCGTGTCAGGCTCCCTCGAGCGTTTCTTAGCGAAGCGGGACCGGCGATGGACCGATCCCGCCCATCCTCCCGAGGCCGCCTGACGATCCGCGTTGCGCTCCATGAACGGCACGTGAACGGCGGTATCCTGCAGCCGATGTCCAGCCCGCCCCCGGGGATCGACGAACTGCTGGCCGTTCCGCTCCTCGGCCTGCTGTCCGAGCCGCTGACGTCGGCCGAGATCGCCGCGGCGGTGAGCGGCGACGGGCTGGAGATCAGCGAGGAGCGGGCCGCCGATCTGCTGGGGGTGCTTGCGGACCGGGGCCTGGCGCGGGTGGCCAGCTACGACGCCGGGTCAGCGCGGTACGTTGCCACCTCCCTGGGCCAGCGGGCGGCGGCCGCGCTGGTCACGGCCGACCCGGAGCTGCGCATCGGCCTGGAAGAGCTGGAGCGGCTGCGCACGGACCTGCTGGCCACGGTGGGGCACGAGCTGCGCACCCCTCTCACCGCCATCCGCACCAGCGTGGGGCTGCTCCTGGACCCGGGCCTGGAGCCAACCGACGCGCAGCGCCAGCAGCTGCTCGGCACCATCGGGCGCAGCGCCGATCGCATGCAGCGCCTGCTCACCGAGCTGCTCGACCTCGCCCGTCTGCGGTCCGGCCGGATCGAGATGGTCGCCGATCGCTTCGACGCGCGCGAACTGGCCCGCGAGGTGGCGATCGCCATCGAGCCGATGGCGGCCGCTCGCGAGCAGCTGGTCCGGCTCGAGCTGCCGCCCCGGCCCCTGCCGGTGGTGGGGGATCGGCGGCGCCTCGAGCAGGCGGTGCTCAACCTGGCGGCGAACGCCCAGAAGTTCTCCGCCTCCGGGCGCGACGTCACCATCTCGGTCTCGGCCGACGCGGAGTCGGTGCGCTGGACGGTCATCGACGAGGGGCCCGGTATCCCGCCCGAGGAGCAGGCCCGCCTCTTCGAGCGGTTCTTCGTGGGCACCGATCGCTCCGGCAGCCACGGCGGCGGCGCCGGCATCGGTCTGCCGACGGCCCTCGCCATCGCCCAGTCGCATGGCGGCACGATCGAGGTCGACAGCGCCGTCGGACGCGGCAGCACCTTCCACCTCGTCGTGCCGCGAGGGGACGCATGAAGCTGCTGCTCATCGACGACGACGACGAGATCCGCTCCTCGGTCCGCCTCGGGTTCGAGCTGCAGTGGCGCGACGTCGAGTTCGTTGAGGCCGGTGGCGGCGAGGAGGGGCTGCGGCTCGTGGAGGAAGAGCAGCCGGACCTGGTGCTGCTCGACATCGGTCTGCCCGACATGGACGGCTACGCCGTGCTGCGCGAGATCCGCCGATTCAGCGCGGTCCCGGTGATCATGCTCACCGCCCGCGACGAGCCGATCGACAAGGTGCGTGGCCTCGAGGCCGGGGCGGACGACTACATCGCCAAGCCGTTCGACCACCTGGAGCTGATGGCGCGCGTCCGGGCCGTCTTGCGGCGCCTCGACCTGAAGGCGCCGCCGGCTCGCGTGGCCGGGTACCGCCGGGGGGACGTCGAGATCGACACCGATGCGCACGACGCGCGCGTCGGCGGACGCCGTGTGGCGTTCACCCCGACCGAGTGGCGGCTGCTGGAGCTGCTCGTGGCCAACGCGGGCTGGGTGGTGCCGCACGAGCGCCTCACGTCGCGGGTGTTCGGCCGGGACCAGCCGGGGGACCTGGAGTCGCTGCGGGTGTTCGTGCGGCGTCTGCGGGCCAAGCTCGGCGACGACGCCACGGCCCCACGTCACATCGAGACGGTCAGGGGCCTCGGCTACCGGCTGCTGCGACCCGACTGACCGATTGACGGGGCTCCGATACTGGGGCTGCCCCGCGCTCGGGAGGAGCGATGAACCGGGGTCGGCTCCTGGTCGCCGATCGAACGAGCACGCACCACCCGAAGGAGGACCCCTCGACCGTGTCAACGCTGCGGAGCTATGCCGTCTGGATCGCCCTCGTGGCCGCCGTCATCCTCGTCTGGCTGCAGCTGCCCGAGTCCGGCAGCGCCGGCTGGGAGTGGCTGCCGATCGGCCGACCGGAAGGCGACCTCAACACCATCCTGACGTGGGCCTTCTGGATCCTGTCGATCGTCGTCATCCTGCTCCTGTTCGTCGATCGTCGCGAGCCGGAGGCGACCGAGGTCGAGGTCGAGGGTCCGGCGTTCGCGCGGTACCTCTTCTCGAACACCCGTGCCGGCCTCTTCTGGCTGCCGATCCGCCTCTTCCTCGGGTTCAGCTGGCTGACGTCAGGACTCGGCAAGGCGCTCGGTCCGGAGGGTGGCTGGCTCGATGGGGGCGCCAACCTGGCCGCCTACTGGGAGCGCGCCGTGGCGATCCCCGAGGCCCCCGCGCGGCCGCTCGTCACCTACGACTGGTATCGCGGTTTCCTGGAGTTCCTGCTGGAGGGCGGTCACGAGACCTGGTTCAGCTATCTCGTGGTCTTCGGCGAGATCCTGATCGGCCTCGGGCTGATCTTCGGGGCGCTCACCGGCATCGCGGCGTTCTTCGGGGCGCTGATGAACATGAGCTTCCTGCTCGCCGGCTCGGCGTCGAGCAACCCGGTGCTCTTCACCGCCGCTATCGGCCTCATGCTCGCCTGGCGCGTCTCCGGCTGGTACGGCCTCGACCGCTGGCTCCTGCCGATCCTCGGCACGCCGTGGCGGGCCCAGGTGGAGGAGCGCCGACGGGTCGCCGGGAGCGCCTGACCCCGCAGCCGCAATGGATCGGCCGCGGACGACGCGGACCCTCAGCAGCCCTGCGCCGCGCCGATCGATCGGCTCCCAGTTCGCAGAGAGCGCGAGAGGGAACGGCTCTCGCGTCGCCCGGCCGCTGATCGAACGGCGTTGCGCGACTTGTGGCCGCGGGGCGCGTGCCGCGCCGATCCATCGTCGGGCCGCTCCCGAATCCTGTCGCGCCCTGGCAGGAATCGGTCCCATGCTCATCGGACCGATAGACTGGACGACCCCGTGAGCGCGAAGCAGGCAACAACACCGAAGGATCCCCTCGGCCCGTTCAGCGAGGCCACCCGCGCCTGGTTCAGCGAGGCCTTCGAGGGACCGACGCGGGCGCAGGCGCTCGGGTGGGGCGCCATCAGCCGCGGGAAGCACGCCCTCATCCACGCCCCGACCGGGTCGGGCAAGACGCTGGCGGCCTTTCTGTGGTGCCTCGATCGGCTCATGACCGAGCCCGCCCCGCAGCGCCGGACCGTCCGCGTCCTCTACGTCAGCCCGCTGAAGGCGCTGACGTACGACGTCGAACGCAACCTGCGCGCCCCGCTGGCTGGCATCCGGCGCACGGCGCAGCGCCTGGGTCTCGAGCTGCCCGAGGTGACCGTCGCGTCCCGGACCGGTGACACCCCGGCCGACGCGCGCCGCCAGCTCACGAGGACCCCGCCGGACATCCTGGTCACCACGCCCGAGTCGCTCTACCTGCTCCTCACCAGCCAGGCGCGGGAGATCCTGCGTGGCGTCGAGCACGTGATCGTCGACGAGGTGCACGCCATCGCCGCCACCAAGCGCGGCGCGCACCTGGCGCTGTCCCTGGAGCGCCTGGCCCACCTGGCCGATGCCGATCCCCAGCGCATCGGCCTGTCGGCCACGCAGCGTCCGCTGTCGGCCATCGCCGGGTACCTCGGCGGGGTGGGACGCGAGGTGGAGATCGTCGATGCCGGCTCGCGGAAGGAGCTCGACCTGGAGGTCATCGTGCCGGTCGAGGACATGGCGCGGATGGGGGAGGTCATCGGGGTCGACGAGGCGCCCGGCGGCCCGGCGGCTGGACCCGAGGCTCGCCACTCGATCTGGCCGGCGATCCACCCGAGGCTGCTCGAGCTCATCCGCGCCCATCGGTCCACCCTGATCTTCGTGAACTCCAGACGGCTGGCGGAGCGCCTGGCGGCGCGGTTGAACGAGCTGGCGGAGGAGGAGCTGGTTCGCGCCCACCACGGCAGCATCGCGCGCGAGCAGCGGCTCGAGATCGAGGAGCAGCTCAAGCAGGGGAAGCTTCCCGCGCTGGTGGCGACCTCGAGCCTGGAGCTGGGGATCGACATGGGGGCCATCGATCTGGTGGTCCAGATCGAGGCGCCGCCATCGGTCGCGTCCGGCATGCAGCGCATCGGCCGCGCCGGCCACTCCGTCGGCGAGCCGAGCGTCGGGAAGATCCTGCCGAAGCACCGCGCCGATCTGGTCGAGGCCGCCGTGGTGGTCGAGCGGATGCGTTCCGGGCAGATCGAGGAGACGCGGATCCCGCGCAACCCGCTGGACGTGCTCGCCCAGCAGCTCGTCGCCATCACCGCGCTCGACCCATGGCGCGTCGACGACCTCCACCGCCTCGTCACTCGCGCCGACTCGTTCCGCGACCTGTCGCGCGAGCAGCTCACTGGCGTGCTCGACATGCTGAGCGGGCGCTACCCCTCCGACGAGTTCGCCGACCTCAAGCCGCGCCTCGTGTGGGACCGATCGACCGACGAGGTGGCGGCGCGGAACGACGCGCGGGTCGTGGCCGTCACCAGCGGCGGCACGATCCCGGACCGCGGCCTGTACGGGGTCTTCCTGCCCGGTGACGACGATCCGCGCCGGGGGGGCAGGCGGGTCGGCGAGCTCGACGAGGAGATGGTCTACGAGTCGCGGGTCGGGGAGACGTTCCTGCTCGGCGCCTCGACCTGGCGGATCGAGGAGATCCGGCCGGACCGGGTGATCGTCACCCCGGCTCCCGGCGAGCCGGGCAAGATGCCGTTCTGGCACGGCGACGCGGTGGGTCGACCGATCGAGCTCGGACGCGCCATCGGCGCCTTCCTCCGCGAGCTGGAGCCGATGGACGCCGATGCCGCCGTCGCCCGCGTTCGCGCCGACCACGCGCTCGACGAGATGGCGGCCCGCAACCTGGTCGCCTACCTGGCCGAGCAGCGGGCGGTGACCGGGATGCTGCCGACGGACCGCACGCTCCTGGTCGAGCGCTTCCGGGACGAGCTCGGAGACTGGCGCGTGGCGCTGCTCACGCCGTTCGGCGGCCGCGTCCACGCCCCGTGGTCGATGGCCATCGAGGCCCGGCTCCGCGAGCACCACGGCGTGGAGGTGCAGACCATCTGGTCCGATGACGGGATCGCCGTGCGGCTGCCCGAGGGGATCGAGGCCGATGGGTCCACGGTCGAGTCCGCGCTGCTGGTGGAGCCCGAAGAGCTGGAGGATCTGCTCATGGCCGAGCTCGGCGGATCGGCCATGTTCGCGGCCCGCTTCCGCGAGAACGCTGCCCGTGCCCTCCTCCTGCCGCGGCGCCGTCCCGGCCAGCGCACGCCCCTGTGGATGCAGCGCCAGCGCTCCGCGGACCTCCTGGCCGTGGCGAGCCGCTACGGCTCCTTCCCCATCATCCTGGAGACGTACCGCGAGATCCTGCGCGACGTCTTCGACATGCCGGCCCTCGCCGAGCTGCTGGGCGCCGTCCGGTCGCGGAAGATCCGGCTGGTGAGTGTCGAGACGCGATCGGCCTCGCCGTTCGCCAGCTCGCTGATGTTCGACTACCTCGGCTCGTTCATGTACGAGGGGGACGCCCCGCTCGCCGAGCGCCGCGCCCAGGCACTGGCCCTCGACCGCGACCTCCTCGCCGAGCTGCTCGGGACCGAGGAGCTGCGGGAGCTGATCGACCCCGACGCGGTGGCCGACCTGGAGCTCGAGCTGCAGGCGCTGGCCGGCGGCCGGCGCGCGCGCACCGTGGACGGCGTGGCCGACCTGCTGCGGCGCATCGGCGACCTGCGCAGCGACGAGGTCGAGGCCAGGACGGCCGACGGGCTGGACGCCGGCGACGCGCTCGGCGCGCTGGAGGCCGCACGGCGCGCGGTGCGGGTTCGCATCGCGGGCGAGGAGCGCTGGATCGCGGTGGAGGACGTGGCGCGCTACCGCGACGCGGTCGGGACGTCGCCACCACGGGGCGTGGCAGAGACGTGGCTGGAGGCGTCGGAGCGGCCGCTCGACGCGCTGCTCCAGCGCTGGGCTCGCTCACACGCCCCGTTCACCGCCGACGCGCCTGCCGCCCGCTGGGGCGTCGCCCGCGCCACGGTGGAGGATCGGCTCCGCGCGCTCGTGGCGGACGGCCATCTGCTGGAGGGGGCGTTCCGGCCCGGCGGCGCCGCCCACGAATACACCGATCCCGACGTGCTGCGTCAGCTCCGACGCCGCTCCCTGGCGCGCCTGCGGCGCGAGGTGGAGCCGGTCGAGCCGGATTCGCTCGCCCGGTTCCTGCCGGCCTGGCACGGGGTCGGCTCCACGGCCGGCGGCCTGGGCCGGCTGCTCGAGGTCGTGGCCCAGCTCGAGGGCGTGCCGATCCCCGCCTCGGTGCTGGAGCGGGACGTGCTGCCGGCCCGCGTTGCCGGCTACACGCCGCGGCTGCTCGACGAGCTCGGCGCCGCCGGGGAGATCGTGTGGGTCGGTCGCGGGGCTCTCGGGCGGGACGACGGACGGATCGCGCTCTTCCGCCGCGACCGCGTGGAGCTGCTGGCCACCGCGGGTGCCGGGGAGGACCGGCCGTCGGAGCTCGTCCACGACGCGGTTCGTGGCCACCTGCAGCGTCGCGGCGCGTCGTTCTACCCGCAGCTGCGGGCCGCCATCCCCGAAGCGCGCAGCGACGAGGAGCTGCTCGACGCGCTGTGGGACCTCGTCTGGGCCGGGGAGGTGACGAACGACACCTTCGCCGCCCTCCGCGCCCTGTCGCTGCCCCGCTCACGCTCGAAGGCGACGCCCCGTCCGGGGCGGCTGGTCGCGCTCGGCCCGCCGCGGGCCGCGGGGCGCTGGTCGCTCGTCGCGGACCTGGTGGGAGAGGGCCGCTCGCCCACGGAGCGCGCCACCGCCCTGGCCGGTTCGCTGCTGGAGCGCCACGGTGTCGTCACTCGCGAGGCGGTGGCGGCCGAGGGGATCGCCGGCGGGTACGCCTCGGTGTACCCGGTGCTGCGCGCCATGGAGGAGTCGGGTCGCGCGCGGCGGGGATACTTCGTGGCCGGCCTCGGCGCGGCGCAGTTCGCGCTGCCGGGAGCCATCGAGCGGCTGCGCGCGGCCCGCGACGAGGAGGGCAGCGACGTCCACGTCCTGGCCGCCACCGATCCCGCGCAGCCCTACGGCGCCGCCATCGCCTGGCCGCGGACCGAGGAGAGCGAACGGCTCCCCCTCCAGCGTGCCGCCGGCGCATACGTGGTCCTGGTCGACGGACGGGCGATCCTGTACCTGGAGCGCGGCGGACGGGGGCTGCTCACCCTGCCCGACGCCGCCGAGGCCTCCCGCGCGGCCCGCGCCGTTGGGGCGCTCCCGCGCCTGGTGGCCACCGGTGGACCGATGCGCGAGCTGCGCCTGGAACGGGTCGACCGCGGGCCGGTGGCCGAATCCCCGCTGGCCGATGCGCTGCGAGACGCCGGATTCCGGCCGTCGTACCGAGGCTGGATCCTGCGGCGACCGGAGCGCTAGGCAGTTCCGACCCTAGGGTGCCGGCGCCGGCGCGACGGCCGTGAGGACGAACTGCAGCCGGCACGTGAAGACCAGGTCGCCGGGATCGGTGGCCATGAGACCACTCACGTCCGCGCACTGCTGGGCAGCCGGGTCGTCGAAGTGTCCGGTGACGTCCACCCATTGACCGCGTTCCGGCATGACCAGGCTGCTGCCCGGTGGGATGTTGACGGTCAGCCGGCCCCCGCCGCTGGCCCCCTCCGCCTCATCGGCGGCGATCAGGTTCTGGTTGATGCTCTGGCACACCAGCCAGCCGATGGCCGCCTCCGCCGCCGGGCAGGCGCCCTCGGGGGGCGTGGTTCCCTCGGGAAGCGCCGGCCAGAAGGCGCGGAAGGTCATGTCGGCGGCGTCGTGGCAGACGAGGCGCATGGTGTAGGGCAGGTCCGTCAGCGACACGAGCGTCGGCGGGTCGGTGGGACAGGCCGGCGCCTCGGCCGCCTGGATCCACGGCGCTCCGTCCGCGTCCGCGGCAGCCACCCATCCCAGCCAGGCCGGGCATTCGAGCAGCGTTCCCGCCTCGTGCGGGCCGCAGCCGGTGGCGTGCGGCAGGCCCATGCCGCTCAGGTGGTACCACGGCATCCCGTTCGCGCTCTCCGGCCCCGCGATCACGAAGGCGGTCTGGCCCGCGGGCAGCCGGGCGAGCACCTCACTGTCCGTTCCCGGCTCGGCGCGTAGGGTCAGCCCCTCGGCCAGCAGCGTCACCAGGCTGTCGGGGGCGAAGGTGCCAGCTCCTGCCGACGGTGAGGCGGCCGCCGACGACGATGCGTCCGCCGACGGCGTCGCTGACACGGACGCGACCGGGGCGCTGGCGAGCGGGCTCCCGGACGGCGACGCTCCCGGGTCGCTGTTGTCCTGCCCGTTGAGCAGGAGGAACGCGACCACGGCCAGGAGGAGGACGAGGACGACGACGCCGATGAGGAGCGTCCACGAAGGCCGCCGAGGGCGGTGCGGCCGCACCGGCGGCTGTGGGCGAAGCGGCGGATAGGACTGCCTCGTCACGCTGGCGCCCATCATGACGCATCCGCCGCGCGTCGGAGACACAGAAACGTCCCGAAGGAACCACAAGACCGGTTGATGCAATCTCTCGGTCCAGGACTCCTCCGGGACGCGATCTACGATACCGATCCGGTCCGTGCCGGCACAAGCCCCCATATCCACGACTTCCGGCGTTTTCCGCCCGGTTATCCACCGCGCGTCCACATCGGTGGCGCTGGCTGCGCGGCGCTGGCTAGAGCCGGCCGGCCTCGATGATGCGCTGCAGGAACTCGCGAGTCCGCGCCTCGCGCGGATCGGTGAAGATGCGCTCGGGCGGTCCCTCCTCCAGGATGCGCCCCTCGTCGAGGAAGCAGATCCGGCTGGCGATGTCGCGCGCGAATCCCATCTCGTGGGTGGCGATGACCATGGTCATGCCCTCGCCCGCCAGCTCGCGGATGACGTTGAGCACCTCGGCGATGAGCTCCGGGTCGAGCGCGCTCGTCACCTCGTCCAGCAGGAGCAGGTCCGGCTCCATGGCCAGCGCCCGCACGATGGCCACGCGCTGTTGTTGTCCTCCCGAGAGGCGGTCGGGGAAGTCGTCGCGCTTCTCGGCCAGGCCGAAGCGCTCGAGGAGGGCGGTCGCCTGCTCCTCGGCCGCGCTGCGGCTCCGCTTGAGCACCTGCCGCGGGGCCAGGGTCACGTTGTCGAGCACCGTCATGTGCGGGAAGAGGTTGAACGACTGGTACACGATGCCGATGTGGCGCCGGATGCGGTCGACGTCGACGCCGGGCGCCGTGATCTCCTCGCCCTCGACCAGGATCCGTCCGGCGTCGATCGGCTCGATGAGGTTGATGCATCGCAGGAGCGTCGACTTGCCGGAGCCGGAGGCACCGATGAGGCACACCACCTCGTGCTCGTCCACCTTCAGGTCGATCCCGCGCAGCACCTCGAGCTCCCCGAAGGACTTCCACAGCCCCTCGATGACGAGCGGCGGCCCCACCGATCTCACGCCGCACCCGCCCCGCCGGTATGGCCGCGGCTGGCGCTCCGGATCGCGCCGACCGCCGCCGCCGACCGCTTCTCGCGCTCCCGCGCCACGAGCCAATCCGTGAAGCGCGCCAGCGGGATGGTCATGGCGATGAACACGAGCGCCGTGACGAGGTACGGCGTGAAGTTGAAGAGCGCGAACTGCTCGATCTGCGACTGGCGAAAGATGTCGACCACGCCGACGAAGGAGACGAGCACCGTGTCCTTCTGGAGGCCGATGAAGTCGTTGAGCAACGGCGGGATGACCCGGCGCACGGCCTGTGGCAGCACCACGAAACGCATGGCCTGGGCCTGGGTCAGGCCCAGCGACCGCGCCGCGGCCGTCTGGCTGGGATGAATGGAGTCGATGCCGGCCCGGTAGACCTCCGAGACATACGCCGAGTAGAGGAGCGTGAGCGCCACGATGCCCCAGAAGAAGGCGCTGTTCGGCACCCCGGGCAGCCGGAGCGCAGGCACGCCCAGGGCCAGCATGTAGATGACCAGGATGCCCGGCACCGCGCGGAACAGGTCGACGTAGATGGTGGCCAGCAGGCGGACCGGGAACAGGACCGGGCCGGGCAGCGAGCGCAGCACGGCGACCACCAGGCCGATGACGAGGATGAGGACCTCGGCGATGACGAAGAGCTGGATGTTGACCCAGAACTTCGGGACGATGTCGCCGGCGGACTCGAGGAAGATCTCCCAGTCGAAGAAGGAGCGCCGGACGTTCTCCCAGCCCGGCGAGTTCACGACGACGACGCCGAGAACGGCGAAGAAGACGACCGTCGAGATCGCCGCGATGAACAGCGACCGCGCGCCAGCTCCGATGCGTGGCTCTCGGCTGACGCGCGGGGGCGGGATGGCGCCGGAGTTGCGCGGCGCCTCCTCCATCATCTGGCTACGGGCCCGGGACGATTACTCGAGGACCGGCACCCCGGTGTTCTCGCTCATCCACTCCTCGGTGATCGCGTCGAGCTCGCCGCTCTCCCAGAGCGACGCGATCGCCTGGTTGACGCAATCGGTGAGGGGGCTGTCCTTCTCCAGGACCAGGCTGAAGTACTCCTGGTCCTCGCCCTCGGCCGGCGGGAACTGGCCGACGACGACGCCCGTCTCCATCTGGACCGCGGTGATGAAGAAGGCCGTCGGCAGGTCGACCACGATCCCATCGATCTGGCCAGCGTTGAGCGCCGCGATCGCGGCGTCGTTGCTGTTGTAGACCGCTGCCTCGGTGTCCGGCTGGATCTGCTCCTCGATGTAGGTGAAGGCCGTGGTCCCGACCTGCGCGCCGAGGCGGTACTCCTTGAGGTCCTCGATCGAGGCGATCTCGGTGATCGGCGTGTCGGCGTTGGCGACGAGCGACTGGTTGCTGAAGTAGTAGCCGTCGCTCATGTCGACCTGCTCGGCGCGCTCCGGCGTGTAGGACACCTGCGCCAGGTAGAAGTCGAAGTCCTTCTCGCCGGGGGCGAACGAATTGTCGAACGGGACCGCCACGAAGTCGACGTCGTCCTCGGCGAAGCCGAGCTCCTCGGCCACGGCCCACGCGACGGCGCCCTCGAACCCGCGCTTGTTGTACGGGTCGCCGAGCTCCCACGGCTCGGTGGCCTCTTCGCCCTCCTCGGGCTCGGCCCAGTACGGCGGGAAGGCGGGGTTATCGGTCCCGATGGTGAGGCGCCCGCCCGCGAGGGTGTCGAGGCTGTCGGGCTGGCAGGCGTCGGCTCCGCCGCCGGAAGCGGTCGGGCTGCCGCTGGTCGCGGCTCCATCGGCGCCGCATGCCGCCAGCACGGCGACGACGGCGACGGCGGTGATGGCTCGGGTGAACCTGGACATGGCTGACGTCTCGCTCCTGGTGATGTCGATGTGGTGGCGTGAGTGTAGCCGTTCGAATTCCGGTGTCAGCCGGGACGGATCTCGACCCGCGTGCCGACGGTGGCAGCCACCCGATCGGCCAGGCTGCCCTGGTTCTCGGCCAGGGCCAGGTCGCCCGTCGAGTCGACGTAGAGGAGCGCCGCTCCTTGCTCGACGTGGCCGAAGCTCGGCGCGAAGACCACCGAGGTCGCCACCTCACCGATGCCGACCCGCAATCGCGTTCCGACGTCGATGCCCGCGAAGGCCTTCTCGAGCTCGCCGCGCCCGCCGCCCAGGCGGAGGTTGCCGAAGCTGTCGACGTAGGTGACGGTGGTGGCCAGCCTGCCGGCCTCGACGCGCGGCCGGGCGACCGGGAGGCGGACCAGTTCGGAGAGCGGAACGGGTGGCCCGACCTCGTCGAAGGTGGCGGTCCCGGCTGCGAGTCGGGCGGCGACTGGCGCGAAGATGTCGCGTCCGTGGAAGGTAGCCGAGGTGCCGGGCAACCACAGGTCGCGGTTCGTCAGCTCTCGCGCTTCGCTCGCGCCGCCAAGGGCGTCGGCGGCCGGGAGGAGCAGGCCGTTGTCGGGACCGATGAGGACGTCGCCGCGCGCCGTGCGGATGGCGACCGGACGGCGCGGCGTTCCCACGCCCGGGTCCACTACGCCGACGTGGACGCCGACCGGGAAGTACGGCAGGGCGGCCCGGAGCAGGAAGGCCCCGTCGGCGACGGCGAACTTCCGTACGGCATGGCTGATGTCCACGATCTGGGCATCGCGGCAGACCGAGAGCATCACGGCCCGGCAGGTCGCGGCGGCGCCGTCGAAGCCGAAGTCGGTGAGAAAGCCGATGACCGGCCGCTCGGTGATGGTCGGCATGGGCCGATCCTAACGCGTCGGCACCGTCAGCTGGTTGGCGGCGATAGATCGCCGAATCTTCGCCCCACGCCCCGGCGGGGTGCGGTTCGGTCCCCGCGTGGAACATCGCCGAGCACGAACTGCGCCCCCGGGTGCACCTCAGGCGTGGGGATGTCCCACAGACTGGCCGAACCGCACCCAGCGCTCGGGCCGGGTGAAGAACGAGCGACAGGTCGCCGGGCGCGCTGCATCGGTCGGTCTTCGGACCGTCCCCGCCTACCATCACGGCGTGCAATCGCCGTTCTCGCTCACGCGCGCGGAGCTGCTGGCCGATCCGCTCGGCGAGGGCCTCGACGATGTGCGCTTCCCGGCCTCGCTGGCTCGCGCGGTGATCGGCGCGTTCAGCCGCGAAGGTGACCTCGTCCTGGATCCGTTCGCCGGGTACGGGACGACGGCCATCGTCGCCGTGGGAATGGGCCGCCGAGCGGTGGCGGTCGAGCTGCTCGAAGACCGCGTCGCCCACATCCGCCTACGGCTTGGCTCCGCAGAGCCGCGGGCGACCGTCATCCGCGGGGATGCTCGCGACCTCCGGCGCCTCGTCGCCGGGCCGGTGGACCTCTGTCTGACCTCGCCGCCGTACATGGCCGCGGTCGACCATCCCGAGAACCCACTCACCGGGTACCGGACCCACGACGGGGACTACGTGACCTACCTGGCTGAACTGGAGGCCGTGTTCGTACAGATCGTCCGGCTACTGCGTCCGGGCGGCCATCTCGTCCTGAACGTGGCCGATCCCCGAGGGGAGGGTGGCCACGTCACGCCACTCGTCGCGGACCTGCGGTCGAGATGCGCCCGCCACCTCCTCCTTCGTCAGGAGGTGGCCATCGGCTGGGATGAGCCGCCGCCGGGTCTGCAGGACGACCGTCTGCTCGTGTTCGAGAAGCCGATGGGCTGAGCGGGGGCGTCTGGCCCTCAGGCGGGGACCGCCTCAAGCTCTGGAACCGGGAGGCCCACCGGCTCCTCCACCGCGGGCGCTGCCCCGACGGCGTTGTGCAGTCGCAGGTAGCGGAACCCCAGCCACTCGAACAGCGCACACACCGGTCCGGGCAGGCCGGGCACCTCGGATGGCGTCTCCAGGACCGGCCGGTCGAGGTCGAGGACCCGCTCGCCGATGACGAGGCGGCAGTGACCCGCGGCCAGGACGTTGCGTGCCCACTCGGACTGCTCGCCGACGGGAACGATGATCCGGTAGCCGTCGGCCGTCTCCATTGGATGGATAGGCGTCCTCCGGACCGTGCCGGTCCTGCGCCCGACGTGCTCGACGAGCGCGAGCTCGCCGCGCGACCCGGTGATGAGGCCGCGGCGGTCCAGCCAGGGATTGACGATGCGGTTCACGAATTGCGTGCCGGCGCGACGGTTCCTCCGCCACCACCGAGCGAACGCGTAGGCCGCGGCGCCGAGTGCGCCGAGGATCATTAGCTTGCGCATGGACTCCCTCCTTTGCGCGAACTCTCCCCCGTGGCGCGATGGCCATGACAGTGCCGAACGGACGGATCTGCGTCCGCCTCCGCGCCATGGATCGCCGGTTCTTCACCCGACGGCCGCGCCAGGAGCGGTTCGTGCCGTGGAGGGAACATCAGCATGCGGGAGCCGCAGCCGCGGGCGCAGGTCGTGCTCCCCGATGTTCAGCGCGGGGAACGAACCGCACCCAGACGTCGAGTCGGGTGAAGAACCAGCGACAGATCGCCGACGACGCTCAGCCCAGGTCGATCCGCTCCCGGTGCCGGGCGACGTGCGGCTCCATGCCGAGCTCGCGGACGCGCACCGCGAAGGCCTCCGCCGCGTCCGGGTCGCCGTGGACGATCGACACGCGCTTGGGCCTCCCACTGCCCGCACCGTTGCCTGCGCGGCCGAAGTGGGCGAGCCAGGCCTCCAGTTCGTGCTGGTCGGCGTGAGCGGAGAAGCCGCTGATGGTGCGGACACGGCAGCGGATCTCGTACTCCTCGCCGTCGATCCGAGCCGTCTTCCCGCCGTTCTGGATGTGCCGTCCCAGCGTCCCCTCGCCCTGGTAGCCGATGAACAGCAGCGTGCAGGCCGGATCGGGGAGGAAGTCCTTGAGGTGGTGCATGATCCGCCCGCCGGTGAGCATGCCGGAAGCGGCCACCACCATGAACGGCCGCTTCTGCTTCCGGATCGCCTTCGACTGGTCGACGGTATCGGTGAACTGCTGGCCGGGGTACTTCAGCGGCGACTCGCCGGACTGGAGGAGGTCCCAGGTCTCCTGGTCGTAGACCTTCGGGTGGCGCTTGTAGATGTCGGTCGCCCGTGAGGCCATCGGCGAGTCGAGGAAGAGCGGGACGTGCGGGATGCGCTCCTGGCGCACGAGCTCGTCCAGGACCCAGACCAGCTCCTGGGTGCGGCCGATGGCGAACGCGGGCACCAGGAGCACGCCCTCGTCCCCGGCCACCTCCGTGATGGCCGCCACCAGCTCATCGATGGCCGCGTCGTGGTCGGCGTGCTCGCGGTTGCCGTAGGTGGACTCGACGACCACGTGGTCCGCGCTGGCGATCGGCGTGGGGTCGCGCAGGATCGGTGAGCCGTCGCGCCCGAGGTCGCCGGAGAACACGATCGTCCGCCGCTCGTCGCCATCGGTCAGGCGCAGCTCGATGATGGCCGAGCCCAGGATGTGCCCCGCATCGTGGAAGACGGCAGTCACCCCATCGGCGACCTCCACCTCGGCGTCGTAGTCGGCACCGCGCATGAGCTGCATCGTGGTGTCGACGTCGCGCTCGTCGTAGAGCGGCTCCCGCAGCTCGGTTCGCCCCTCGGGCGGAGCCGAACGGAGACGGTCCGGCAGCGACTCGTCGTCGGTCTCCTCGGCGACCGCCTCGGATTCCGCCGCCTCCTTGGCGTGCCGCCGGTTCCAGCGCTCGGTGAACTCGACCTGCAGCTTGGCGGAGTCGCGCAGGACCACCTCGGCCAGGTCGACGGTCGCGGCCGTGGCGTAGACCGGCCCGCGGTAGCCGGCGCGCACCAGGGCTGGCAGCCGCCCGCAGTGGTCCAGATGGGCGTGGGTGAGCAGCACGGCGTCGAGCGCGTCCGTGTCGAAGGCGAAGGGCAGGCGGTTGCGCTCGGTCTCCTCGGGCGAGCCCTGGAACATGCCGCAGTCCACGAGGACGCGCCGCTCGCCGGCGGTGACGAGGAACTGCGAGCCAGTCACGCAACCGGCGGCGCCGAGGAACTGGATGCTGATGCTCACGCGGCCACCTCAGTCGGGAGGGTTCGGGACGATGACCAGATTCTCGACCACGTGGTCGAGGACGCGACCGAGGAACAGGCCCCGGGCGCCGTCCGCCTTCGCAGGATCGATGCCCGTCACCTGGGCGCTCGTGTTGCACGCGCCGTCCAGGCCGTCGCACAGCCGCACCTCGCCGTCGATCGCCCGGATGGTGCCCTCCAGCCAGATCCAGCCCGGCGGCTCGCCGTCAGCCGCCACCGACGGGTCGAAGATCTCCTGCGGCTGGGGAGCGTGGACGACCCAGTCCGACCCGGCCGGGCAGTCGCCGTCCGGCCGGCCCGTCCCGTTGCCGGCCGGACGGAGCTCGTCGCGCACGCGGACCCGGT
>DATAKU010000039.1:0-11120 GCA_036261425.1 Candidatus Limnocylindria bacterium | reverse complement strand
AAGATCGGTTCCAGGCGCAGGGTCTCGGCCGCTTCGCGCCCGAGCACCCAGGAGGTGGCCAGATACTCGAACGACAGCTCGTCGATCGTGGCGGGCGGCGGCGGCGCGGACAGGACCAGGTCGATGCCGTCGGGCGGCAGGTACTGCCCGACGACGCCCGGCCGGCTCCGAAGCCAGAGGACGTTCTCGGCACCCATCCCGCCCAGCTCGCCGTAGTCGGCGGCAAAGCGCGCCTCGCGGGCATCGCGGCCGAGGGCGACGATGGCCGCCCGTACGTCGCGATAGGCCTGCTCGAAGGCACGCCACACGTTGACCTCGCGCTGGTGACGGCTGGCGGGCTGGCGCACGTGGCCGCCGGTGATCCGCAGCGAGGCCACCCGTCCCGGGTAGCCGTTCAGTCGGCTGGCGGGCAGCAGGCAGGCGGCCAGGGCCAGCTTCATGGCCGCCGCGGTGCCGGTGTCGTGGAGCTCGCTTTCGATCTTCGCGCCGATGAGGTGGAGCGCGTACAGGTTTCGCGGAGAGAAGAGGTCCAGCACCTCCTCGACCAGGTCGTCGCGCGCGTCGAGCACCGGGAAGCGGGCGCGAAGCTCCGTGTACTGCGGGCTCTGCCGGATGCCGTCGGCGGCCGCAACCGGGACCGGGTCGGGGTGGACCGTTGAAGCGAAGCGGGGCCGCGGCGCGGCGGCCGGTGGGTCGAGGGCCGGGGGTGACGGCGCCGGCGGCCCGCCCGGCTCGCCGATCGGGATGTCCGGGTCTCGCAGCTCGTCGGCATCGGTTGCGGCGGTGTCGTCCACCACGCTGAGGCCGACCGGCGCCGGGGGCAGCTCCTCGACGACCTCCTCGTCCGGAGGATCGTCGGGGGGAGAGCCGCTCAGGCCGAGTTTCGCCAGGTCGAGCTCGTCGACCGACGCGACGCGCTCCTCGGGGCCGCCTACCGACGCGTCACAGCTGGCGCACCGGTACACCTTGCGGCCGGGCACATCGCCGTCGCGAGGCCAGATGAACTGGTCGGCCACGACCGGGCTGCGGCAGGCCGCGCAATGCGTGGCGTAGAGCTCCTCGAGGTGCTGGCGCAGCGGGACGTCGACCCGCTTCGAGGCCGCTAGCTGGGCGAAGGCGGCGTCGAGCACGGCCGGCTCCGGCGCCGTCAGGAAGGCGATGGCGGCCAGCTGGGCGAACGGGCTGGCGTCGGCGGCCACGGCGCGCATGCCATGCGCCACGGCGCGACGAGCGGTCCAGCCCGTGCCGGCCCACGGATCGAGGACCGTGTCGCCGGTGCCGGCGAATGCGGACAGCTCCGCGTCGAGCAGGTTGTCCGCGGGAGCGGGGAAGTAGCGCTCGAGAAGGGCCAGGCCGGGGCGGCGACGCGGGAGGACGACGTGATCGAGTCGTGTCTCCTCCGCGTCCCTCATGTCGCTATGGCTCTTCTACCAGCTCCTCTTCGAGATCGGGCTCGCCGGAGTACTCGGGGAGAGACGTGTCGAGCTCCTCGACCTCCTCGGACTCCTCGTCGACCTCCTCCACCTCTTCGTCGTCATCGTAGCGAAGCGCGGAGCCCTTCATGTACGGTCTGACGCCACCACCGGCCTGGCTGAGCGTGGGGAACGAGACCTTGCCGAAGTTCGATGGGTGGGTGAAGACCTCGCGCAGGATGAGGGTCACTTCGCCGCCAGGCTCGTGGATGGTGGTGATGGCCGCCTCGTAGCGGTTCCCACTGGCCATCAGCTTGAGGAGCCGCGAGGCGATGCGTGGCTCGACGGCCCCGATCGTCTCCTTGCCGACGCGGGCGACCAGCTCCTCGCTGTCGACGACCAGCTCGACGGCGTCGCCCGGAGAGAGCGGCGCGAGCACGCGCGGCGGCGCCAGGTTGATGAGGCGGGCGCGACCGGTCTTGCCCATCTCCTCGATGAACAGCGTGGCCGGGGCCTTCTCGGCGCGCCCCTTGCCGTCGGACGCTCCCTTCTGAGCGGCCATGAGCACCCTGAGCCGCTCCGCGTTGCGCTGCGCGATCCGGTTCGTCGCGTCGCGCTCCAGGGTCTGCTCGTAGGCCTCCAGCGCCTCGGCGTTCCGTCCCAGCTCGGCCAGTGCCTTGCCGAGCCGGTTGTAGGCATCGATGTCCGGCCCGAAGTCGAGCAGCTGGCGGTTCGCCTCGATGGCTGCCTCCCATTCGCCCCGGGTGGCATGCGCGATCGCGGCCTCGCCGAGCTGGCGTCGCTGTCGGGTCGTGGTGTCAGCGTCTCCAATCGCCATGAGCGTTGTGCGCCTCTTCTCTCGAATGTCGCGGGTTCTGAACCGGTCCAGCCGACCGAAAGCGCCCTCTTGTACCACCGGCCATGGGGGGTGTCAACGCGAGCCTCAGGGCCGGTGCAGGAACACCCCGAACGCGAGACCGACGAGCATCAGAGAGCCGTACTCCACGGCCACGCTGCGTGCGGACGCGCCGGAGCGGAGCGCCTCCACCGCGCCGATCCAGGTGTAGAAGGCGAGGGCCACCAGCGCGGCCGCGGCGTACACCGAGATCGAGAGCAGGACCGATGCCGCGCCGACCTGAATCACCACCAGCACGTGGAGCAGCGTCTGGCCCAGAGCCTCGGCGCCCATGATTCCCCGGGACTCTGCCGCGCGGAGGGCGAGTGGCAGAGCCAGGACCGCCACCAGCGCCAGCGGCGTGGGCCACGCCCGCATGCCGAAGAAGACGAGCAGCCCGGCCGATCCGGAGAAGACGATCACGGTCAGGAGCAGGTCGCGCACGGTTGCGCCCCCGGACCCCCGCTCGGCGCGCAGCTCGAGGTACGTCACCGACCACAGGAGCACGGCGACGATGGGGACCAGGAGGAGGCTCAGCCCCCCGGGGAGGAGGCGTCCGAACAGGGTGGCCGCGATGCCCGCCGTGGCCGGCATCGCGTAGCGGGCGAACCCGAGGTCGGTGCGTGCCGGTCCCATCACCCGGACTGCCACGATCCCGCCGAGCGCCAGCTGGCCGGCCACCGCCACGGACAGCCAGATCGGCTCGGCGAACCAGCCCGCCGCGGCCACGACGGCCTGCAGGAGGGCCAGCAGCACGGCCCCGGGATGGTCCACCCGTCGCAGCACGGCCAGCCGGCGCCGGTCGCTGAACAGCCGCGTGATCACCCCAGCAGCTCCAGCAGCTCGTCGGCGGAGTGCGTGGCGATCACCTGCCCGGCGGTGAGCCATGCGCGCCGGCCCAGGTCGACGGCGTAGCGCTGCTGCCCGAGCTCCTCGGTGCGGTGCGCATCCGACGCGAACGTGAGCCGCGCTCCGGCGCGCCCCGCCGCCCGGGCCAGCGCAGCGTCCAGGTCGAGGCGCGGACTCCCGTTGATCGCGAGCACCGTGCCGGTCCGTGCCGCCGCCTCGAAGACCCGCGGCCAGTCCAGCGGCAGCGGGTCTCGCCGGTTCACGATGCGCCCCGATGGATGAGCCAGGATGTCGACGTGCGGGTTCTCGATGGCCGCCAATGCTCGCCGCGTCAGCTGCTCGGCGGCCTGGTTGCGACCGGTGTGGATGCTGGCCACCACCACGTCGTAGCGGGCCAGCAGCTCGTCGGGGTAGTCCAGGCTGCCATCGGCGCGAATTTCCATCTCGGTGCCGTGCAGGATCCGGAACGGGGCGAGCGCGGCGTTGAGCCGCATCACCTCGGCGCGCTGCTCATCCACCCGCGCCGGTGACAGGCCGCGGGTGACCCCGAGCGACGGGGAGTGATCGGTCAGGACCATCCAATCGTGGCCGAGGTCGCGCGCGGCCCGGGCCATGACCTCGATGGTGTCGACGCCATCGGTCCAGTTCGAGTGGACGTGGGTGTCGCCGCGGACGTCGTCGTGCGTGACGAGCGATGGCAGCGTCCCCGCCAGGGCGGCCTCGATCTCGCCATCGCCCTCGCGGACCTCGGGCGGGATCCAGGGCAGGCCGAGCCGCTCGTAGACATCGGCCTCCTCGGCGTCGAGGAGGAGCTCACCGCTGTCGAGCACCTTCCAGCCCTTCTCCGACAGTGACAGCCCGCGGTCGAGCGCCATGCCGCGCAGCGCGACGTTGTGGTCCTTGCTGCCGGTGAAGTGGACGAGGTGCGTGCCCCAGGCGGCGGGCGGGCAGACCATGAGGTCGACCCGCGGGCCGTCGCGGAGGAGGATGCTCGACTTGTCGGTGCCGGCCGACACGACCTTCTCGACCTCGGGCAGCCCGTCGAGCCGCGCGATCACCGCGACCGGGTCATCGACCGCAGCCAGCAGGTCCAGGTCACCGATGGTCGGTCGCCGGCGTCGGAGCGAGCCCGCGGTCTCCAGGCGTCGCACGCCCGGGACGTCGCGCAGCCGCGCCACGAGATCGGCGACCAGCGCGTCGGCGTCGTGGATCAGGAGGCGCGTCTCGGCGCTGCGTCGGTCCATGCGCTCGAGCGCCTCGAGGACGTTCTGCTCCGTGCGCTCCGAGAGCCCCTTGACCCCGCGGAGCTGCTGCTGCTCCGCCGCGGCGCGCAGCGCCTGGACCGAGTCGAGCCCCAGTTCGCGGTTGAGCAGCCGGACCGTCTTGGGACCGATCCCCGGGATGCGGAGCATCTCGAGCAGGCCGTCCGGCACCTGCGCGCGAAGGCGCTCGTGGTACTCGAGCCGCCCGGTGCTCGCCAGCTCCTCGAGCTTGGCCGTCAGCGCCGCCCCGGCACCGGGCAGCTTGGGCGGCACACCCCGCCGGTAGAGCGAGGCGACGTCGTCGGGGTACCGCTCGATGGCATCGGCGACGCGGCGGTAGGCGACCGCCTTGTAGACCACCTCCCCCAGGATCTCGAGCATGTCACCGATCTCGCTGAAGATCCGCGCCATCTCGGCGTTGGTGATGAGCGCGTCGGTGCTGCGCGACACGCTGCGGGGACGAGGCATCGCCGGCCATTCTAGAGCCGACCTCCCCGTGCCGCCGGCTGGGCGGGGGGAGTGGCTGGTGGCCGGATGGCTGCTCCTGCTCCTGCTCCTGCGATGAATCGAAGGGATGTCGCCTCGCGGGGCCGGTGGGGCTATGCCCACTCGATTCACCAGTGACTGGGGCGCCTCGACATCGGGGATCCCCTCCACCGGCGCGGCGTCCGACGATGAACCGGAGAGGTATGGCCCGAACAGCCAACTCGGGCGACAACCCGTCGACTAATCGCACCGTAAGCGCTCGGTAATGACCCGCCGCCATCATCGCGACCATGAGCGCCCATCACCCCCACCCCGCGGCGCGACGCCAGGCCGATGTGCTGGCAGCCCGGATCGGTACCGATCTGGACACGGCCCGGATGGCGCTGGTCATGGCAGTGGAGGACGTCGCGCGGCGAGCGCGCGTCTCGCCATCGACGGTCGCGCGGGTGCTGCGAGGCGATGGCGGCGTCCATCTCGACACGCTCTGCGCCGTCACCGCGGCCGTCGGGATGAAGATCAGCGTCAAGGCCTACCCCACGTCACAGCCCTCGCTGCGGGATAGCGGCCAGCTGCGCATCGCGGAATACCTGGTTGCGCAGGCGCACGCCTCGCTCCGTCCTGCGCTGGAAGTTCCCGTCGGCGATCCGTTCGGCCGCGCCGCGGACGTCGTCTTCTTCGGTCCGGACGAAATCCTCCACAGTGAGATCGAACGCGGGTTGCCGGATTTCCAGGCGCCCCATCGCGCCGCCATGCTCAAGCGCGACGCCCTCCAGCAGCAGCACGCTCGTCCGGTCCGGCTGATCCTGGTGATCGAGGACACCACCCGGAACCGACGATTGGTCTCCCAACACGCACCGCTCATTCACCATGCGCTTCCCGCCGGCTCGGCTCAGATCATGCGGGCCATCCGGAACGGCACCCCACTTGGGAGCGATGGACTGCTCTGGGTCCGCCCATGGCGTGACTCGCCAGGAGCGCGACGAGCGTCTGGCGCCGATTGATCGGGGCTTTGTCGCCTCGATTCCGGGTTGGGGCGCCGAATCTACGATTCATGCGCTGGCTGATCGCCCGGCTGACTCCGATCGGCCATTCGCGGCTTTGCAGCCGACGATGAATGGAAGAAGCGTAGCCCTACACCACCTCCCAGGCGACAACTCCGCCATTCATCGAAGCCCCGCCGTCACCGGCCCAGGCTCAGGACCCGATCGGGTGCCAGACCGTCTTGATCTCGACGAACTCGCCGATGGTGTACGGGGACTGCGCCCGCTCAGACAGCCAGTCGTAGCGGGTCAGGCCCGTGGCCGGCGGACGGACGAAGCGCTTGACGTTCTCGACCGCCGCCACCTCGAGCTCGGCCGCCTCCTCGGGAGCGGCGCCGAACGCGTCGAGCGCGTTGACGTCCATGTGCGACGCGATGTGGCCGACCAGCTCCCGGCGCAGGCCGGTCACCAGGTTCACCACGCCGCCCGGCACGTCGGAGGTGGCGAGCACTTCCGTCAGGGTGACCGCCGGCAGCGGCCGCGACTCCGAGGCGATGACCACCGCCGCGTTGCCGCTCACGATCACCGGGGCCAGCCGGCTGACGAGCCCGAGGAGCGACGACTCCTCCGGCGCGATGACCCCGACCACGCCGGTGGGCTCCGGGACACTGAAGTTGAAGTACGGCCCGGCGACCGGGTTCACCGTACCGATCAGCTGGGGATACTTGTCGGCCCAGCCCGCGTACCAGACCCATCGGTCGATGGCGGCGTCGACGGACCGCGCGGCCCGTGCCCGCGACACGCCCTCGGCCGCCATCACCTCCGCGGTGAACTGGTCGCGTCGCCCCTCCATCAGCTCGGCGATGCGGTAGAGGATCTGGGAGCGGTTGTACGCCGTCCGCGCGGCCCACCCGGGCTGCGCCTTTCGTGCCGCGCGCACCGCCTCGCGGATGTCCTTGCGCGTCCCGCGCGAGGCGTTGGCCAGCAGCTCCCCCTTCGCTCCGAAGACCTCGTAGGCGCGACCGGACTCGGTGCGCGGGAAGGCTCCGCCGATGTAGAGCTTGTACGTCTTGCGCACCCCGATCCGCTCGCCGCGCCCGGCCGACGTGCCATCGCCGTTGGTCGTGGAGGGCAGCCGGGTCGAACGCTGATCCAGGACTGATGCGCGCTTCGCGCGGGTCGCCGTCTTCGGTCGCGCCATCAGCCCGCACCCGTCCCGTTGCCGCCGGAGAGGTCGAGGTAGGCGCCCAGTCCGTGGAGGCCGCCCTCGCGCCCGTAGCCGGACTCCTTGTAGCCGCCGAAGGGGCTGGTCGGGTCGAAGCGGTTGAAGGTGTTGGCCCACACCACGCCGGCGCGCATGGCGTTGACCATCTTGAAGATCCGGCTGCCCTTCTCGGTCCACACGCCGGCCGAGAGGCCGTAGGGCGTGTTGTTCGCCTTCTCGACCGCCTCGTCGGGCGTGCGGAAGGTGAGGACCGACAGGACCGGGCCGAAGATCTCCTCCTGCGCGATCCGATGCGATTGGCTCACCCCGGTGAAGAGCGTGGGGCGGAAGAAGAAGCCACGCTCCGGCATCTCGCAGTCGGGCTGGAAGATCTCGGCCCCCTCCTCGATTCCCGACTCGACCAGCTCGGTCACCTTGGCCAGCTGCGCGGCCGAGTTGATGGCTCCGACATCGGTGTTCTTGTCGAGCGGATCGCCGACGCGGAGCGTCGAGAGGCGTGCCTTCAGCTTGTCCAGCAGCGGCTCGTAAACGCTCTCCTGCACGAAGAGGCGCGAGCCGGCGCAGCAGACCTCGCCCTGGTTGAAGTAGATGCCGTTGACGATGCCCTCGACCGCCTGATCGAGCGGTGCGTCGTCGAACACGATGTTCGCCGCCTTGCCGCCGAGCTCCAGCGTGACCTTCTTGCCGGTGCCGGCTACCGCCCGCGCGATGAGCTTGCCGACGGCCGTCGATCCGGTGAAGGCGACCTTGTCGACGTCGGGGTGGCGGACGAGCTCCATGCCGATCTCGCCGGGCCCGGTGATGATGTTCACCACCCCCGGCGGCAGCTCCGCCTGCCGCACCACGTCGGCGAACAGGTAGGCCGTCAGGGGCGTGGTGGAGGCGGGCTTCAGGACGACCGTGTTCCCCGCCGCCAGCGCCGGCGCGATCTTCCAGGCCAGCATGAGGAGCGGGAAGTTCCACGGGATGATCTGCGCCGCCACGCCCAGCGAGCGCGGGTCGCGGTTCGGGAAGGCGTACTCGAGCTTGTCCGCCCAGCCGGCGTAGTAGAAGAAGTGCGCCGCGGCGAGCGGTACGTCGACGTCGCGCGACTCCTTGATCGGCTTGCCGGAGTTCATGCTTTCCACCACGGCGAACTCTCGGCTGCGCTCCTGCATCAGCCTGGCGATGCGGTACAGGTACTTCGCCCGCTCTCGCCCCGGCAGCCTGGACCAGCTGGACCGATGCGCCTCACGAGCGGCGGCCACCGCCCGGCCGACATCCGCCTTGCTGGCGTGCGCCACCTTCGCCAGCGGTTCCTCGGTGGCCGGGTTGATGACGGTGAACGTCTTGCGCGGCGTTGCCGGGCCGAACTCGTTGCCGATGAAGAGGCCGTACTCCGGCCCGATGCGGACGTGGTCGGTCGCCTCGGGCGCCGGGGCATACTCCCACGGCACCTCGCCGGCGGCGAGGCCCCAGGAGGCGGGGGCGGGCCGGCTCTCGCCCTTCTTGGTGAGCGTCATGACCCGACGATTATCGCACCCGTGACGCGGATGCCGGCGCGTCGGCGCCGGCCGGCCGTGGCGCTACTCGACCGAGCCGAGCAGCGTGACGCGCTCGGCCCAGCGCACGCCGTTCGCCTCCTCGAGCTCGAGCGTGCCGAGATCGAGCCCCTCGACCGGCAACCTGGCGCCGGCGCACTGGGGCGGGAACGACTCCGCGATGGCGTCACACACGAGGACCGATCCATCGGCGGCGACGAAGAGGGAGCCCGTCACGGCCACGATGTCGTCGGTGGGCTGGTGCCCGATCGCCTCGGCGACGCTGATGCCGCCATCGCCGGGCTCCCCGTCCACGATGACGAGGACCGGTGCCGGTCCGTCGGGGCCCGATGGCATCGGCGAGGAGTCGCTGTCGACCGGATCGTCGGCGGCCGGCCCGCACGCGACGAGCACGAGCACGAGGACCAGGGCGAGCGCGGTCCGTGGGTGATGAGGGCGCATCGCCGCCATGCGGGTCGAGAGGTGCATCGTGCCCAAGACGTCGCAGCCGCCCAGCGCGTTCCCGAGGCAGTGCATATGTGGAACGGGAACTCGAGACGGACCGATTCCCGCGGTGTCGGCTGGGGGCCGTGGCGACTGCCCACGCCACCACGGCCCGGCCCACTGGTCGACTTCCCTGGCGAGCAGGCGCCGCCTCCAATCCCAGGTCGGCGGCCGCCGCCGTCTGGCCTAGGCCTGGGCCTGCACCACGCCCTCCAGCCGGAGGAGGAGGCGCTTCCGGTCCAGCCCGCCGGTATAGCCCCCCAGGCCGCCGCCGGCATGAAGGACACGGTGGCACGGAACGATGATCGGGATCGGGTTCGAGCCGAGCGCGTTGCCGGCGGCGCGATAGGCCCTGGGCGAGCCGGCTGCAGCCGCCACGTCGCGGTACGTGCTCACGCTGCCGAACGGGATGCGGGCCGTCGCCCGGAGCACCGCCGCCGCGAAGCCACGCACCAGGCGCCAGTCGATCGGTACGTCGAACGCGTGGCGGCGTCCGGCGAAGTACTCCTCGAGCTGCCGCCGGACGTCATCGGTGCGCTCCGGCGCGCGAAGGATGCGCGGCGAGACCCGCTCGGCGAGCTCGTCGAGGTGCGTCTCCACCGCCTCGCCGGGGTACACGAGCCGCACCAGCCCGCGCGGGGTGACGATCACCGTCAGCTGGCCCAGCGGAGAGTCGAGCGAGCCGTAGGCGACGTCGAGCAGGCCCTCCTCGGCGGCACGACTCGCCACCCGGGCCCGCAGCGCCTCCCGGTCCAGCGCCGGCACCGATGCGGCGCCCAGGCGCCGCTCCAGCTCGTCGGTCACGGCGTCACCTCCCGGCGCAGCCGGCGCAACCCGGCGCTGACGTTCTGGCGGGCCGCCTCCTCGCTGATGCCCATCCGCGCGCCGATCTCGGCGTAGGCCAGGTCGAGCGCGAACCGCTGCACCACCGCCGCGCGCTGCTTCGCCGGGAGCGCGCGGACCCGGCGCCAGAGTCCGTCGTCCGGCTCGGGGGCCGGGGGGACGGTCGGCTCCACCCCATCGAGGTCACGCGTCGGACGGCGCACGGCGCGCCGGACGACATCGGTCGCCTTGCGCTGGGCGATGGTGTAGAGCCAGGCGCGAAGGTTGTCGGCGTGGCGAAGGCGCGGATAGGCGCGAAGGGCGGACATGAAAGTCTCCTGGAGGCAATCCTCGGCGTCCGTCGGTCCCACCAGCGCGACGAGGAACCGATGCAGCTCGGATGCGTGGGCGTCGATCAGCTGCTCGAAGGGCGGCAGGTGCACGCTGGGTGAAACGCGGGACGGCATCGGTCCGTGAGATCAGCCCGCCGCGCGGCGCAGGAATGCCTCGATCGCCTGCGGGTCGTCCCGCTCGATCCAGTACCGGCCACCGGGGCTGCCGTCGTCCTCCCAGCCGATGCCGATGCCCGGGTTCTGATCGTTCGTGCCGTCCGGCGCGAACACGTGCGCCGAGCCCCTGACCTCGTCGCCCTGGGCGACGCGCCAGTCGCCGATGACGGCGCCGCGTGCGCGTCCGTCGTCGAGCGCCGCGGCCAGCTGCCCCACGTCGACCGCATCGGTCTCGTTGGCGATCTCGAGGATGACGTGACGCAGGCTGACGCAGCGGCTCTCCCCGTACAGCGCGCGTCGCAGGGCGAGATCAAGCTCCTCGGACGCGGCCAGTGACTGCTGTTTCGCCGCCTGCACCGCCTCCATCGGCGGCAGGAGCGTCGCCGGCCAGGTCGAGTCGGACGCCGACCAGGGCTGCCACCCGGCCCGCGGCGCGAGGCGCTCGGCCACCGGCGCCTCGACGTCGATGTGCGTGCGCGGCGTGGGCTCGGAGTTGAACAGCTCGAGCGGGAAGGCGCGATGGTCGAAGCGCACCCGATCCTCGAGTCCCAGGCGGCGGCGGGCGTCCCACAGCCGCCACACGACGACGTGCGCCCACGGGCAGCCGAGATCGGACCAGACCTGGAGGGTGCCCGGGGTGACGTCCATCGCCTGAT
>DATAKU010000027.1:0-13476 GCA_036261425.1 Candidatus Limnocylindria bacterium | reverse complement strand
TCACGATCCTCAGTCAGAACACCGCCGATACGAACTCGTTTCGGGCATTCACCGCGCTGCGGGAGCGCTACGCCACCTGGGACGAGGTGCTCGCCGCGCCGACGGACGAGCTGGAGGACGTCATCCGGCCCGGCGGACTGGCCCCGACGAAGTCCCGGCGGATCCAGCACGTGCTGGCCGAGGTCCACGCCGCCACCGACGGCACCTGGGACCTCGGCTTCCTGGGGGAGTGGCCGCTGGATCGGGCGAGGACGTGGCTCACCTCGCTGCCGGGCATCGGCCGCAAGACGGCCTCGATCATTCTGCTCTTCAACTTCGGCCGCCCGGCCATGCCGGTCGACACCCACGTCCACCGCGTCGCCTGGCGCCTCGGCATGTTCCCGCGCAACACGCCGCTCGAGCGGGCGCACGACTTCCTGGAGGCGGTGCTGGCGCCCGAGGAGATGTACCCGTTCCACGTCGAGCTCATCCGGCACGGGCGCGACACCTGCCGTGCCCCGCGCCCGATCTGCGGCCTGTGCCCGCTGGCCGATGTCTGCGCCTACTACACCGATGCCGTCCGCGGACGGGCACCGATGGCCCCCGTGCCGAAGCGGCGAGGCGAGGCCGATGCCCCGCCCCGCTATCACGACGAGCTCATCCACGGCTGGCTGCCGCCGGAGGAGGATGGTTCCGGACCGCGCCGATAGACCGACGCACGCGTCGTGGGACCGGCCGATCGGCAGCGCTCCACCTACACGGCGACGTCCCGTCGGCGGAAGGCGAGGATCGCGATGGCGACCAGGGCGACCGCCATGGCGACCAGCACCAGCGCATCGGTGACCTGCAGCCCGTTGGCCAGCGGCCGGCCGCCGGAGTAGTAGAAGAACGCCGAGGCGCTCTGCGTCCACTCCAGCCAGTCGACCGTCGGGCCGAGGGTGTTCGCCAGGTAGCTGAGCACCGCGACCAGCGCCACGGCGCCCCACGCGATCCCGCGGCTCCCGGTGAGGGCTCCGACGGCCAGGCCCAGGCTTCCGAAGACCAGGCCCAGCAGCCCCATCTGCAGCGTGGTGGCGGCGAAGTTCGCCGCGCCGATGTCCTCCAGCTGCGCCGGCCCCGTGGCGGCCAGCATGGCGAGGAAGAGGACCACGCACGCGACGGCGATGGCCACGACCATGGCGGCGGCTCGCTGCAGCACGACCGCCCAGCGCTCGACCGGGTGGGCGAGCAGGACGTCCATGCGCCCGGCCTCCTCGTCACCGGCGACGGCGCGCACGCCGAGGCCGCCGGCGAAGATGATCATCAGGATCGGGCCGAGGATGCCGTAGGTCGTGCTGCCCAGGTACCCGGCGGCGCTGGTGATATCCGTCATGCCGAGCGCCTCGAGGAGCTCCGGTGGGAAGGCGTCCATGGCGGCCTGCATGTCCGGGTTGTTCATCGACGGGTAGAACGCCGCGTACAGGACTCCCACGGCGGCAATGGCCACCGACCAGACGGCGATCCCGCGTCGCTGATCCCACAGCGACTTGCCGAAGACGCTACGCAGCATCGGTCGCCTCCTCTCGGGCCTCGCCGTTGGCGTGGTAGTACGTGAAGAACAGCTCCTCGAGGTCCGGCTCGGCCACCAGGATGCTCTCGACCGGATAGCGCGCGGCCATCTTCACCAGGCCATCGGCGCGACCCGCCAGCCGGCAGCGCAGGACCGATCCGTCGACGCGCACCTCGCTCACGCCGGGCAGGCCGACGAACGCGTCGGGCGCGACCGGGTTGTCGAAGTGGATCTCGACGTGCCGCACGGACCGGCGCCGGAGCGTCTCGACCGCCTCCACGGCGACCATCCGGCCGTCGCGGATGATCCCGACCCGGTCCGCGGAATGCTGCACCTCGGAGAGCACGTGCGACGACATGAAGACCGTCTGTCCCGCGGCCTTCGCCTCGCGGACCATCTCCAGGAACGTCTGCTGGAGCAACGGGTCGAGGCCGGAGGTCGGCTCGTCCAGGATGAGCAGCTCCGGCTCGTGCATGAAGGCCTGCACCAGGCCGATCTTCTGGCGGTTGCCCTTGGACAGCGATCGGATCCTCGCCTTCAGGTCGAGCTCGAGCCGATCTGCGATCCCGTCGATGCGCTCGCGCGGCACGCCGCCGCGCAGGTGACCGAGATGGGTGAGGAGCTCGCGTCCGGTCTGGCCGCCATCCACCACGAAGTCGCCCGGCAGGTAGCCCAGCCGGCGCCGAAGGGCGGCGCCACCCGCGTGGGGATCAGCGCCGAGGACCGTCGCGGTCCCGCCGGTCGGTCGCAGCAGGTCGAGCAGCAGGCGGATCGTCGTCGTCTTGCCGGCCCCGTTCGGGCCGAGGAAGCCGTAGATCTCGCCGGCCCGGACCTCGAGGTCCAGGCTCTCGAGCCCACGGCGCTTCCCGTAGTACTTCGCGAGCTGCTGGGTCTGGATGACCGCAGTCATCGCGTCACGTCCTTTCTCTCTTTCGGTGATTCCCTGGCGCGACTGTTCCGTAACCGCTCCATCGTCGACGGCCACTCCGTCTCGAAGAACGCGTACATGTCGCGCAGGCTCTGGAGTCGTTCGCGGGACCCGGGCGGTCGGTCGGCCAGGAGCTCGAGTCCCGCGTCCAGCGTCTGGCGTGCGGCTCGGAGCTGGTGGATGCGCGGCGCCATGACGTTCTCGACCACGTCGGCCGAGACGCTGAAGCGCTCACGTCGGTCGCCCGGCCGGGTGCCCCGGCGGATCAGCCCCGCATGCTCGAGCAGCCGGGCCATGCTGCTGACCGAGCCCCGGCTTGCCTGGAGCCGATCGGCGATCTCCGCCGCCGTCTGTTCAGGCGGTTCGCAGATGATCAGGTACGCCCACATGCGTCCCGCCATGGGCGGGAGTCCGGTGCCGATGGACCTCGCCATGGCCTCGATGAGCGAGCCCTCGTCGCGGATCTCCATGCCTGCACTGTCGATCATTCCGCACATTTCAGTCAATACTGAAAGTGACGTAGCTTCGAGGCTGGCCCGGCCGCGGGCTCGGCACGCGTTCTGCGGAGCCGCCGGCATGGACGAACAGCGGACGTGTCCGAACTGCGGCGAGTCGGTGAGTGACACCGATACGGTCTGCCCCAACTGCGGCGAGTCCCTCGTCGGCGGGTGACCGCCGCATCGGTCTCGTTGGCCGGTCATCGGTGCCGGTGCTACCATTCGGGCCGCGCACGCGGGCCGAAGTAGCTCAGGGGTAGAGCAACGGTTTCGTAAACCGTCGGTCGTGGGTTCGAATCCCACCTTCGGCTCCAGCCATCCGCTGCCTTCTGTTGGAAGTCCCTCGGGCGCCGCGCTGTGACAGCGTGGGGAGCGTGCACGACGCTCTCCGCAGGAGCAGCGGTCGGTCCGCGCCGTTGTCCGCGGTCGCTCAGCGTGGCCGGACGACGAGATCGGCCGTCACCTCGTCGATCGTTCGACAGCCGGCCAGGGCCATGGCGAGCGACAGCTCCTCGCGCAGGATGTCGAGGACGCGCCGGACTCCATCGGCGCCGTCGGCGGCGAGGCCCCACAGGACGGGACGCCCGACCGCCACCAAGTCTGCGCCGAGTGCCAGCCCCTTGAGGACGTCGATCCCGCGTCGCACGCCCCCGTCGACGACCAGGAGCGCTCGCCCGCCGACCGCCTCCGCGATCTCCGGCAGCGCGTCGATGGCGGGGACCGACGTGTCGAGCTGGCGCCCGCCGTGGTTGCTGACCCAGATGCCGTCGCAGCCGGCCTCCACCGCCCGAACCGCGTCATCGGCGCGGAGGATGCCCTTGACCAGGAGCGGGACGGGGCAGACCGACCTCAACCAGGCGAGGTCGTCCCATCCCAGCGTCGGCAGGACGACGATCCCCGTCTCGTCGGTCGGCTGATCCGGCGGAAGGTGGGCACCGGTGTGCAGCACGAACCGATTCCGCACGTCGCGGTCGCGGTTCCCCGGCATCGGCAGATCCACGGTCACCGCCACGGCCCCGAAGCCGGCCGCCACCGCCCGATCGACGATCTCGCGGCACGCGCCGCGGTCGGCCGGCGCGTAGAGCTGGAACCAGCGCGTGGCTCCGGGAGCGGTGGCCGCCACCTCCTCCATCGGCACCGATGAGATGGTCGACAGCGTGAAGAGCGCACCGGCCGCCGCGGCCCCGCGGGCCGTGGCACGCTCAGCGTCGGGATGGGCCAGGTCGTGCGCGGCCGTCGGCGCCACGATCACCGGATGCGCCAGCTCCGTCCCGAAGGCACGGGTCGACAGGTCGCGCCGCGCCACGTCGACCAGCACCCGCGGACGGAGGCGCAGCCGGTCCCAGGCCGCACGGTTGTCGGCCAGCGAGCGCTCGTCCCCGGCACCGCCGTCGTAGTAGTCCCAGGCCGCGCGGTCCATCCTCTCGCGGGCCAGGTCCGCGAGGTCGGCGAGGGTCACGGGCGCATCGGTCATGGTCGCTGATGATGCCACCGTCGACCGGCGACAATGGGTCGATGCAGCGAATCCACGCACCATCCGTCCGCGCCCTGCTGGGGCTGGTGATCCTCCTGGCCGCCTGCACGCCGGAGGCGAGCCCGATGCCGGTGGCGACGTCCGCCGCACCCGCATCCGCGAATGCATCCGCGTCGCTCGACGCCGAGCTCATGGAGCGCCGCTGGACGGTGCTCTACGTCGGGACCGATCACAACGCCGCCCGCGAGTCCCGCGGTGACCCGGTGAACACCGATGCCCTCATGCTCGTGAGCCTCTCGCCGGACCAGTCCGACCTGGCGCTCGTGTCGCTGCCGCGCGACACCGTCGACGTCCCGCTGGACGAAGGGGGCGACGTGTACGAAGAGAAGATCAACGCCCTCTACCGCGAGCAGGGGATCGACGCGCTGGTCGGTGCCATGGAGGCCCTGTACGGAGTGCCGATCGACGGGCACGTGGTCGTCGATATGGACGACTTCACCACCCTGGTCGAGGCGACCGGCGGCGTGGAGGTGGATCCCGATGAGCCGCTGCGCGACCCGATCGTCGACCTGGACCTCGACGCCGGACCGCAGGAGATCGACGCCGCCACGGCCCAGGCCTACGTCCGCACCCGGGTCGACCAGGACTACGGGCGCATGGCTCGCCAGCAGGAGGTGCTGGTCTCGATGGTGGAGCGGCTGCTCGACACCGATGGGGACCGCGACCTGCGCGCGCTGCTCGACGACCTCGAGTCGCTCGAGACCGATCTGCCGCTGGACGAGCTGGCGACGCTGGCCGAGCTGGCACGCCGCGCCACCGATGCCGACGTCACGAACCTCATCATCGAGCCGCCGCTGATCACCTTCGAGGGCGATCGCGGCGACGGCCGGGGCTACGTCCTGGAGCCGGACACCGACGCCATCCGCGAGGCGGTCCGGTCGCTCATCGCCGACTGACCGGGGTCAGCCCTCGGAAGACTCCCCGGAGCCACCCTCGGCCGGTGCCGACTGGCCTTCGGCAGCGGCACCCTCGGCCGGGCCCTCGCCCTCGGCCGGGGCCTCGCCCTCGACGCCCTCCTCGAGCTCGGCGGGGACCTCCTCGACCTCCTCGACGCGCGGAGGCACCACGGTCGCGACCAGGGTCTCCGGATCGGCGACGACGTGGACCTTCTCGGTGTCGACCTGGAGATCGGCGACGCGGATGGCGGAGTCCAGGCTCACGAGTGAGCTGACGTCCACGGAAATCTCGTGCGGAAGGTCGTTCGGCAGTGCGCGGACCAGGACGGTCGAGAGGTTGTGGATCAATGTGCCGCCCGTCTCCTCGACCGCCGGCGCCTCACCGGTGAAGGCGAGCGGGATCTCGACCTCCATCTCCTGGCGGAGGTTGACGAGGAAGTAGTCGACGTGGAGTGCGTTGCCGCTCAGCGGATGTCGCTGGACGCTCTTGATGATCCCGCTCGTGGCGCGGCTGGCCCCGGGGAGCCGCAGCTTCACGACGGAGGTGCGCCCGGCGGCCCGATAGAGGGTCTCGAACGTCTTCGCGTCGACCTGGACGGGGGTCGACTCCTGGCCCTTGCCGAAGACGACGCCGGGGACGATGCCCGCGCGGCGAAGCCGCTTGTTGGCCTTGCCCTGCGCCTCGCGGGCGTCGAGGGTGAGCTCCAGGTCCATGGGTGGTGGTGATCCTCTCTGTGGTCGGGCGCCTCGAACAGTGGCGGGCAGCGCCGAACGACGTCATGACGGTGTGGGTGCGGCCGGCATCGTACCCCGCGGCGCACCACCCGGCAAGCGGAGGGCATCGGTGAAGGGATCTTCATCGGCCCGTTACGGGCGTCGGCCGAATCGTTCCTATACTTGCCACGATGCCCGGCACGATCATGATCGTCGAGGACGAGCCCGCCGTCGCCCGCGGCGTGCAGGTCGCGCTGGAGCGCGAGGGGTACGCCGTCGACGTGCGGCCGACCGGTGAGGACGCGGTGGCCAGCTTCCCGGAGGTGGCCCCCGACCTCGTGGTGCTGGACGTGCGGCTGCCGGGGATCGACGGGTTCGAGGTCCTCCGCCAGCTCCGTCACCAGACCCGGGCGCCGGTGATCTTCCTGACGGCGCGCTCGGACGAGGTCGACAAGGTCGTCGGCCTGGAGATGGGCGCCGACGACTACCTGGTCAAGCCGTTCAGCGTCCGGGAGCTCGTCAGCCGGATCAAGGCCCTGCTCCGTCGCGCCTACGGAGAGCTGGCCGACACCGAGACGGGGCGGATCCTGCGGCGCAAGAACCTGGTCATCGACCTGGAGCGGCGGCGCGTGACGCGCGACGGCACGCGCATCGGCCTGACCACCACCGAGTTCGACATCCTGCGCCATCTCGCGGCCCACCCCGGGCGGGTCTACAGTCGATCCCAGCTCCTGGAGCTGGTGCGCGACTACGACGACGCGCTCGAGCAGGACGAGCGCACCATCAACGTCCACATCAGCCACATCCGCGACAAGATCGAGCCCGATCCGGCCCAGCCCCGCTACATCCGGACCGTGAGGGGCGTCGGCTATGCCTTCGCCGAGGACTGAGCCGACCGAGCGTCGCGCCGGTACCGCACGCGTCCGTCCGCGCTCCCGGGACCCGCGCGCCCTCCTGCAGCAGCTCAACGCGCGGCTGGTCCTGGCGCTGGCGGTCGTCGCCCTCGTCAGCCTCGTGGTCTCGGGGATCGCCATCAACCAGATCCTGCCCGGCTACTTCGCCGAGCAGACCCAGCAGCGCATCGAGACCTCCGTCGCGTCCGCCGCGGTCCTGCTCCAACAGGAGGTGACCGACGTGGGGAACAGTCCGACCGGGCAGAACCTGGTGGAGGTCGACGAGCTGCGAGATACCCAGGTCGTCACGCGCGTCGCCCGCGCGGCCGCAACCCTCTTCAACGCGACGTTCTCGATGGTCAACCAGGAGAACGTCGTCGTGGCGGAAGCGAGCCCGCCGGACCCCGAGGCCCTGGAGGATCAGGGCCTGCGGCGCGACCCCGAGGTCGGGCCCGTCGCTGCCCGCATCGGCGTCGAGCTGCCGTCGGGGCGCGTGGTCGAGTACCGGATCATCGCCAGCGAGCCGTACTCCACTCGCGCGGAGACGCTGGAGCGCATCCAGAGCGCCCTGCTCGGGGCCGGCGTGCTGGCCCTCGCCGCCTCGCTCATCACCGGGCTCATCGCCGCGCGCCGGGTGACCGGCCCCATCGGCCGCCTGCGCCGCGTGGCCGGCCGGATCGCCCAGGGACACCTGGACGAGCGCGGCCAGCCGTCGGGCGTGGTCGAGATCGACGAGCTGGCGGCGCAGTTCAACGTGATGGCCGACCGGCTGTCGGGGACGCTGCGGATGCTGGAGGCGGATCGGGATCGACTTCGGGAGTTCGTTGCCGACGTGAGTCACGAGCTGCGCACGCCCATCGCCGCGCTGCGGATGTACAACGAGCTCCAGACCGAGGGCGACGTCGACGAGGCGACGCGGAGGGAGTTCCTGGAGCGCTCGATCGAGCAGATCGGCCGGCTGGAGTGGCTGAGCACCAACCTGCTCGACCTGTCGAGGATCGACGCCGGCATCTTCCCGCTCGACATGCGCACCGGCGACCTGCGCGACCCGATCCAGGCCGTGGTCCAGGCGCATTCGGAGGTCGCCGTGAAGCGGGGCGTGGCGCTCGACAGCGCCGTGCCCGCGCATCCGGTGGAGCTGCGCTTCGACCGCGAGCGCATCGTCCAGCTGCTGACCAACCTGGTCGGCAACGCGCTGAAGTTCACACCGCGCGGCGGTGGCGTTTCGGTCGAGCTGCGGGAGGACGAGGAGTCCGTCACCGTCGAGGTGCGGGACACCGGTCCCGGCATCCCCGCCGACGAGCTGCCGCACATCTTCGAGCGCTTCTACCGTGGCACGAACACCGGCCAGGCTCGGGCGTCGGGGAGCGGCCTGGGCCTTGCCATCGTCCGCTCGATCGTGGAGATGCATGGGGGCGAGATCGACGTGGCCAGCGTGGTCGGTGAGGGGACCGCGTTTCGCCTCACCCTGCCGCGAGCGGCCGAATCCGGTCTGGAAGCGCCCGACGACAAGATCAACGAAACTTCACCGCTCACGCATGCTGCTCGCAATCACGAGCCCGTAGCGTGACCGTCGCCCATCCGACGAGGCACATCGCAGCACAGGCTCAGCACCGATGACCGACGACCCCCGGCGATTCACCGACCGCGACCCGACCCAGCCGGTCGAGGTCCAGCATTACGGCCCTCCGAACCACCGCGAGGCGAGCCCCGGCACCTGGCAGGCGGCGCCGAACTGGTCGAGTCGACCGCCAGCCGCGCCGCAGCCGGTGGTCGTGAAGCGGGGGCCCGGCGCGCTGGCGCTCGTCGCCATCGCCGTGGTCGCCGGCATCCTGTCCGGCGGCCTGTCCGCCGTCGCGGTGGCGAACCTCCTCGACGAGCCGGTGGCCGTCGAGCCGGAGGTCACCTCGGACACGCCCGAGGCCAACCCGGTCCGCAACGTCCAGAACGAGTCGAGCGCCGTGATCAACGCGGTGGACCGCGTGGCCCCCGCCGTGGTGACCATCAACGCCACCCAGGGCGGCCTGTTCGGCGCCCAGAGCGGGACCGGCTCGGGCGTCATCTATCACGAGGACGGCTGGATCCTCACCAACAAGCACGTGGTGGAGGACGCGGAGGCCCTGGTCATCAGCCTGAACGACGGCCGCAGCTTCGAGGGCAGCGTCTACGGCATCGACACGCTGACCGACCTCGCCATCGTGCGGATCGAGGGCGAGGACCTGCCGACGGCGCCGGTCGGCACCTCGAGCGGCCTGCAGCCGGGTCAGCTGGCCATCGCCATCGGCAACCCGCTCGGCTACGAGAACACGGTCACGACCGGCATCGTCTCGGGCCTCGGCCGGCAGATCAACGCCACCGATCCCACCCAGACGAGCGCGGAGACGCTCCGCAACCTCATCCAGACCGATGCCGCCATCAACCCGGGCAACTCCGGAGGACCGCTGGTCAACAGCGCCGGCCAGGTGATCGGCATCAACACCGCGGTGAGCACCAGCGCCCAGGGCCTGGGCTTCGCGATCCCCATCGACGTGGCCCGTCCGATCATGGAGCAGGCCGTCGCCGGCGAGCCGCTGACGCGGCCGTGGATCGGCGTCTACTACGTGCCAGTCACGCCGGGCATCGCCGAGCAGGAGGACCTGCCGGTCGACTACGGGGCGTGGATCGCCACCACGAACCAGCGGCCGCCGGTCATCCCCGACAGCCCGGCCGCGGCGGCGGGCCTCCAGCCCGGTGACATCATCGTGGGGATCGACGGGGAACAGCTCACCCCGGAGACAGACCTGTCGATGCTCATCTTGCCGCACGATCCGGGCGACACCGTCAGCCTGCGGGTCCTGCGCGACAACAGCGCGCGCGAGGTGGAGGTCACGCTCGGGGAGCTGCCCGCCAACCTGGAGTGACCCGCCGGCTCAGCCGGTGCGGTGCCGGATGAGCGCGACCTCGACCGTCTCGAAGGCGCCCGCGATGGGCGCCTTCGGCTTGCGGACCCGGACCTCGACGGCGGTGACCAGCTTCGGGTCGGTGGCGGCCAGCACGGCCCGGCTGATGGCGCCGGCCAGCGTCTCGATGAGGTCGAACGAGCGACCCTCGACGATGGCTCGCACCAGGTCGAACAGGGCGGCGTAGTCGGCCGTCGCGGCCAGGTCGTCGCGCTCGGCGGCCGGGGCCAGGTCGGCGTGCAGGACGAGGTCGACCTCGAACGGCTGCGGATCGCGCTTCTCGGCGGGCAGCACGCCGTGGCGCCCGATGAAGCGCATGCCGCGCAGGGTGAGCCGATCGGGGTGACGCTCGCTCATCGCCGGACCACCGCGTCGGCCACCCGCGCCACCCGGACCATGGCCGCCACATCGTGGACGCGCACGATGTCGGCCCCGCCGGCGATGGCCAGCGCCACCGTGGCGGCGGTGCCCTCGAGGCGGTCGTCGGGTGCGGCCCCGCCGAGCAGCTCCCCCAGGAAGCGCTTCCGGCTGGTGCCGACGAGCAGCGGCAGGTCCCCCAGCGCGGCCTTCAGCTCGTCCAGCCGATGAAGGAGCTCCAGGTTCTCCGCCGTTCCCTTCCCGAAGCCGATGCCCGGGTCGACCACGATCCGATCGCGCGGCACGCCCCGCGCCTCGGCCGCTGCCACGGCCTCGCGGAGCCAGGCGACCACGGCCTCGAAGACGCCGTCCGGGTAATCGATCTCCTCCTGGTTGTGCATCACCACCAGGTGCGCCCCGCCAGCGGCCGCGGCCTCGGCGGTGCCGGGATCCCGGCGCGCCCCCCACACGTCGTTCACGATCACCGCACCGGCCTCCACCGCGGCGCGCGCCACCGAGCCCTTCGAGGTGTCGATGCTCACCAGCGCGCGCGACCCGACGTCGCCGACGAGGGCTCGCACCACCGGCACGGCGCGCGCCGCCTCGGTCTCGGCGTCGATCGGTGGATGCTCGCCGTAGGCTCGGCGCGGCCGGCTCGACTCGGCGCCGACGTCGACGATGTCGGCGCCCGCCGCGACGAAGGCGCGCGCCTGGCGGAGCGCGGCGTCCACCAGGGCCTCCACGTCGGGGGCATCGGCGGCCAGGCCGTCGCCGGAGAAGGAGTCGGACGTGACGTTGACGATGCCCATGACGTACGTGCGTCGGCCCCACGCCAGGTCGGGTGCGCCCATCAGCCCTCCTCGTCCGTTCCGGTGATCATGCCCCGGACGGCGCCGACGAGGTAGAGGGACCCGGCCACAACCAGCGGGTCGGCATCGGCGCCCGTCTCGAGCGCCGCTCGCGGCGTCGGCGTCACGCGTCCGTGGCGACCGCCGACGGCGAGCCACGCGGCCAGCAGGTCGGCCGGCTCATGCGCTCCGGGGTCCGCCACCCGGGTGAAGACGAAGCCCGGATCGAGCGCCGCAAGCTCTCGCAGCGCGCCTCGCACGTCCTTGCCGCGCATGGCGCCGAACACGATCGTCGGGCGGCGCAGGCCGAGGTCGGCCAGGGCCCGGGCCAGCGCGCGCGCCCCGTCGGGGTTGTGCGCCCCGTCGAGCAGGACTCGGCGCAGCCCGAGCCGCGCGCCGTCCAGCAGCTCCAGCCGTCCCGGCCAGCGCGCGGCGGCCATGCCGGCCCGGATGGCGGCCTCGTCGACCGCGATCCCCCAGCGCTCGCCGAGCGCGTCGAGCAGCGCCAGGGTCACGGCCGCGTTGTCGGCCTGGTGGGCGCCGAGCAGCCCGACGCGCAGGCCGCGCAGCCAGCCGCGTGGCGTGCGCGCGTCGACCACGATCCCGTCCCAGCCGCTCTCGAGCAGGCGAGTCCGATACGGCTGGCGCGGACCGGAACGCCGCAGCGGGGCGCGGACGTCGGTGCAGCGGTCACGGATCGGTCGCAGCCCTCGCCCCCGGGCGCCGGTGACGGCGAAGTTACCCGGCTTGATGATGGCCGCCTTCTCCGTGCCGATGGCGGTCAGGGTCGATCCGAGGTGACGCTGGTGGTCGAGCTGCACGTTGGTGATGGCGGCCACTCCCAGGTCCAGGACGTTCGTGGCGTCGAGCCGCCCGCCGAGCCCCACCTCGACCACGGCCACGTCCACGTCCCGCCGGGCGAGCTCGGTGATCGCCGCCGCCGTGAGGGCCTCGAACTCGGTGGGCGGACCGACCTCGGCGGCGACGCGATCGATCACCGGCAGCACGCGCGCCACCGCCGCGGCGAATTCGTCGGGGCCGATCGGCTCACCGTCGATCGAGATCCGTTCCCGGTAGCTGACGAGATGGGGCTTCGGCATGGTGCCCACCCGCAGGCCGGCCGCTCCGAGCACCGAGCGGGTCATCGCCACCACCGAGCCCTTCCCGTTCGTCCCGCCAACCAGGGCGCCGCGGAGCCGCCGGTCGGGGTGGCCCAGCTCGGCCATGAGGCGGGACACACGCTCGAGTCCGAGGCTGATGCCGAAGCGCCCCCGCTCGGTGAGCGCGGCGACCGCGTCGTGGTAGCCGAGTCGGGCCGGTGACGGATCGGTCAAGCGCTCAGTCCGGCCCGTCCTCGTAGAAGACGCAGTCGGCGAACTGGCCGGTCAGGCACAGGTCGTTGACGTAGCCGGAGTCGAGGTGGACGCCGCCGCGCAGCTCACAGCGGGCCACGGTGCCCTCCTGCTTCAGCAAAGTGCGCATGAGCTGCGGCGCCTGGATCGGGATGCGGCCCTTCGAGCCGTGGGTCAGGTAGAAGTGCGGGCAGTGGTGGCGGCGAGGCTTGGTGTAGCCGAGGGGCATGCCGCGCCGACCGACGTGCACGGTCAGCGGCTGCTCGGTACCCGCGAAGCGCTTCTCGGCGATGACGCAGCGCCCGGGCTCGCACTCCTTGTCGTTGTAGCAGCACGCGCGTGCCGGACCGATGCCCTCGACCGCCCACAGCTCCCAGCACGGACGGCGCAGGATGAAGGCCGGGCACCGATAGCGGATGGTGAGGTCGCAGTTCTCGACCTCCCAGCACATCGTGCGGCGGTCGGTGCCGCGCCGGTCCGGGGCGAACGGATCGGCTCGCTGTCGGCGGTCGACACCGCTGCGACGCTCGGTCTTGATGATCATGGGCGGCTCGGGAATCCCTCCTCGACTCCGGAGTGTAGCGGCTGCCTCCGGTGACGGGTGGCCGCCCGTTCATGGGCGTCCCACGATGGCAGCACGACGGCCGGCGCGCGGGGCGCCGGCCGCATCGGTCGCGCGGTCCTGGCCGCGGGTCAGGCCAGGAACTGGCTCAGTCGCTCCTCCATCACCTCTTCCGGCATGTAGCCCACCAGGCGGGCGGCCTCGCGGCCGTTCTGGAAGACGATGAGGGTCGGGATGCTGAAGATGCTGTAGCGCATCGCCAGCTGCTGGTTCTCGTCGGTGTTGACCTTCGCGACGGCGATCTTCTCGGCGTGCTTCTCGCCGACGCTCTCCACCACGGGGGAGACCAGGCGGCAGGGGCCGCACCAGGGGGCCCAGAAGTCGACGAGGACCGGCTTGTCGGCCTGGAGAACCTCCGATTCGAAGGT
>DATAKU010000020.1:0-3484 GCA_036261425.1 Candidatus Limnocylindria bacterium | reverse complement strand
TGTCCCGGCACCCGCCCCCCCGAGCTTGGCGCACGTGGCGCCGGTCCCGGCACCCACGCGGCCCTCGAGCGGGCCTTCGTTCGCCTCGGCGGCCAGGGTCGCGGCGTAACCCGCATCGGCGGTCGGGAAGGCGCCCGGGTCGCCGACGCCGAGGTCGAAGAGGATCGCGGCCGGAACGATCGGCACCGGGCGGGCGGCCGTCGAGAAGCCGATCCCCCGCTCCGCCAGCCGGCGCATCACGCCGTCGGCGGCGGCGAGCCCGAAGGCCGAGCCTCCGGCCAGGCAGATGGCGTTGACGCGCTCCACCAGGGCGGTCGGGCGCAGGAGATCGGTCTCGCGCGTGCCGGGAGCGGAACCCCTGACGTCGACCCCGGCAACGGCTCCGGCATCGGCGGGGAGGATCACCGTGCAGCCGGTCGCCGCGGTCGCATCGGTCCAGTGACCCACCCGGATGCCGGGCACGTCGCGAATGGTCAGGCGCTCCACGGGACCGATGCTAGCCCACTACCCGCGACACCAGGCGATCCAGGATCACGCCGCAGCTGCCGCGCAGCACCGCGTCGGCGCGCTCGTCCAGGGGCGTCGGCTCGGCGTTGACGATGACGAGGCGCGCGCCGAACTCCATCGCCAGCTCCGGGAGGCGCGCCACGGGGTAGACGGTGAGGCTGGTGCCGATGGCGAGGAAGAGATCGCAGGCCGCGGCCGCCTCTTCGGCGCGTGACAGCAGCGTGGCATCGAGGTTCTGCCCGAAGCTCACGGTCGCGGACTTGAGGATTCCGCCGCAGACCTCGCATGGCGGGTCGGGCTCGCCGCGTCGCACGCGCTCGATCACACCGAGCATCGGCCGCCGGTCGCCGCACCCGAGACACGAGGTCTCCCGGATGGTGCCGTGGATCTCGATCAGGCGCTCGGGCGAGGTTCCGGCGGCCAGGTGCAGCCCGTCGACGTTCTGGGTGATCAGGAGCTCGAGGCGGCCCGCCTGTTCCAGGCGCGCCATCGCCCGGTGCCCGGCGTTCGGCTCTGCCGTCCACGCCGGATGCTCAGCCCGGCGGCGCCAGCTCTCTCGGCGGATGTTGGCATCGGCGACGTAGTAGCCGATGTTGCTCAGCCGTTCGCTGCCGGGGTCGCGCGTCCAGAGGCCGTTGGGCCCGCGGAAGTCGGGGATGCCCGACTCAGTGCTGATGCCCGCGCCGGTGAGCGCGACGACGGAGCGCGCGCGGCGCAGCCAGGCAGCGACCTCGTCGAAGGAGCTCACGCGCGATCCGGCTCCGTGCCCTCGCCGGCCCAGGCGAGGATCGCCGCGAGGTACTCGTCGAATCGGTCGCGATGGACCGTGTGGCCGGCGTCCATCTCGATGACCCGGGAGTGGGCCGGCAGGCGGCCGGGCAGCGCGGTACGGGCTTCCGGCAGCATGACCGAGCGTTGCGGGTCAGCAAGGATGAACAGGGTCGGCGTCTCGAGCTGCGGGGCGAGGTCGACGACCCGGAAGGGGCGCGGCCATCGCAACGACGCGACGATGCCGTCGGCATCGGCCATGGCCCGGCCCTCGACGTCCTGTCGGGCATCCTCCTCCATCCACCGGGGGTTCTCCGCGATCTCGCGACGGAGCTCCTCCTGCGGGCGCTCGCGGGCCGCGGCAATGTCTGCCCGAACCTTCGCGAGGAACTCCTCGTCGGCGGTGCGGTCGATGCTCGGCGGATCCTCCGCCACCAGCCGCCCCGCGATGTCGGGCCGCAGGTGCACCAGCCAGAGGCTGACGGCGGCGCCCAGCGAATGGCCGACCAACAGGTCGATCGGCGGCGTGGCGTGGCGTCCGATGGCGGCGGCAAGGTCCTCCGCCAGGTCATCCAGCGACGCCGCTTGTCCCGTGCGCGGGCTTCGCCCATGCCCCCGCTGGTCGACCGCCAGGACCCGCCAGCCGCGCTCCGCGAGGGCAGGACCGACGCGCCACCAGGTGCGGTGCCATCCGTTCATGCCGTGGACGAGGACCGCGGTGCGGCCATTGGGGCGCTCGGATGTCCACTCGTGGACGTGCAGCTGAACGGGGTCTGGCATGGGGGCATTATCCCGACCGGGTTCGCCGCTCGCTCCACCGTCGCGATCCACCGCGGCGGGCGCACGGAAGGACGCCGGACGGTTCCGGTTTCTCGATGCATCGCGAACCTGTGGGCACCTGCAGCACCCAACGCCCCCGGTGTGCGCCGGACAGTCCTCGATCAATCGCGAATCCGGGGCAGGAGAACCGTTTCTCGCGCAAGCGCCGCGATGGATCGCGACGCACCGACGCACGGACGCACCCGCAGACCGCCAACCGCTCGCCCGTCCAGCGAGCGCCGGAACGCCACGTGCAAGTGCTCCAGGCCATGAGCCTGGAAGCAACCGCCGACCTGTGGTGGAAGAACGCGGTCATCTACTGCGTGGACGTGCAGTCGTTCCTCGACTCGAACGGTGACGGGGTCGGCGACCTGGACGGCCTGACCCAGCGGATCGACTACCTCGCCGGCCTCGGCGTCACCTGCCTCTGGCTGATGCCGATCTACCCCTCACCCGAGCGGGACTACGGCTACGACGTGGCCGACTACTACGACGTCGCCGACAAGTACGGCAGCCTCGGCGACCTCGTCGAGCTGGTGCGAACGGCGCGGGAGCGGGGCATCCGGGTGATCGCGGACCTGGTGGTCAACCACACCTCGATCGACCACCCCTGGTTCCAGATGTCCCGCAAGGGTCACCCCGTCTTCAAGGACTTCTACGTGTGGGAGGACGAGAAGCCGCCGAACGCCGACGAGGGCGTCGTCTTCCCCGGCAAGCAGGACAGCACCTGGAGCTACGATCGCGCGGCGCGGAAGTGGTACATGCATCGGTTCTACCCGTTCCAGCCCGATCTCAACATCAACAACCCGCTCGTGCGGAACGAGATCCACAAGGTCATCGGCTTCTGGCTGGAGCTGGGCCTGTCGGGATTCCGGATCGACGCCGTCCCGTTCCTGATCGAGCAGGTCCATGGCGACCACCCGGCCGTCAAGGACCCACACGACTATCTGCGTGACCTGCGCGACTTCGCCATCCGACGCCGGGGCGACACCATGCTGCTGGCGGAGGCCAACGAGCCGCTGGACCGCATCGCCGGCTTCTTCGGCGAGCGTGGCAACCAGATGAACATGCTCTTCAGCTTCGTCACCAACCAGGCGCTGTACCTGTCGTTCGTGCGCGGCGAGGCAGCCCCGGTGGCCGATGCGCTGCGCGCGCTGCCGCCCGTCCCGCCGGAGGCGCAGTGGGCCAACTTCATCAAGAACCACGACGAGGCGACGCTGGACCGATTGACCGATGCGGAACGTCAGGAGGTCTTCGCCGCCTTCGCCCCCGACGAATCGATGCGCCTCTACGGCCGCGGCATCCGCCGCCGCTTCGCGTCCATGGTCAACGGCGACCGCCGCCGACTGGAGCTCGCTTACAGCCTCCTCTTCAGCCTGCCCGGTACGCC
>DATAKU010000004.1:0-3216 GCA_036261425.1 Candidatus Limnocylindria bacterium | reverse complement strand
GTAGGCGGACAGCTGGCCGAGGAGCTCGGTGCCGGCGTCCGACAGCATGCTGGTCCCCGCGCCGGAGACCGCGGAGCGCGGGACGTGCGCCATGGCGCTGGACCCGACCAGCGCGAAGCCGTGGCGCTCGTACAGCGGCCGGCCCAGGGCCGTGGCGTACAGCTCCAGCCGCCGGCAGCCGGCCGCCTCGAGGTGATCCATCACCGCCCGCAGGACCGCCGCCCCGATGCCCTGCCCGCGCCACGGCTCGGTGACGACCATGTTCCCGACGAAGCCGATGGGCGCGAAGACCATGCCGGAGCCGGACGCCACCGGGCGGTTCTCGCCATCGGTGACGACCACGAAGCGGCCGAGCCGGCTGCCGATGGCCGCGCGCAGCGCCCAGTCGAGCGCGTCCCAGCCCACGGAGCTGCGCAGCCCCGCCAGCACCGGCAGATCGTTCGGCGTCGCGTCGCGCATGTGGAGTCCGGCGGGTAGCACCGCCCGGAGTCTACTCACTGGCCGCTGGCCGCAGCCTCGTACGATGGGCCGATGTCGGATCACGAGGTCGGCGCGCTGCTCGTCGGAGGGGGCGTGGCCGCCGCGCGCTGCGCCAGGGGATTGCGGCGGGCGGGCTTCGCCGGCTCGATCCTGCTGGTGGGGGCCGAGGAGAAGCCGCCCTACAACCGCCCGCCGCTGACGAAGGAGCTGCTCCGCGATGCGCTGCCGGACGAGCTGGCCTTCGCCGAGCCGATGACGTGGTACGCGCGCCGTTCGATCGACCTGCGGCTGGGTACCGCCGTCACGGCGCTGGACCCGGAGCGCCGCACGGCGACCTTCGACGACGGCGCCACGGTTCACTTCGAGCGATGCCTGCTGGCCACCGGCGCCGAGCCGCGCCCCCTCCCGATCGAGGGCGGCTCGCTGGCGCTCGAGGTGCGGACGTTGGACGATGTTCGGCGGCTCCGCGCGGCCGCCGAGGCCAGCCCGGGAGGCGGGGTCACGGTCATCGGTGGCGGGTTCATCGGCGTGGAGGTGGCGTCCAGCCTGGCAGCGCTCGGGCTGCGGCCGACCATCGTGGAGCTCGCCGGTCACCTGTGGGGCGGCGCGCTCGGCACGGAGCTGGCGGCCTGGGCGCGTGAGCGGCTCGAGGGGGCCGGCATCGGCGTCAGGCTCGGCGGCGGAGTGGACGCCCTCGAGGACGGGGCGGCTCGCATCGGTCGAGAACGCCTGGAGCACGCCTTCGCCGTGGCGGGCGTCGGGGTCCGGCCACGGATCGGTCTGGCGGCCGACGCCGGGCTGGTGGTCGACGACGGCGTCGTCACCGATGCGGCCCAGCGCACCAGCCACCCCGCGGTCTGGGCGGCCGGCGACGTGGCCCGGACGGCCGGGCGCCGGGTCGAGCACTGGCACGCCGCGCGGGAGGCGGGGGAGCGCGCGGCCGCCTCGATGACCGGCGACGACGCGTCGCCCATCCCGGTGCCGTGGCTGTTCACCGAGGTCGCCGGCATGGCCGTGGACGTCATCGGCGCCGCGGAGGGGTGGGACGAGGAGCGCTGGCTCGCCGGGGGATCGGTCCTGGCCTACGTCGCGGATCGGCGGGTGGTGCAGCTGGCCGTCATCGGCGCCGCGCTCGACGCAGGAGTGGCGCGCCGGCTGGTCGGCGAAGGTGCCGCCGTCGGCGCCATCGAGGCCGTCGTCGGGTCGAGCGAGGGGTAGCATGGGCGCACAGCTCGAAGGGAGACGGAGGTCCCACGCCATGAAGGTCGAGGACATCGAGGGTATCGGCCCCGCACACGCCGCGTCACTGCAGGCGGCAGGCGTCCGAAGCAGCGACGAGCTCCTGGAGCGCGCCGGCCCGAAGAAGGGCCGCGACGAGCTCGCGGCCGCCACCGGCATCAGCGGCAAGCTCCTGCTCGATTGGGTCAACGCCTGCGACCTGATGCGGGTCAAGGGCATCGGCGCGCAGTTCAGTGACCTCCTGGAGGCCGCCGGCGTCGACTCGGCCGCGGAGCTGGCGCAGCGCAACCCGGCCAGCCTGGCCACGACGTTCGGAGAGCTGAACGCCGCCCGGGCGACGACGCGACGCGCGCCGACCGAGGCGATGGTCGCCGACTGGATCGCTCAGGCCAAGAAGCTGCCGAAGGTCGTCACGCACTAGCCGCCAGGATCACCGGCGCGGCACCAAGCGGGCGGGGGTCGGATGAGGCCGTCTTCGTGCGCTTCGGCCCCCTCCTGACGGCCATCCGGCCCGGTTGACCGCCCCTCCTCGCTGGGCGACAATGGCACGGTAACACCGACCATTTCGGTCGGGATTGATGTGCAGCATGTCCCGACCCAGTCCGCGAGGAGCGCATGGCCCTTCCGAACCCTGCCCTGACCCAGATTCCGACCGGCTACAAGTACGGCTGGCACGACACCGAGCAACCCCTCCAGATCTTCGAGAAGGGGCTCGACGCTGCGACCGTCGAGAGGATCAGCCGCGTCAAGGGTGAGCCCCAGTGGATGACCGACCTGCGCCTCAAGGCGTATCGGCATTTCGAGGCGCGCCCGATGCCGACGTGGGGTGCGGACCTGTCGGGCATCGACTTCCAGGACATCTACTACTACGTCACCGGGACCGACAAGGCGGCCAAGTCGTGGGACGACGTGCCGGACTACATCCGCCGCACGTACGACCGGCTCGGCATCCCCGAGGCGGAGAAGAAGTACCTCGCAGGCGTCGGCGGACAGTACGACTCCGAGGTCGTCTACCACAACATCCGTGCCGACCTCGAGAAGCAGGGCGTCATCTTCCTGGGCACCGATGAGGCGCTGAAGCGCCACCCGGAGATCTTCAGGGAGCACTTCGGCACGGTCATCCCGGCGAACGACAACAAGCTCGCCGCGCTGAACACCGCCGTCTGGTCGGGCGGCTCGTTCATCTACGTGCCTCCCGGCGTGCACGTGGAGCTGCCGCTGCAGGCGTACTTCCGGATCAACACCGAGAACATGGGCCAGTTCGAGCGGACCCTGATCATCGCGGACGAGGGGTCCAGCGTGCACTACGTCGAGGGCTGCACCGCGCCGACGTACTCGAGCGCGAGCCTCCACTCGGCGGTGGTCGAGATCATCGTGAAGAAGGGCGCGCGGGTCCGGTACACGACGATCCAGAACTGGAGCCAGAACGTCTACAACCTGGTCACCAAGCGCGCCGTGGCCCACGAGGACGCGGTGATGGAGTGGGTCGACGGCAAT
>DATAKU010000003.1:0-8976 GCA_036261425.1 Candidatus Limnocylindria bacterium | reverse complement strand
ACCGGTCGAGGTCAAAGGCACGGACGCAGCCGCCCCGACGCCCATGGCCGGGGCCGCCAGCACACTCACCCGGCCGGCAACGATCCGCGCCACCTCCCTGAGGGCCGTCGCCGCGGCGGAGGTCTCTCCACCCGGGTACTGCGCGGAGGTGATCGGCACGCCCGCGTCACCGCCGGCCCGCACGCCCGGCTCGATCGGCACGCGGCCCAGCACCTCGAGCTCCAGCTCGCGCGCGATGCGCTCGCCGCCGCCGGTGCCGAAGATGTCGTGCTCCTTGCCGCAGCCGTCGCACACGAAGCCGCTCATGTTCTCGATGACGCCGATGGTCCGGACGTTCACCTTGTTGAACATCGCGACCGCCTTGCGCGCGTCGAGCAGGCTGACCTCTTGCGGCGTGGTGACGATGACCGCGCCGCTGAGCGGGATGAGCTGGCTGAGGGACAGCGCGGCGTCGCCGGTGCCGGGCGGCAGGTCGATGACCAGGTAGTCGAGCTCGCCCCAGTCGACGTCCCGCAGGAACTGCGCGATGGCGGAGTGGATGAGCGGGCCGCGCCAGATGACCGGCGCATCGGCCTGGAGGAAGTACTGGATGCTCATCATCTTCACGCCGTGGCTGACGACCGGGTTGGGTCGTCCGCCCTCGCCGGTGACGTGCGCTCCCTGGGTGCCCATCATCAGCGGGACGTTGGGGCCGGTGATGTCGGCGTCGAGCAGGCCGACGCGGGCGCCGTCGCGCGCCAGGCTGACGGCCAGGTTGACGGCCACGGTCGACTTGCCCACGCCGCCCTTGCCGGATGCCACGGCGATCGTGTTCTTGACGCCCGGGATGAGGTCGCCGGCCGGGCCACCGAAGGTACGCTTCACGTTGCTCGCCCAGTCGACGCGCACCGCCGTGGCGCCGAGGGCCTGGAGCGACTCGATGATGTCGTTCTCGATGGTCGCCTTGAGGGGACAGGCGGGGGTGGTGAGCTCGACGGTCAGGTCGACGACCGAGCCGTCGATGTTCACGTTCTTCACCATCCCGAGCGACACGAGGTCTCGCCCGATCTCGGGATCCTTCACCCCGCCGAGGGCGGCGAGGATGTTCTCGTCAGTCAGCTGGTTGGCCATGAGCGGATGCTCGGAGCTCCTTCTGCGGGGCCGATGCGGCACGTTGAGCGTACCAGAGCGCCGCGTTCGCTTCATTTCTCGAACCGAACGGTGGCTCGCAGGATCACGGAGCCCCGTTTGTCGCCACACGCCTGTCCTGGCGGGATTCGGCGCCGTTCGGGGGCAGGCGACGCCCGGACGGGGGCCGCGACCGAGCGTGAATCGGCGCCGGGCGGAGGCACCGATGGCGTCAAGCCCGCCTACGGCCGTCAGGGTGGGCAGGTGGCGACACCGGGTGCCGATGCGCGCGCCAGCATTCCCTGGGTCAGGCGAGCCCGTCGAACAGCGAGGTCTCGGGCGTGGTCGATGGGAGCGCCGAGGCGGCCAGCCGGTAGTGCTCCGATGCGAGCCAGGCGTCGCGCGCCTCGGCGCCCCAGTCGCGGAACGGGCCCTCGGAGCCCGTCTGGGTCACGTGGCGGCTGATCGCCGCCAGCTTCAGCTGGGCAAGCTCGCCCAGCTCGAGCGAGACCGTCGGCGCGTCGGACGAGCCGAAGCCCTCGGACGGGGCGCGCGACCCGAGGACCCCGGTCGCCAGCCCGGCCGGCACGACCAGGTCATAGAGCTTCGCCGCGCGCCAGGCCACCTGGTCCTCCTCGATGTCGTCCTCGTAGGCGAGGGGCTGTGCGGCCCGGTCGTAGGCGGCGCGCACCGCGCGCGACAGGACGACGTGGTCCGGGTCACCGGTGACGCCGTCCGGGCCGAACGACAGGATCACCTCCGGCCGATGCATGCGGATCGGCTCCACGATGCGCCCGACCAACAGGTCGAAGTCGGCACGCTCCAGCTCACCCTCGGCGTAGTCCAGCATGCGCACCACGCGGACGCCCAGGAGCGCCACCGAGCGGCGCAGCTCGTCCTCGCGGACCGTGTCCAGGTTCCGCCAGGTCACCGCGTCGAGCTTCACATCGCGGTTCTTGCCGCCGGGTGCCGGCGACTTGTCGACGAGGCGGGCGTCGAACCAGCCGCGCGTGGCGCACACCACGACGACGTACGCCCCCTCGGCCGCGGCCGACGCGATGGCGCCACCGAAGCCGAAGGCCTCGTCGCCGGGATGCGCGACGACGACCATCATGCTCCGGGCGGGCGCACGCTCGCGGACGGGCCGCCAGAGTGATGACATCGGCCGGAGTATAGGGGCCTAGGAACCGACCTCGACGGGAATCGCCGCAGTCGCAGAGCGTCGACCGTCGCGGCCCGATACCGAGCTCTCGATGAGCGGCGCGCGGTCGAGGAAGCTTGCTCGCTCGCCGGTCGCCACCGCCTGGAGAACCTCGTCCAGCGACAGGATTCGGTGGCGCAGCAGGAGGTTGAGCTCGCTGCGGAGCGTGGAGCGCAGCATCTCCGGTCCATCGGTCGAGATCGTGAACGACACCTCGTGCTCGACCAGGCTGCGGATCACGCGCCGGACCTCGTCCACGGTCGGCAGCACGCCGGTGTTCAGGTTCGAGCTCGGGCACACCTCCAGCACGACGTCCTGCTCGCGCAGGGCGGCCATGACACTCGGGTCGTCGGCGGAGCGAACCCCATGACCGATGCGGTCCGGCTGCAGCGCCTCGAGCGCCTCGAGGACCTCGTCGGGTCCCCCGGTCTCGCCGGCATGGACGGTGAGGCCCAGGCCGGCGCGGCGACACTCGGCGTAGACCTCGGCGTAGTCGGCGAAGCGGAAGCCGTCCACCACGGGGCCGGCGATGTCGATCGCCACGACCCCGCGCGTCCGCCAGCTGATGGCCTTGGCGGCGATGATCTCGTTCAGCTCGCGACCGAACGCGCGGTCCAGGCAGAAGATGAGGCCGGCGCGCACCTGCGGATACTCGAGGACCGCGCGGTCCATGCCGCGCACGGCCGCCGCGATGATGTGATCGAGGTCCTGCTCGCCGCCGCGGTTCCGCTTCATTGGGTTGAAGCGCAGCTCGATCTGGGTGACGTTGTTCTTGCGGTACGCGCCGCCGATGACCTCGTACACGCTGCGCTCGACCGCCAGCGGGCTGGACTGGATCAGCTCGGTCCAGTGGAACAGGTCGAGATAGGACTGGAAGCTGCGCTTGCGGCGCCCGACGGTGATGAGGTCGCGGAAGGCCCAGTAGTCCTTGGTCGGCAGGCGAATGCCCTGCGCGTGCGCGATGCCCCACATGATGGCGGGCGTCACCGCCGCCCCGAGGTGCACGTGGAGCTCGCTCAGGGGGGTGCGTGGGTCAAGGCGCTGGCGCGACATCGGCCTCCGGCTCTGGCTGTGCGGCGGAGTGTAACGCACCGTCGCCGCAGGATCGGCCGATGCTAGAATCGGCGCCGCATGGAGCTCATCCGCGATCTGATCGAGTGGGTTGCCAACGACAGCGGCTCGGCCGTGGCGACCATCTTCCCGTACCTGCTGCTCGGGCTGGTGGGGCTGTACCTGCTGTGGCTCGTGATCGGCTACCTGCGGGTCAGCCAGGTCGGCGTGGCGGAGCGCGGGCCCGAGCCGGTCGTCGCCCTTCCCCGTCCGGCCGATGCGGAGGCACCGCTCGACCGACCGCGCGGCGTCCCGTACTGCGCGTTCGACGGGCTCCAGTACCCGGCCGGCGCCCGCTTCTGTACGGCCTGCGAGCGCGACCTGCTCCTCGACTGCGTCAACTGCGGCGCAACCCTGGCCGCGTCGGACGCGTCCTGCTTCCGGTGCGGCACGCCGACCAGCGTCGCGAACGACACCCTGCTGAGCTGACCGGTCGTCGAACGGCCGGTCCCACGGACCGGAATCCCGCATGACGACCATTCCCGGCACGCTCCTGGTGGCCAGCCTGGCCGTGCTCATCGCCACTGCCGCCATCGGCCTGGCGACCACCCTGCTGGCGGGTGCGCCACGCGCGACGCGCCCGGAGGCGACCCCCGTTCAGGGCTCCGGCATGGGGACGCCGGGCGCCCTGCGCGGCCTGCGCGACGTGGGCGGCTGGGCGACGGCCGGCCTTCTCCTGGCGCTGGTCCTGCTGTTGGCCGCGCTGCTGGTGCGGACGGTCCTGCTGGGCCACGCACCGTGGGCCAACCTTCGAGACTTCAGCGTCGCCTTCGCTGCCGCCCTTCTGGCCACGTACCTGGCGCTCGGCCGTACGCAGCCGATCGCCGGCCTGGCGCCGCTCGCCGCCCTCCTGGCCGCGGGCATCGTCGGCTTCGCGCTCGGCCTCGAGGAACGCACGGATCCGCTCGTTCCGGCGCTGCAGCAGCCGCTGCTCCTCACCATCCACGTCGGCACCGCGGCCATCGCCTACGCGATCGCCGGCGTGGCGTTCCTGGCCGCGGTCGGCGAGCTGGCCCAGCGAGCGGCATCCGATCGGCTCCCGACGCTGCCGTCCGCCGGGATCGCGCGCGCGGTCGGCCACCGTGCCGTCCTGATCGGCTTCCCGATCCTGACGGTGGCCATCGTGCTCGGATCGGTGTGGGCCAACCTCGCCTGGCGCTCCTACTGGAGCAACGACCCGAAGGAGCTGGCCGCGGCCGCCACCTGGCTCGTCTTCGGGGCCTATCTTCACGTGGCCGGCCGCCGGGACCGATGGGCGGCGCTCGCGCCGTGGCTGATCGTCCTGGGCTTCGCCGGCGTCCTGTTCACCTACATCGGCGCCAGCCTCTTCCTCGTCGGCGAGCACAGCTACGCGGCGCCGTGAGACGCGCGACCGTCCTGTTCGGCGCCATCCTCCTGCTGCTGCCGGCCTGCGGCGCGCCCGCCCCATCACCCGCCGATCCGTGGACCGCCCTGGCCGGACCGGAGCGCCCGCTGCCTCCGGACGTCGAGCGCGCGGAGGGTCGGCGTGGCCCGACCGGCGGCACGATCCTGCAGCCGTCATCGGTGCCGATCGAGCACGGCGTCGCCTACCGCTTCGCGCTCGGGCACTGCGGCCTGGCCTCCCCGGTCGACCTGGATGGCAGCTTCTGGGTCGCGGTGGAGGGCGTGACGGCCGGCAGCGAACCGGTCGACCTGACGACCGATCCGGAGATGATCAACGCGACCGAAGGGGTGGCCGCCGTCATCGGCGACGAGATGCGCTTTCGCACCGACAGCGGGACGCTCGTCCGCTTCAGCCGCCACCTGGGCGAGCGCGAGTTCCCCGGCTGCGACTGAGGCCGTCGCCGGCTGCTAGGGTGCACCGATGGACCACCGCGAGCTGACGATCGAGACCGGCAACCGACCGGCAATCGTCGATCTGACGGCCGAGTGCGCCAACTTCCTGGCCGATGTCGGCGCTGTCGACGGCCTGCTGACCGTCTTCGTGCCGCACGCCACCGCCGGGGTCCTCGTCATGGAGCTGGGCGCGGGATCCGACGCCGATGCGCTGGCCGCCCTCGAGTCGCTGCTCCCGCGCGACGAGCGCTGGCGGCACCGCCACGGGTCGCCGGGCCACGGCGCCGATCACGTCCTCCCGCTCCTCGTGTCGCCGTCCCTCACCGTCCCCGTCATCGATGGCCGGCCGGCGCTCGGGACGTGGCAGTCGATCGCCCTGGTCGACCCGAACCGCGACAACGCGCGCCGGAACGTGCAGCTCGCCTTCGTGCGCGGCTGAACCGCGGGCCGACCGGGAGCGCGGGGCCTCAGTCGGTGGACGCTGCTGCCAGTGCGGCGACCTGGGCACCCAGCCGATCCGGGTCGTGGGTGGGCTCGTCGCAGGCGTAGCCGCGACAGGCATAGGCCGTCGGATGGCCGTCTCGCGGATCCTTTCCCAGGTGGAGCGGCCACTCGGCGTGCGGATCGCCGGGCGCCACGCCGGTCAGCACGAGGTCCGGGACGTAGGGCCGGGCGGCCGCCACTCGCAGGTCCCGCGCCCGCCCATCGTCCGCCGACGGCGCCGCGACGACCACGTCGACCGGCTCGCCCAGGTGCCGGTCCGCGGCGCACAGCATGCGGCCGAAGGCGCTGGGCTGGCGCTCGAGGACCGGAGCCACGGCCCGCAGGATCGCCCGCGCGCGCCGGGCCAGGGTCTCGTCGCCGGTCAGCAGCGCCAGGCGGCCGAGCACGTCGGCCATGACGCTGTTGGCCGACGGCGTGGCGTTGTCGGCCAGCCCCCGAGGCCGCGCGACCGTGCGGTCGTGCTCGTCGGAGGTGTCGACGAAGGTGCCGGCCTCCTCGTCCCAGAACTCGCGCTGCGCGGTCTCCACCAGGCGCCGCGCCAGGGCGAGAGGCTCGGACGTCCCCAGCGCCGCGTGGGCCGTCAGGAGGCCATCGGCGACGTTGGCGTAATCCTCCGCGAAGGCGGGGGTATGGCTTCGGCCGGCGCGTGCCGTGCGCCACAGCCGATCCCCCTCGCGCACGAGGTGGCTGCGGATGAACGCGACGAGCTCGCCGGTGGCCGCGGCGTAGCGTTCGCGCCGCAGGACCAGTGCCGCGTGGGCCAGCGCGCGCAGGGCCATCCCGTTCCACGCCGCCAGCTGCTTGTCGTCGCGCGCCGGCCGGACACGCCGCCCGCGAACCGCGAGGAGCGCGGCGCGGCCACGCTCGACGAGATCCGCCGGCGCGGCGCTGCTCGCTGGCCGGTGGAGGACGTTCGTTCCCTCCCAGTTGCCCGGCGCGGTAACCCCCCAGTAATCGGCCAGTAAGCGCCGGTCGCCATCATCGAAGCTCGCATCGGAGAGGACCGCCATGAACTCGTCATAGCCCCAGACGTAGTAGCGACCCTCCTCGCCCTCGCTGTCGGCGTCGAGCGCGGAGGCGAAGCCACCGTCATCGGTCCGGAGCTCGGCGAGCAGGAAGTCGAGCGTGCGCTCCGCCACCGCGGCGTACCGATCGCTCCCCGTGGCGCGGTGGGCCTCGAGATAGGCGTGCGCCAGCAGCGCGTTGTCGTACAGCATCTTCTCGAAGTGCGGCACCAGCCAGTAGGCATCGGTGCTGTAGCGGGCGAAGCCGCCCCCGAGCTGGTCGTGGATGCCGCCGTCGGCCATGGCGTCGAGGGTTCGTGTCACCAAGCGCAGCGTGGCCGCGTCACCGCTCCGTCGCCAGGCACGGAGGAGGAACTCGAGCGTCATCGGCGCCGGGAACTTCGGCGCGCCGCCGAAGCCTCCGTGGTGCTCGTCGAAGCTGGCGCCGATCCGGACGACCGCGGCCTCGAGCGCGCGCCGCTCCGGGTCGCGCGTGCCGCCCGGGATGGCGAGCTGGGCCTGCAGGTGACCGGCCAGCATGCCTGCCTGCTGCTCCACCTCGGCGCGGCGGCTGCGATATGCGTCGGCCACCGCCTCGAGCACGCGGGGGAAGCCCGCCAGGCCGTGGCGATCCTCCGGCGGGAAGTAGGTTCCGCCGAAGAACGGCCGCAGGTCCGGGGTCAGGAAGACGCTCATCGGCCACCCGCCGGAGCCGGTCATGGCCTGGACCGCGGCCATGTAGACGTCGTCGAGGTCGGGACGCTCCTCCCGATCGACCTTGATCGACACGAAGTGGCGGTTCATGAGCGCGGCGATCTCTGGATTCTCGAAGCTCTCGCGCTCCATGACATGGCACCAGTGGCACGCCGCATAACCGATGGACAGGAAGATCGGCCTGTCCTCGGCCCGGGCCCGCTCGAGGGCCTCCGGTCCCCACGGGTACCAGTCGACCGGGTTGTGCGCGTGCTGCAGGAGGTAGGGGCTCGTCTGGTCGGCCAGGCGGTTCGGCATGCCCGCAGTCTCGCACGCGGTGTTCCAGCGGCGCCCGACCGTCAGCGAGTCGGATCCACCGCGAACTGCTCGGCCGAGAGGCTGGCGTACAGGCCCTCCTGCCGAATGAGCTCCTCGTGGGTGCCCCGCTCGACGATCCGGCCACGGGACATCACCAGGATCTGGTCGGCGCGCAGGATGGTCGACAGGCGATGGGCGATCGCGATGGTGGTGCGGCCCTCCATCAGCCGCTGGAGCGCGGCCTGGATGAGGCGCTCGCTGACGGTGTCGAGCGCGGAGGTCGCCTCGTCCAGGATGAGCACCCGCGGATCCTTGAGCAGCACGCGGGCGATCGCCACGCGCTGCTTCTCGCCGCCGGAGAGCTTGTAGCCCCGCTCCCCCACCACGGTGTCATAGCCGTCGGGAAGCTCCAGGATGCGGTCGTGGATCGCGGCCGCCCGCGAGGCGGCCTCGACGTCGGCCATGGTCGCCTCCGGCTTGGCATAGCGCAGGTTCGCCAGGATCGTGTCGTGGAACAGGTACGTCTCCTGGGTGACGAAGCCGATGACCCGCCCCAGGGACTCCAGCGAGATGTGCCGCACGTCGATGCCGTCGATGCTGACCGATCCCGCGTCGACGTCGTAGAGCCGCGGGATGAGGTACGTCGAGGTCGTCTTCCCGCTCCCGGACGGCCCCACCAGGGCCACCAACTCGCCCGGCCGGGCCGTGAACGAGATATCGGCCAGGGCGAACGGCTGGATGGCGGTGGGCACGGCGCGTCCCTCGGCCTCCGCCTCTGCGGTCTCCTCGGCCGCCTGGATCTGCGCCACGGCCACCGGGTACTGGAAGGAGACGCGATCGAACCGGACCTCGCCGCGCATGGTCGCCGGGGAGAGGGTGACGGCGTCGGGCGCATCGGTGATCTCGTGCTCCATCTCGAGGTACTCGAAGATCCGGTCGAACAGGGCCAGGGCACCCTGGATCTCGACCTGGACGTTGAGCAGCTGGCCGAGCGGGAAGAAGAGGCGCGACTGGAGCGTGGTGAAGGCCACGATGGTGCCGATCGTCACGTCCGTCTCGCCGCCGATGATGAAGTGTCCGGCCAGCAGATAGACGAAGGCCGGCATGATGCTGAAGAAGGTGCCGATGAGCGCGAAGAACCAGCGCCCGATCATCTGGCCGCGCACCTGCAGGTCGCCGAGACGCTGGGACTCGGCCCGGAAGCGCTCGATGCTGGCCTCC
>DATAKU010000181.1:0-11429 GCA_036261425.1 Candidatus Limnocylindria bacterium | reverse complement strand
AGGAACCGCCCGCTCAGGACGAAGGGTGTCTTCCGCGTCCTGCGCCTCGTGGTCCGGCGACGAGGCGTGGATCGTCGTCGAGTGGCCACGGGCCGCTCAGACCTCCATCACGATCGGCAGGATCATCGGTCGACGCTTCGTGCGCTGGTGGAAGAACGGGCTCAGCGTGTCGCGGACCTTGGCCTTCACGAATCCCGCCTCGGCGGTGTGCTCGTCGCCGCGGCGCTGCTGAAGCACGCGGACCAGGTGCTCGCGCGCCTCGTCCAGCAGCGGGTCGTTCGGATCGGACAGGAAGCCGCGGCTGACCAGGTCCGGCTGGCCGACCGGCTGGCCGGTCTGCGAGTCCACGGTGACGGCCACCATGACCACGCCGTCGGAGGCCAGCGCCCGGCGATCGCGCAGCACCACCCCGTCGATCCCGTCGACGGCGGCGATGCCGTCCACCAGCATCGCGCCGGCCGGCACCGGCTCCCCCAGCCGCGCCCGCTCGCCGTCGTACTCGACCACCTGCCCGTTCTCGAGGACGAAGATCTTGTCGACGTCCACGCCGGCGTCCTCCGCCAGGAGGCCGTGCTGGACCAGCATCCGGTACTCGCCGTGGACGGGGATGAAGTGGCGCGGCTTCACGAGCCCGAGCATGAGCTTCAGCTCCTCCCGCGACCCGTGGCCGGAGACGTGGCAGTGGACCATCGGCTCGTAGTGGACCATCGCCCCCTCCTTGAAGAGGTTGTCGATCGTCTTCGCGACGGCCTCCTCGTTGCCGGGGATGGGGCTGGCCGAGACGATGACGGTGTCGCCCGGCTCGATGGTGATGTTCCTGTGGTCGCGGTTGCTCATCCGGGTCAGGCCGCTCATCGGCTCGCCCTGCGAGCCGGTCGTCATCACCACCAGCTCCTCCTTCGGCAGCCGCTGGAGCTGGTCCTTCTTCACCAGCGTGCCGCCGCGATCGTCGAGGTAGCCGCGCTCCAGCGCGATGGCGATGTTCTGCTCCATGCTCCGCCCCAGCGCGACCATCTTGCGGCCGTGCGCCGCGGCGGCGTCGATCACCTGTTGCACGCGGCCGATGTTGCTTGCGAAGGTGGCGACGATGACCCGTCCCTGCGCCTCGTCCACGAGCCGATGCAGGCTCTCCCCCACCGTCGCCTCCGACAGCGTGTAGCCCTCGCGCTCCGCGCGCGTGGAGTCGGAGAGGAGGAAGGCGACGCCGCGGTTCCCGATCTCGGCGATGAGGCCGAGGTCGGCGCGCACCCCGTCCGGCGGCGTGTGGTCGAACTTGAAGTCGCCGGTGTGGACCACCACTCCGGCCGGCGTGTCGATCGCGTAGCCCACCCCGTCGGGGATGGAGTGGTTGACCCGAAACGGGGTGATGCGGAAGACCCCCACCGCGAACTCCTCCCCCGGCTGCACCACGTGCAGCTCGGTGGAGTCGAGCAGCTTGTGCTCGCGCAGCTTGCCCTGGACCAGGCCCTCGGTCAGCCGCGTGGCGTAGATGGGCGTGCCGGGAATTTTCGGCAGGACGTACGGCAGCGCGCCGGTGTGGTCCTCGTGGCCGTGGGTGAGGATGATCCCGCGCACCCGGTCGCGGTGCTCCTCGAGGTACCTCACGTCCGGGATGACCAGGTCGATCCCGAGCATTTCCGGCTCCGGGAAGGCCAGGCCGCAGTCGACGACCAGGATCTCGCCGCCGGACTCGATGACGGTGATGTTCTTGCCGACCTCGCCCACCCCGCCGAGGGGAATGATGCGCAGGGTCTCGGACATGGAAGCTCCTAGAAGAGAGTCTCATCTGTTCGGCGGCATCCGCGGCCCCCTCCGCGTCCAGCACCGGGGCCGCCGCCTCTTCGACCTTGACCGATGCCGCGCGCTCCGCTTCGAGCGCCCGACGCGCGGCCAGCAGCGCAGCCGGAAGGCCACGCACGTCGCGGAACAGCGTCTCGCGCAACGAGGCCTGGTGCAGCGCCGCAGCAGGATGGTACATCGGGAAGATGTGCAGTCCGGAGTAGGAACGACGCAGCGTTCCGTGGATTGCGCCGATGCGGGCGCCGGGCAGGTAGCGCTGGAGCGAGTGCCGTCCGAGGGTGACGACCACGGCCGGGTCGAGCGCCCGCTCCTGGCGGTCCAGGTACGGGGCGCAGGCGGCCACCTCGCCGGGCTCGGGGTCGCGGTTGCCCGGCGGGCGGCACTTCACCACGTTCGTGATGAAGACGTCCTCCCGCTCCCAGCCGATGGCGTGGAGCAGCTCGTCGAGCAGCTGTCCGGCCGGTCCGACGAAGGGACGCCCGGTGGCGTCCTCACGGGCCCCGGGACCCTCGCCGACGAGGAGGACGTCGCTGTCGCGGTTGCCCTCGCCGGGGACGGCGTGCGTGCGTCGTCGGGCGAGCGGGCAGCGCGTGCAGCCGCGGACCTCGTCCGCGACGACCGCCAGCGCTGCCGCGCCGCCCTCCGTGGATTCGCCCGGGACCCCCATCGCGCGCGATGCGGGCCGGTCAGCTCTGGCTGCCCGCCTTCGCCATGTGCCGCTCCATGGCCGCGCGGCGGCTCAGGTTGATGCGGCCCATGCGGTCGATCTCGGTCACGATGACCATCAGCTCGTCGCCGATGCTCACCACGTCCTCGACTCGCGGGACCCGGTAGTCGGCCAGCTGGCTGATGTGGACCAGCCCCTCCTTGCCGGGCAGGATCTCGACGAAGGCGCCGAAGTTCATGATGCGGGTCACCTTGCCGAGGTATTCCTTGCCGACCTCGACGTCCCGGGTGAGGCCCTCGATCCACTTGATGGCCTTCTGGGCGGCCTCGCCGCTGGTCGCGGCGATCTGGATGGTGCCGTCGTCCTCGACGTTGATCTCGGTCCCGGTCTCGGCGGTGATCTGGCGGATCACCTTGCCACCGGCGCCGATGACGTCGCGGATCTTGTCGACCGGGATCTTGATGGTCGTGATGCGCGGCGCGTACGGGCTCAGCTCCTCACGGCTGGCGCTGATGACGCTCGTCATCTTGTCCAGGATGAACAGCCGGGCGACCCGTGCCTGCTCCAGAGCGTCGCGCATCGTCTCGGTCGTGATGCCGCCGACCTTGATGTCCATCTGCAGCGCCGTGACACCGTCGGCGGTGCCGGTCACCTTGAAGTCCATGTCGCCGTAGGCGTCCTCCTTGCCCGTGATGTCGGTGAGGACGGCGTAACGGCCGGTCTCCGTGTCGGTGATCAGCCCCATGGCGGCACCCGCCACCGGCGCCTTGATCGGCACGCCGGCATCCATCAGGGCCAGGGTGCTGCCGCAGGTCGAGGCCATCGAGGTCGAGCCGTTCGAGCTCACCACCTCGCTCACCACGCGGATGACGTACGGGAACTCGTCCTCGCTCGGCAGGACGGGCAGGAGCGCGCGCTCGGCGAGCGCGCCGTGGCCGATCTCGCGCCGGCCGGGGCCGCGCATGAATCGCGCCTCCCCGACCGAGTAGGGCGGCATGTTGTAGTGGTGGAGGTACCGCTTCTCGGTCTCCGGGCTGATCGTGTCCATGCGCTGGGCCGCGCTCGACGGACCGAGGGTCGCGATCGACAGGGCCTGGGTCTGGCCACGGGTGAAGATGCCGGAGCCGTGGGTGCGGGGCAGGACCCCGACCTCGACGCTGATGGGACGGATGGTGGTCGTGTCACGCCCGTCGATCCGCAGGTTCTCGTTGAGGACCAGCTCGCGGACGGTCGCCTTGGTCAGGACGTCCATGAGCGGCGAGCCGATGCCGTGGCGGCGGCGGATGTCCTCCAGGCGCTCACCCTGCTCAGCGCGGTTGTAGGACTCGCGAGCGCGACGGACCTCGTCCTTGATGTCCTCGCGGATCGCATCGAGCCGCTCGGCGAGACCCTGGGTGAAGTGGATGAACAGCTCGGCCGCCACCTCGGCGTCGGGCATGGCGCGGTGCGCGACCGCGTGCTCACGCCCGAAGACGAACCGCACGAGGTCGCCGAGCTTCCATGCCCCGGCGTCGGGGTAGAGCTGGTAGCCCAGCTCGAGGGTGTCGAACACCGCGCTCGGCTCCCACCGGGCGTCGTTCGGCAGGTGACGCAGGACGAAGGGCAGGTCGAAGGCGACGTTGTGCGCCACGACCGGCGCGTCCCCGACCCACTGGGTGAAGTTCGTGAGCACCTCGGCCGCAGTCGGGGCGCTGGTCACGTCATCGGTGCTGATGCCGTGGACCTGGTGGCCGACGATGGGCCGGCCGGGATTCACGAGCGACTCGAAGCGGTCGACGACCTGGCCGTCCCGCACGCGCAGCGCCGCGATGTCGACGATGTAGCCGTTCTCCGGCTTCATGGCCGTGGTCTCGAGATCGAACACCACGAACTCGGTCTCGCCGTTGGCCAGGCGCTTGCCGAGCTTGACGATGGAGTCCGCCTTGGGCCCGACGAAGGGCATCCGCTTCGGGGTGCCGGCCGAGGCGACCAGGCGGTCCTGGAGCTCGATCGACTTCTGGAGCTCGCTGTGACCGTGAGCGATCGCGTCGGCCATGATCGACTCGGGCAGGATCTTCGCGCCGGCCTCGACCATCATCACCGCGTCACGCGTCCCGGCCACGACGAGGTCGAGGTCGCTCTCGTCGAGCTGGCTGTTCGTCGGGTTGGTGACGAACTCGCCGTCGATGCGTCCGATGCGCACGGCGCCGACGGGGCCCATGAACGGGATATGGCTGATCGAGAGCGCCGCCGAGGCGCCATTGAGGGCCAGGATGTCCGGGTCGTTCTCCATGTCCGTCGAGAGCACGGTGAGCACGATCTGGACGTCGTTGTGATAGCCCTTCGGGAAGAGCGGGCGGATCGGCCGGTCGGTGAGGCGCATCGCCAGGATGGCGGCCTCCGACGGGCGCGACTCGCGCTTGATGAAGCCGCCAGGGATCTTGCCCGCGGCGTACATCCGCTCCTCGTAGTCCACGGTGAGCGGGAAGAAGTCCGCGCCCTCGCGCGGCTCCTTGCTGGCGACCGCGGTCGCCAGGACGACGGTGTCGCCGTAGCGGACGATCACCGCGCCGTCGGCCTGCTCGGCGAGCTTGCCGGCTTCCATGCTGAAGACCTGGCCGCCGATTTCGGCCTCGTGTTTGATAGCCACTGATTCCTCCAGTGTCGTCATGTCGACATCCGGCGCTCGCGCTGCGCGGGCCGCTCGAGCGGATCGAGCGTGGGCCGTCGCGGCAGGGGGCGGATGCCTCGGGAAATGGTCGTCTGATATGCGAGACCCAGGTCCCGCAACGGGATCCCTGGGTCGATCGCTTCGGTAGCTAGCGGCGCAGCCCCAGGCTGCTGATGACGGCGCGGTACCGATCTACGTCATTGCGGACCAGGTACGCCAGCAACCGTCGGCGCTGCCCGACGAGCTTCAGGAGCCCGCGGCGCGAGTGATTGTCCTTCGGGTAGCTGCGCAGATGCTCCGTCAGCGACTTGATCCGCTCGGTGAGAAGCGCAATCTGCACCTCGGGCGATCCGGTGTCGCCTTCGTGCGTGGCATATTCGGTGACGATTGCGCTCTTCGCGTCCTTGGCGAGCGGCACGTATTCCTCCACATTCGTTTCCGTAACGGTCGAAGTCTAGCAGGCGCGGGCCTCAGCCGCCATCGGCGGCGATGAGCCGGCGCGCCTCGGCCTCGTCGGCCCGCATCTGGTCCACGAGCGTCTCGACCGACTCGAATCGGCGTTCCTCGCGCAGGTGCGCGTGGAGTTCGACGCTCAGCACCGCGTCGTACAGGTCGCCGTCCCAGTCGAGCAGGTAGACCTCGACCAGCACCTGACCGTCGACGTGGAAGGTGGGGCGCACGCCGACGCTGACCAGCGCCGGGTGGAGCGGCCCGACGTTGCGCTCCGGGACGCTCACGCGGCCGAGATAGATGCCCAGGGCCGGCATGGCCGGGACGTAGTCGAAGGCCAGGTTCGCGGTCGGGAAGCCGAGCTGGTGACCGCGCCGGTCCCCGTGGATGACCACGCCACGCAGGAGCGGGGCGGAGCTGAGCAGCGCCGATGCGGCCCGGACGTCGCCGGCGCCCAACGCGGTCCGGATGCGCGACGACGAGACCGGCTCTCCGCCCAGCACGACGGGCGGAACCTCGATCGTGTCGAAGCCCGCCTCCCGACCGATCTCGGTCACGCGCTCGATGCTGCCGGCCCGTCGGCGGCCGAACGCGCTGCCGGTGGCCATGGTGATCCCGCGCAGCTCGATGGCGGGGGCCAGGGCCGCCAGGAAGGCCTCCGGCTCCATGGAGCGGAGGTCGTCGTCGAAGCGGACCTCCACGGCGTGGTCGATGTCGGTCCCGTGCAGCCGATCCAGCGTCACGTCGCGCGGCGCCAGCCGGGGTACGACCGTCCCCGGCCGCAGCACCTCGTCGGGATGCGGTGTGAAGACGATCGCCACCGATGCGGCGCCCCGCTCGGCGGCCGCGTCGGCCGTGGCGGCGGCGATGGCCCGATGTCCCAGGTGCACCCCGTCGAACACGCCGAGGGTGATGACCGCCGGACCGATGACCGGCAGGCCGTCGAGGCCGACCGGGCCGCTCACGAGGCAGCCTCCTCGGCCAGCACCTTCTCCGGCTGCAGGGTCCCGCCGTCCAGCCGTCCGACCCCGATCAGCTGCGCTCCGGCGAACACGGCCACGCGGCCGCGGAGGTCATCGTCGTCGACCGGCTGCGGCGAGCCGTGCCGGAAACGACGGGCCGCGTCGGCATCAAGGCTGAGGCGCGGCAGGGGAAGCAGGGGCGCCACGGGCAGGACAGCGTCCTGCAACCGGCCGTCGGCGGCGAGCGACTCGAGGTCCTCGGGCGTGACCGCGTCCTCGGCGCGGAGGCCGGCGGCCTCCGTCCGACGCAGCGCCGCCAGGTGGGCGCCGCAGCCCAACCGCTCCCCGAGGTCCCGCGCGATCGAGCGCACGTAGGTGCCCGCCCCGCAGCGCAGGTCCACGCGCAGGTCGGCGGTCGCCCCGGCCGGCTCGTAGGCGAGCAGCTCGATCGATTCCACGGTCACGGTGCGCGGTGGCAGCTCGAGGCTCTCACCGGCCCGCGCCGCGCGGTGGGCGCGGCGCCCGGCCTGCTTGCGGGCGCTGAAGGCCGGCGGCCGCTGCTCGAAGGTGCCGATGAACGCGTCGAGCGCCTCGCGGACGGTCGCCTCGTCCAGGACGGGAATGCCGCTGGGCTCGATCGGTCCCTCCGCGTCGTCGGTCGCGCTGCGGGCGCCGAGGCGGATCACCGCCTCGTAGCGCTTCCATCCCCCGGTCAGCTCCTCGCTGAAGCGCGTGGCGCCGCCGACCAGGATGGGCAGCACGCCCGACGCGAGCGGATCCAGCGTGCCCGCGTGGCCGATGCGCCGCGTGCCGGTGAGGCGCCGCAGCAGCCCGACCATGTCGTGGCTCGTCGGCCCGACCGGCTTGTCGAGGTTAACGACCCCGAGCATCGGCGCGATCGAGCTCCCGCTCGCATTCGTCCAGGACGCGACCGACCGCATCGGCCAGCGGCGTCTCCAGCGTGCAGCCGGCGGCGCGAGCGTGACCGCCGCCCCCGAAGGCGCTCGTGATGGCGACGGCGTCGGCACGGGCCGAGGTGCGGACGCTGACTCGCACCTGGAACGCATCGGCCTCCTTGAACAGGACGGTGATGTCGGCCGCCTTCGTGCCGGCCAGCAGGTCGATGAACCCCTCCGTGGCCGTCGGCTCACTGCCGGTCTCGGTCAGCATCGCCAGGGTCTGGGCGGTGTACACGATGCGCCCGTCGCAGCGCTGCGCGACGTCGTTGAGCATCCGGCCCCACAGCGCCATGGTGCTGAACGGCTTGTCGGCATAGATGGCCCGATGCAGGCGCGACAGCGGCGCGCCCGCCTCGACGAGATCCGCGGTAACCCGGAGCGTCCGTGGGGTCGCGTTCGGGTGGCTGAAGGTGTGGGTGTCCTGGACGATGCCGGCGGCCAGCTGGGTGGCGATCTCGGCGTCGATCTCGATCCCCAGCTCCGGCAGGAGCGCCGCGACCATCTCGCAGGTGGCAGCCGCCTCGGGATCGATCCAGGCGGCAAGGACCCCGCTGCCGTCGTTCGAGACGTGGTGATCGATGTTCAGCACGCGCGCCCGATCCAGCCATGCCCGATCCTCGGTGGCCACCGCACCGGTGCGCGACGGCGGACCGTCGACCACCACCGCGACATCCGGCTCCAGCTGCGGCCGACGGCGGACGCTGTCGGCACCGGGCAGGTCGCGCAGGAACGGCGGCACCCCGTCGGCGGCCACGACCTCCGCCTCCTTGCCGAGCCGGAGCGCCGCGGTCCGGATGGCCAGCGCCGCCCCGAGCGTATCCGCGTCGGGGTTCTCGTGACAGATGGCCGTGATGCGGCTGGCGGAACGCAGCGCGTCCCGGACCGCCTCACGACTCATCCGAGGTGTCCTTCCCGTCGCGCTCGTCCTCGAGCGACTTGAGGAGCCTGAGGACGCGATCCCCCGCCTCGATCGAGTCGTCGTGACGGATGACCAGCTGCGGGATGTGGCGCACCGTGAGCCGCTCGCCGAGCTGGCGCCGCAGCCAGGGAGCGGCGTCGGTCAACGCCCGCACCGCTTCCTGCTGCTCCGCCGGCGTGCCGAGCACGCTGACCCAGACCTTGGCGCTGCCCAGGTCACGAGCCGTCTCCACGCGCGTGATGGTGGCGAACCCGACGCGCGGGTCCTTCATCTCGCGCTGGAGCAGCTCCATCAGCTCGGCCCGGATCTGGCTGTCCAGCCGGTCGGTGCGCTGGCTCATCGGTCCGTCAGGCCTGCTCGGACACCATCTGGTAGCACTCGATGACGTCCCCTTCGGCGAGGTCATCCACGTCGAGCCCGATGCCGCACTCGTAGCCGGTCTGCACCTCCCGGACGTCGTCCTTGAAGCGCTTCAGCGAGGTGATGCGGGTGTCGGCCAGGAGCGTGCTGCCACGGAAGAGGCGCGCCTGGGTGCCGCGCACGATGCGGCCATCGGTGACGTAGGAGCCGGCGATGTTGCCGGCCCGGCCGGCCTTGATCACCATTCGCACCTCGGCGTGGCCCTCCACCTGCTCGACGAGCTTCGGCGCCAGCAGGCCCGACAGGGCCTGGCCGACGTCATCGGTGAGCTTGTAGATCACGTCGTAGATACGGACGTCGACCCCGGTGGCCTCCACCGAGCGCTGCGCACCGGCGTCCGGCTTGGTGTTGAAGCCGATGACGACCGCGTCGGACGCCGAGGCGAGGTTGATGTCGCTCTCGTTGATGTCGCCCGCCCCCTCGCGCAGGATGTTGATGCGGACCTCATCGGTGTTCAGGCGCTCGAGGGCATGGCGGATGGCACCGAGCGAGCCCTGCACGTCGGTCTTGAGGATCACGCGCAGCTCGGCGACCTCGCTGTCCTTGATCTGCGCGCTGATCTCCTCGAGGCTGCTGGCCGCGCGTCCGTCGCCGCTGCCGGATGCTCGGTCCGCCGTCTCGGCCATGTCGCGGGCGGTCTTCTCGTCGGCCACCACCCGCAGCACGTCGCCGGCCTCCGGGAGGCCGTCGAGACCGATGATCTCGACCGCCGTCGCGGGCCCGGCCTGCTTGACGCGCTTGCCGGCCGCGTTGTTGAGCGCTCGAACGCGCCCGTGGGTGCGTCCGACGGCCACGATGTCCCCGATCTTGAGCGTGCCGGTCTGCACCAGGACGGTCGCCACGTTGCCGCGTCCCTTGTCGACCTTGGACTCCACGATCGTGCCGATGGCGGCCCGATCCGGGTTGGCCTTTAGGTCCTGCAGGTCGGCGACGAGGAGGACCATCTCCATGAGGTCGTCGATCCCGGTGCGCTGCTTCGCGCTCACGGACACGGCGATCACGTCACCGCCGTACTCCTCGATCAGGACGTTGTTGTCGGCGAGCTCTTGCTTCACCCGCTCCGGGTTCGCGTCCGGCTTGTCGATCTTGTTGATCGCCACGATCATCGGCACGCGCGCCGCGCGGACGTGATCGATGGCCTCCTTGGTCTGCGGCATGACGCCGTCATCGGCGGCCACCACGATGATCGCGATGTCGGTCACCTGCGCGCCGCGGGCACGCATGGCGGTGAACGCCTCGTGGCCGGGCGTGTCGAGGAACACGATGCGCTTGCCGTTGTGAGTCACCTCGCTGGCGCCGATGTGCTGCGTGATGCCCCCGGACTCGCGGTCGGCGACCTTCGTCTCGCGGACGGCGTCGAGCAGGCTGGTCTTGCCGTGGTCGACGTGGCCCATGACGGTCACGATCGGCGCGCGGGCCTCCAGCTTCGACGGGTCGTCATCGGTCCACAGCGCCGGTCGAACATCGCCCTCCGGCGTGGTCCCGGGCTTGACGAGCTCGGTCTCGCCGGCGGCCTCCGCCGCGGCCCGCTCGGCGGCACCGCGCTCGGTCGCCTCCATGCCGAGCTCCGCGGCCACCAGGGACGCGGTGTCGAAGTCGATCGACTGGTTGACGGTCGCGAAGATCCCGGTGCGGATGAGGACGTTGATGATCTCGGCGTTGCTGACCCCGAGCGCCTCGGACAGGTCTTTGACGACCACCGGGTTCGGCAGCTCGACCGGCCCGGTCGGTCGCGCCGGGGCGGTCTCGGTCATGACGCCGCCGGGGCGCGGCCCGGTGCGCTTGCGCTGGGGACGGGGTCCGCGGCGCGGTCGGTATCTATTTGGCGGCATCGTTCACCTCGATTTCGAGCGTTCCCGGCGCGAGCTCGGCACCGAGCGCTCGCCTGACGGCCGCCGCGGCCGCTCGGGGGTCGCGGCAGGCCGGTTCGTGACAGATATACGTTCCGCGGCCCTGGGCCTTGCCCGTCGGGTCGCGGTGGACCGTGCCGTCAGCGGCACGGACCAGCCGGTCCATGTCGCGCTTCGGCCGCGCGGTCCGGCAGACCGCGCAGGTCCGGGTCGGGATGTGATCAGGTCGTCGCTTCGGCATCGGCCGGCGCCTCCGCGCCCGCCTCGTCGCCGGTTCGCTCGCCACCGGCCGCGGCCGTGGCCACGCCGGCCTCCGAGCGGATGTCGATCCGCCACCCGGTGAGCTTGGCGGCAAGTCGGGCGTTCTGGCCCTCCTTCCCGATCGCCAGGCTCAGCTGGCGCTCCGGAACGATGACGTTGGCGATCTTGTGCTCCTCGTCGATCCGCACGCTCAGCACCTCGGCCGGGCTGAGCGCCTCGGCGACGAAGCGGCCGGGATCCTCGTCCCACAGGACGATGTCGACCTTCTCGCCGTTGAGCTCGGCGACGATCGACTGGATGCGCGCACCACGCTGCCCTACGGCGGCGCCCTTGGCGTCGACGCCTGGCTGGCGGCTCTCCACGGCCACCTTCGAGCGGCTGCCAGCCTCCCGCGCGATCCCGCGGATCACGACCGTGCCGTTGTAGATCTCCGGGATCTCCATCTCCATCAGGCGACGCAGGAAGCCCCGATGCGTGCGGCTGGCGACGAT
>DATAKU010000180.1:0-4590 GCA_036261425.1 Candidatus Limnocylindria bacterium | reverse complement strand
ACCGCATCCCGCCACTCGAGCCGGGGACCTACCACTTCCAGTGCGATCCGCACCCGGTCATGAGCGGCACCGTCGTGGTCGAGGAGGCGTCGTCATGACCGATGCGCTTCGCGCTCCCGCTCAGCTCCGCCTGGCCGGATCGTCCGTGGCATGGGTCGGCTGGCTGACCGTCGTGCTGGGCGCGGCGTTCCTGCTGGTCGGATGGGCGCTCGACGAGCGTGCCGCCGGCGACGTCGCCGGCGGCGTGGCCGGTGTGGCGACGTCCCTGGTCCGGATCGCGCCGTGGCCGCTGCTCCTGCCGCTCGGCATCGTCCAGGTGCTGGCCGGGAATCGGATCCGGGACGGCCGTCGGGACGGCTGGCCGCGTCCGACGGCCATGGTCATCGCCGCGGCCTTCGCGCTCCTCTCGCTCCTGGGCGTCGGGGCCAGCAGCGCCATCGGCCTGGTCGCCAAGCTGGCCTGGATCGGCGCCAACCTCGCCATCGTGGTGCTGCTCGCGCGGCTGCCGTCCGACTGATTCCGGCGCGGCACGCCAGCCGCCCGGCGTCCGGTTCGGCTACGGTGGCACCGATGCCGGAGCCCGCCATCGTCATGGAGCGCCTCACCCGCCGCTTCGGCGCGGTGACGGCGGTCGATGGGCTCACGCTGGAGGTGCCGCGCGGCGTCATCTTCGGCTTCCTCGGGCCGAACGGGGCGGGCAAGACGACGACGGTGAGCATGCTCCTGGGTCTCCTCGCCCCGAGCGAGGGCCGGGCGAGCGTGCTGGGCCACGACACGGCGCTCGAGAGCCAGGCCATCCGGGCGCGGGTCGGTGTCGTGCTCCAGCATCCCGGCCTGTACGAGGAGCTCACCGTCGAGCAGAACCTCGAGTTTCAGGGCCGCGCCTGGCGCATCCCGGCCAACGAGCGCCGGGCGCGCATCCGCGAGCTGCTCGAGGGCATGGGGACGTGGGATCGGCGCCACGACGTCGTCGGCTCGTGGAGCTTCGGGATGCAGCAGCGCCTGGCGCTGGCGCGGGCCGTGCTCCATCGGCCGCAGCTGCTCATGCTCGACGAGCCGACCGCGGGACTCGACGTGATCGCGGCCAACGAGGTGCGCGCCACGCTGGTGGAGCTGCCGCGGCGCGACGCCACGACGATCTTCCTCACCACCCACAACATGGTCGAGGCCGAGCGCCTGTGCGACCTGGTGGCCGTCATCCGTCGGGGCCGGCTGCTGGCCCTGGGGACGCCCGAGGAGCTGCGACGCAGCGTCGCCGATCAGCGTCTCATCGTGACCGGCCGGCGCCTCGGGGCGGGCGCGGATGCGCTCCAGCACGACCCGCGCGTCCGATCGGTCGAGCTCCACGACCACCTGCTCACGCTTCACCTCGCGGCCGACGTGGACCTTGCCGACATCGTCCGACGGCTGGTCACCGCCGGCGCCGAGGTCGAGGAGGCGCGACGCGAGGCGGCCACCCTCGAGGACGCCTTCGTCCGGCTGGTGGAGAGCGCCGCGTGAGCGACCTGGGGACGGTCATGTGGCGCGAGTGGCGGAGCCTGGTCGTCGGCGGCCGCCTACGCCAGTCGATCCTGAGCGTCCTGCCCGCCCTCATCCTGCCGGTCTTCGGCCCGCTGCAGCTCGGCCCGCGCTGGGTGACCGACCCGATCCTGCCGGTCCTGCTGGTGGTGGCCACGGCGCTGGTGACGGTCCACACCATGATTCCCGACGCCTTCGCCGGAGAGCGCGAGCGCCGGACGCTGGCCACGCTGCTCGCCAGCCGTCTGCCGGACCGGGCGATCCTGGCCGGCAAGATGGCCGTGCCGGTGTTCGTCGACGTGGTGCTGACCATCCTCCTGCTCGGGCTGAGCCTGCTGATCGTCAACGTGCTCCATCCACGCCCCGAGCCGCTCCTCTTCTCTCCGGCGTACCTCGTCGCGCTGCCGGCGCTGAGCATGCTCCTCGCGGTCTTCACCGCGTCGGTCGGGGTGTTCATCTCGCTGCGTTCGGAGACGGTCCAGGGCGCGCAGCAGCTGCTCGTGGCGGTGATGACGGGCCCGCCCATCGTCGTATCGCTGGCCCTCATGGCCATCGCCTCGGCGACCGGCGAGGATGTCCCGCTGTTCGAGCGCCAGCTGGCGCCCGAAACGCTCGTGGCGATCGGCGGCGTCTTCCTGCTGATCGACGTGGCGATCGTCTGGTGGGTGACGAGCCACTTCCGCCGATCGCGGCTCGTCGCCCTCACCGCCGACTGACGCCCGTCAAGGAGCGGTACGGGCCGCGGCCGGCGCAATCCGCGCCGGAGCGCAGCCCTCACGCCATCGTCACGCCTCGATCGCCGGCAGCGGCTCGCCGCCGCGTGCCCGTTGCAGCGACCCGGCGATCCGCCCCCGGAGCCCCTCCACCAGCCGGTACGCCGCCGGCACCACGATCAGCGTCAGGAAGGTGGAGCTCAGCAGACCGCCGATGACCACTGTCCCGAGCTCGGCCGCGATGATCGAGCCCTCGTTGAGGCCCAGGGCCAGCGGGAGCAGGGCCAGGATGGTGGCCAGCGCGGTCATCAGGATCGGTCGCACGCGGGTGTGCCCGCCTCGGATGATCGCCTCCTTCAGCGGCACGCCCTGCGCCCGCAGCCGCTCGACCAGGTCGAGCAACACGATCGCGTTGGTCACCACGATGCCGATGAGCATGAGGAAGCCGATGAGGGCGCTCACGCCGATCGGACGCCCGGTGAGCAGCAGCGCCGGGAAGGCGCCGATGGTCGCCAGTGGCAAGCTGAACAGGATGATGAACGGTGTCACCAGCGAGTTGAAGGCCAGCACCAGCATGAGGTAGACGAGCGCCACCGCGACGCCCATCGCGACGAACAGTCCGCCGAACGCCTCGGCCTGCTGCTCGCTCACGCCACCGACCGCCACCGTGACGCCTGAGGGCAGGTCGCCGCCGGCCTCGAGCCGATCGAGCTCGGCGCGGACGGCGGCCGAGATCCCGCCGGTATCCTCCCCCACGACCTCGCCGCTGATCGTCGATGAGGGGGCGCCGTCGACCCGGCTGATGGTGGCACGCACCTCCCGCTCGGTGATGCCGGCCACCTCGACCAGGGTGGTGCCACCGACGCCGACCGGCAGCCGGGACAGGGCATCGACCGAGTCGACGGCGTCCGGATCGAGGCGCAGGAGCACGTCGATCGGCTCCTCGGCATCCTCCGGCTGGATGGTGCCGGCCGGGGTCGCGGACAGCGCGCCGCGCACGATGCCGCCGACCTGGGCCGGACTGACGCCTGCCCCCGCCGCGGCCGCGGGATCGACGTCGATCTCGACGGTCGGGGCCGCCGCCACCAGGTCGCTGGTGACGTTGGCCAGCCCGTCGATGTCGCGGATCGCGTCGATGACCGTGCCGGTCGCCGTCTCGACCGACGTGAGGTCCGGGCCGGAGACGACCAGTGCCAGGTTGCCGCCGGCGCCAGGGCCGGTGGCCTGCTGGACGACGGCGTCCCAACCATCGGTCTCGATCGGTGCCAGGCCCTCCTCCAGCCGCCGGGCGGCGTCGAGCAGGTCGGCGTCGGCGTCGAGGCGCAGGTAGAGCGTGGCCGAGTTGGCAGCGCGGCCGGACTGCGCGCTGATGAGCGTCCGGAAGCCGGTGTCGCCCTCGGGCGGCACGCTGGTCTGGACCAGCTCGACCTCGTCGTCGGCCAGCAGCAGCTCCTCCGCCTCGGCAGCACGGTCGCGCACCCCCGACGAGCTCACGCCCGCCGGCGGGGCCACGCTGACGAGAAGGAGCTTCTCCGACCCCGAGTTGAGGAAGGCGGTCGGCAGGAGCGGCGCGAGGAACAGCGACCCGACGAACAGGACGAGCGCGCCGACCACGACCCCCAGCGACGTCCAGCGGCTGTGCAGGACGGCCCGGATCGTCGGGTCGTAGGCGCGCACCCACAGCGAGCGGCGCGGCTCGCCCGCCTCGTCGACGGCACCGGCGCGGGGCGCGCCGACCAGGAAGAAGGCGAGCACCGGGATGACGGTCAGCGCCACCAGCAGCGAGGCCAGCAGGGCGAACGCGGTCGTGAGCGCGAAGGGCAGGAAGAACTGGCTGATCAGCCCGCCGGCGAAGCCGAGCGGCAGGAAGACGGCCACCGTGGTGAGCGTGCTCCAGGTGATCGCGCCGGCCACCTCGGCCGGCCCGCGCAGGACGGCGGTGAGCCGGTCCTCCCCCATCGCGCGGTGGCGGTAGATGTTCTCCAGCACCACGATCGAGTCGTCCACGACCCGACCGACGGCCACTGCCAGGCCGCCGAGGGTCATGATGTTCATCGTGATCCCGCCCAGCTGCATGAGCACGATGGCGATGAGCAGCGACAGCGGAATCGAGAGCGCGGCGACGAAGGTCGAGCGCAGGCTGAACAGGAAGGCGAAGATGGTGAGGACCGCGAAGACGGCCCCGAGCCCGCCCTCCTTGAGCAGCCCGTCGCGCGATTCGATGATGAACTCGGCCTGGTCGGACACGACCTCGATCTCGAGCGCCGCGTCGCTGTCGGCCACCAGCTCGTCCAGCGCCTCGCGGACGTCCTCCGAGACCTCGACCGTGTTGGCGGTGGAGGTCTTGCTGACCGACAGG
>DATAKU010000179.1:0-16465 GCA_036261425.1 Candidatus Limnocylindria bacterium | reverse complement strand
AGGATCGTGCGCCGCCCGTCCGTCCCCAGCCCTTCGAGCAGCGGCCGCAGGCTGGGGACGCCGGCCGCGGGGTCGGCGGCGGGCACGTCGTAGTCGTAGAGGCGGACCATCATCGGTCCACTGATCCTAGACCGATGCGGTCGACGCCGCATCCTGCCGCCTCAGAGCGACTCCACCTCGACCTCGCCGCGGACGCGCGCCTGGTCGAAGGCCCAAAGGTCCGGCTCGGGGGGCTCCACCCCGAGGTGCGTGAGCATGGTCGCGATCTGCTGCCGGTGCTCGGTGGCGTGGTAGGCCGCCTGGAGGAGCGTCACCCAGGCCGGCTGCAGCTCCCCGCTCTCTTCGTCCCGCAGCTGGCGGTCGGCCGGGAGCTCGCGCGCCACCTCGACCAACGCATCGCCCGTCATCCGCATCCGCTCGATGAGCAGCGCCACGCCGGGAAACGCGACGCCCTCGGCCAGGCTGTATCCCTCCGGCGGCAGCCATCCGCTCAGGGCGTTGAGGTACCCGCCCTCGGCGCCGCCGAGGTGCATGAGCGTCGCGTCCAGCCGGCCGTAGGTTCCGGCCACCTCCGTCGCGAGCTGCGCATCGGTGAGGGGCAGGCAGGCCTCCAGCATCCGCTCGTTCGCCCAGCGGTGGTGACGGAACAGGTTGGCGAGGATGGTGTTCATGGCGCCTATTGTCGGTCGCGTTCGCGGCAGTCCGCGGCAGGATTGCTCCCGGAGCAGGCCCCGGAGCGGGCGGTACACTACCCGCCAGTTGCGCGCCGCCCCGCCGGCGCATCGGTCCATCAACCACGGGAGGCCCTGGCTCGCATGCTCCTCGACGGCAAGAAGCTGCTCATCACCGGCGTGCTCACCGACGACAGCATCGCCTTCGCGGTCGCCCGGGTGGCCCAGGAGAACGGCGCCGAGATCCTCCTGACCAACGTCGGCAAGGGGGTGCGGCTGACCGAGCGGGTGGCGAGGAAGCTGCCGACCACCCCGGACGTCCTGCAGATGGACGTCAACAACCCGGACGACATCGCGGCGGTGGCCTCCAACGTCATGGACCGATGGGGTCGCCTGGACGGCGTCCTGCACTCGATCGGCTTCGCCCCGCAGGACGCGCTGGGCGGGAACTTCCTCAGCGCCCCGTGGGAGTCGGTGGCGATCGCCTTCCAGACCTCGGCCTATTCGCTCAAGGCGCTCACGGCAGGCCTGTTGGAGCCGCTGAAGGTGGCCGGGGCCGACGGCGGGGCCGGGGTGGTCAGCCTCACCTTCGACGGCCGCTATGCGTGGCCGATCTACGACTGGATGGGCGTCAGCAAGGCCGGACTGGAGGCGGTCACCCGGTACCTGGCGCGCGACCTGGGCGAGCACAACATCCGGGTCAACACCGTCTCCGCCGGACCGATCCGGACCATGGCCGGCAAGAGCATCCCCGGCTTCGATGCCATCGCCGGCGTGTGGTCACAGCGCGCGCCGTTGGATTGGTCGCTGCGTGACGCCACCCCGGTCGGACAGATGTGCTGCTTCCTGCTCAGTGACTGGGCCTCGATGACCACGGGTGAGATGATCCACGTCGACGGCGGGTACCACGCGCTGGGTGCCGATTTCAAGCCTCGGGACGAGTAGGTCGGCCGGTCGCGGCGGGCGGCGTTCCATCGTGTCGGTACGCCGGCGGGAGTAACGGCCACATCCTGGCCGTTCGTCCCGGCGCCGGACCACGAAGCGCCAAGTTCGGGCTGACTGCCTGGCCGTCGTTCCCGGGAGTGAGCCAATTCGGGCACTTCCTGTCCGATACTCCCAGCAGCGGACTCGGGCGCTGCGTGTGCGTGGCAGACGCCTAGGCCGATGCGGTGGCGAGCGTCGGCAGCGGCGGCGCCGCCACCCTCGATCGAGCGGCGACGCGGGCCTCGAGCTCGAGCAGGTGCCGCTTGGCCTCCAGCCCGCCGCCGTAGCCGCCGAGCCCGCCTCCGCTCGCCACGACCCGGTGACAGGGGACGATGATCGCCAGCCGGTTCGACCCGTTGGCGCGGCCGACCGCGCGCGACCCCGCCGGCACACCGACCCGGCGGGCCAGCTCACCGTAGGAGATCGTCTCCCCGTACGGGATGCGCGTGAGCTCGGTCCAGACGCGCTCCTGGAAGGCGCTGCCCGGCATCTGCAGGGGAAGGTCGAACGCGCGGCGCTCGCCGGCGAGGTACTCGCGCAGCTGCCGCTCTGCCCGGTCGAGCAGCGGGGAGTCACCGGGCGCCACCGGGCCGATGCGCCGCCGGACGGCCGCGAGCTGGGCCGGCATCATCGGCCGCTCGGCGAAGTCAGCCAGCACCAGGGCATCGTCGGAGGCGGCCAGGGTGATCGGCCCGACCGGCGTGGCGACGGTGCGGCTGCGGACCGGGCTCGCGGCCTCGGGATGGCAGCGCAGGCAGGCGCGATATCCGGCGCGGCGTGCCGCGCCGGCGTCGGGCAGGAACTCGACGTTCTTCATCAATGGCTTGCGAACGCGGCACGACGGTCGGCAGAAGATGCCGGTCGTGCGCACGGCGGCGACGAACCGGCCGTCATAGGCGGGGTCGGCGGTGAGGAAGGCTCGCTCGAACTCGATGCTCATGCGGGTGGAACGCGCCGATGGCGCAGCCCGTGAGACCAGCGCCGGCGGCAGCGGGCTCAGGCGTTGCCGGGCTGCTGGCGGAGGATGAGGTTCACGGTGAACGGCGCGCTGCCCAGGATCTGGTCGCCGGCGCGAACCTCGATCCGGTGCCGTCCGATCTCCTCCAGCTTCATGCCCTTCAGGTCCGCCACGATGTTCGCGGTCGTGGCGTTCTGCGGCACCTCGATCCGGATCCGCGGTGCCTGCTGCAGCGTGTTCTTGCCCGTGGGGCTGACGACCTGGAAGCTCAGCTCGTGCGGGCCGGGCGACGCCTCCAGGATGGCGACGATGAAGCAGCGCCCGTGCGTCGCCGGCAGCCGGCTCACGTTGATCTGGCTGAAGACGCCGATCGCGCTGATCTTGCCGTCCTGCGCCGTCAGCGCGTAGTCGCACAGGAGGAGGGTGTGGAGCTGGACATCGGCCATGGCTTCCAAGCCTACACCGATGCGGTCGACGCCCTACTTCTCGATCGGCAGGCCGGCGCGCTGCCAGGCGATCATCCCGCCGCGCACGTTCACGGGGCGCTGGAAGCCGTTGCGCTGGAGGAAGGCGGCGGCCGTGTGGCTGCGGTTGCCGCTGCGGCAGATGAGGTAGACCGGCGCGTCCTTGGGCAGGCTGTCCAACTGGGCGGGCAGCTGCTGCAGCGGGATGTGCTTCGCTGCCGGCACGTGGCCGGCGCGCCACTCGTGGGGCTCGCGGACGTCGACCAGCACGGCGCCGTCCTTCGGCAGCGCGTCGGCGACCTCCTTGACATCCGCCTGCTCGACCTTCGGCCCGAAGAGGAAGCTCATGCGGTGGCCCCCAGGGCGGCGTGCACGCGGCGCAGCTTCTCGTTGGCCTCGGTCGCCACTGCCGCGACGGCCTCGGAGCCGGTCAGGCCCATGGCCGCCAGCGGGTCCATGAACTCGACCCGGGTGGCGTCGCCCTCGGCCCACAGCACGACGTTGCAGGGCAGGAGCGCCCCGACCGAGGGCTCGGCACTGATGGCACGGTGCGCCAGGTTCGGGTTGCAGGCCCCCAGGATGACGTACGGATCGCGATCGACGTCGAGCTTGGCCTTCAGCGTGGCCTGGACGTCGATCTCGGTCAGCACGCCGAATCCCTCGGCCTTGAGGGCATCGGTCACCAGCTGGCGAGCCTCCGCCAGCGGTCGTGGCACGAGCGTACCGAAGGTGTAGCGGGTCGTGGTGTTCATCCAACCTCCACCGGCTTCCGCGCCGGTTCATCCATCTCGAGGGGTAGGCCGGCGGACCGATAGGCGTCCATGCCGCCGGAGACGTGCGCGACCTCCTCGCGGCCCTCGCGGGCGAGGAGGCTGGCCGCGATGGCGGACCGATAGCCGCCGCCGCAGACGACGAGGATCGGTCCTTCCGGGACCTCGTCCAGCCGGGTGGGGAGCTGTGCCCCGGGGATGTGGACGGCGTCCGGGATGCGGCCCTCCCGCCACTCGCTGAGCTCGCGGACGTCGAGGACGGTGGCCCGCTCCTCGGGAACCGCGCGGGCCGGGACCCGGCGGAGCGTCTCGGTCTCGCCGCTCCACGCGTCGACTCCGCCGTTGAGGTAGCCGACCACCCGGTCGAAGCCCGCCCGGCGCAGCTGCGCGACCGCCGGCTCGAGATCGTCGAGCCGTTCGAGGACGAGGACGATCTCCCGGTCGATCGGCACCATCGAGCCGGCCCACGTCCCGAACGTGTCCGAAAGGCCGACCGAGAGGGCGCCGGGGATGTGGCCCGCGGCGTAGAGCTCCGGGTCCCGCGCGTCGATGATCACCGCCCCGTGGCCGGCGGCGTGGGAAAGCTCGTCGGCGGTCAGCGCGCGCGGCGCGCCGAGCTCGGCCATGGGCAGCGCGCCGGCCTGGTTGGTGGGGCGCATCCGGCGCCAGTAGGCGGGCACGCTCGGCTGATCGGCCAGGATATAGTCGGCGAAGGCATCGGCGTCCGGCTGGCTGAGGGCCGGGTTGTGGCGGCGCTCGAAGCCGACGGTCGACCAGCGCTTGCCACCGATGCCGGAGCCGCACAGCGACCCCGCGCCATGGGTCGGGTACAGCTCCATCCAGTCGGGGAGCGGCGCGATGCGCTCCGTGAGCGTGTCGAACAGGACGCCAGCGGCGCGGCGCGCCTCCTCGGGCCCACCGAGCAGATCTGGCCGCGCGGCCGTGCCGACGAGAAGCGCGCCTCCCGAGAGGAGGATCCAGTCCTCGTCGGTCCGTGACAGGTCGGCGACCAGGAACGACAGGTGGTCGGGGGTGTGGCCGGGCGTGGCGACGGCGCGGACGCGGAGGGAGCCGACGCGCAGCTCGTCACCGTCGCGCATGGGCTCGTGTGGGCGGGTCAGGCCGGCATCGGGCGAGACGTGAACCGTGGCGCCGGTCAGGCGGCGCAGCTCGTCGGCGCCGGAGACGTAGTCGTTGTGGACGTGGGTTTCGAGCACGTCGGTGATCCGGAGGCCCTCGTCGCCGGCGGCGGCCACGTAGTCGGCCACGTCCCGGCGCGGGTCGACCACGAAGGCGACCCCGGCGCTCTCGTCGCCGACCAGGTAGCTGGCGTGGCCGAGGCCCTTCACGAAGAACTGCTGCAGGTACATGGTCAGGACTCCCGTGGCCGGTCGGTGGCGCCGGCCCCTTGCGCGGCGGCCAGCCGGCCGACGGCGTCGCAGGCGTCGAGGATCTCGGGGGCCGCAAGGCGGTAGAGGACCGAAGTTCCCTCGCGCCGTGACGCCACCAAGCCGGCGTGCCTCAGCACGGCGAGGTGCTGGCTGGCGTTGGCCAGCGTGCATCCGAGCGCCCCGGCAAGTGCCCCGGCCGATCGCTCGCCGTCACGCAGGAGGTGGAGCAGCGCCAGCCGTTTCGGATCGGTCAGGGCACGGCAGATGGCGGCGGTGGCCCGGAATCGTTCGAGGTCGTACGGGGCCGTCGCGGTGGCGATCGTCATGGGTGGGAGCCTAGCAGATACTTGCGTACTTGCGCAACTATGGGATTAAGCCGAGCAGCCGTGCACCGACATCGACGAGCTCGACCCGCGGGAGGGCAGGGAGGTCGATCACGGGGATCCAGCGTGCTGCATCGGTGGTGCCCTCGAACTCGTCGCGGAGCTCCCCGCCGACGATGCGCACCCGGTAGAGGATTCGGAGGCCATGGTAGTCGTGGAGGACGCCGTCCGATCCGCGCGAGGACGGGTGGAAGATCGAGTCGACACCGAGGAGCTCCTCGATCTCACCCCGCAGCCCGGTTTCCTCGTCGAGCTCGCGGAGCGCGCCATCGCGCGGGTCCTCGCCGAAGTCGAGCCCGCCGCCCGGCAGCGTCCACTTCCCGTCGTCCGCGATCGTGGCGCCGGGGGCGATGCGGGTGAGGAGGATGGCGTCGCCATCGGTGCAGAGGGCGTAGGCCGCCACGCGAAGGTAGCGATCGAGTGCTTGGCTCACCGCGCCGCGTAGTCGGCCGCGCCGAGGAAGTGGAGGCTCACGTACGGCTCGTCACCGACCACCCAGGAGTCGTGCCCGGGGCCGATCTCGAAGAGGTCGCCCGGCCCGAGATCGATGATGCGCCCGTCCTCCATCTCCACGCGGTTGCGACCGGAGAGCACGTACCCGAGGTGCGCGACCTCGCACAGCCGCTGCCCGCGGTCGGCCCCAACGTGGGCCGACCAGCGCCATCCCGGCTGATACTCGGCGAGCCCGAGCGTCATGCCGCCGATCTCGATGACCCGGTAGCTCCCGAGCGAAAACTCGCGCAGCTCATCGGGCCGGTCGAAGCGGCGGGTGATGGCCGTGGGCTCGGCTGGCATCGGTCAGGCTCCTCCATCGGTGTACAGATCGGGGTCGATGAGCCAGGCGATCTCGCCGGCGCCGGGCTCGGGGGTGCCGTAGAACTCGACGCAGGCCACGGCGCCCTTCCGCATGCGGACCGAGGACGCATCGGTCAGGAGCTGGATGCTGGAGGACAGGTCCGGCTCGTGTCCGACGAACAGCAGGCGGCGCGCGTCTGGGTGCTCGGCCATGGCGCGCGCGAACTCGTTCCAGGTGGCGCCGGGGCGGAGGCGATCGTCGGGGATGGGCGTGCCGCCGATCGCTTCGCAGGCCAGCTCGGCCGTGCGCTGCGCGCGGGGCAGGGGCGAGGTCAGGACGGTATCGGGCCGCAGGTTGAGGCGGCGCAGGAGGGGTCCGGCGGCGCGCATGGCCGCCTCGCCTCCCGCGGTCAGGCGCCGCGTCTCGTCGCTGCCCCGGCTCTCCGCCTCGGCGTGCCGGAGGAAGTACAGGATCACGCGATGACGGTCGTGGCGCTGCTGCCGTCGTTCGGCGTCGGGTCGTCGTCGTCCCCGCCACGCGTCCCGCGGTGGCCGGTCGTGACGCCGCGCGCCTGTCCGGTCCGCGCCACCAGCACCCGGCCGGGGGCCGTGGCGTCGGACCGCGGGAAGGTGATCGTCACCACGCCGTTGCCGAACGCCACGTTGGCGCGCAGCGCGTCGACGGCGTAGGGCAGGTCGACGGTGCGCTCGTACGGGCCGTACGCCCACTCGCGCACCAGGTAGTCGATCCGCTCCTGGCCCTCGCCGTGCTGGGCAGCCCGCAGGGTCAGCTTGCCGTCATCGGTGACGTCGATGACGATGTCCTCCGGGCCAACCCCCGGCATGGGTGCCACGACCATGAGCTCGCGCTCGTTGTCGAACATGTTGACGGGGATTGCCGTCGGTTCAGCCATGGGTCGGCGTCCTCCTTTGTCGCGGCGCAGGTGCACGGATCGTACCCACTTGCGCTGGGGTCGGAGAATGCTCCCGCACGGAGGATCGACCGATGGAGCATGCAGGACCGTACGTCATTCGAGCGGACGAGGGCGAGGCCGGACCGCTGACCTCTGGCATGGACCGGCGGACGCTGATGGAACGACCGGACGCCTGGGTCGGGGTGGTGCGCACCGAGGCCGGCGTCGCGGGCGGCTGGCATCACCACGCGGACCACGACTCGTACATCTTCGTCCTGGAGGGCGCGCTGACGATCGACTTCGGGCCTGGAGGACGCGAGAGCGTGGTCGCCGGACCGGGGGACTTCATCTTCAACCCCGCCGGGATCGTGCACCGCGAACGGACCAGTGCCGATGGGCCGGGGCGCGTCTTCGTCGTCCGGGTCGGCGGCGGGCCGCACATCGTCAACGTCGAGGGCCCGGAGGCCGAGGCGCCGCCGGGCTAGCCACCCCTCCGAGCCTGGTCAGCCGGGGCGTTGGCGTCGCGTCCCAGATCGCCGCAATTTCACCCATGGGCCTTACCGGGTGCCGTTCATTCCTACGGTGAACGTCCCGGAACAGGAGGTGGGGCCCGCGAGGGCGCCCCGTGCGTGGTGATGTTCCATGCAGGGACGAAACGCAACCCAGACCACCTCCCGGGTGATACCACGGCGACACATGATGCGACGCCCCTGCGAGGGTGCCTTCGCAGCCAGGCCCGTCAGTCCGGGAACGCCTCCGGCCCGCGCTCGGAGAGCTCGCGCGCGTGCTCCCCTGCGTCCTCGGGCGGGATCCAGGAGTACGGGTAGCGGTCGTCCTCCAGCTCGGTCGCCTGCCGCGTGAGGTGGAGCGGGTGGAACGTGTCGATCATCACCGCCAGCTCCTCGGTGGCCTCCTTGCCGATGGACGCCTCGACCGATCCCGGGTGCGGCCCGTGCGGAATGCCGGCCGGATGGATCGTGAAGGACGAGATGTCGACGCCGCGACGCGACATGAAGTTGCCGGCCACGTAGTAGATGACCTCGTCGGAGTTGATGTTCGAGTGGTTGTACGGCGCCGGGATGGCGAGCGGGTGGTAGTCGAACTTGCGCGGCACGAACGAGCACACGACGTAGTTGCGCGGCTGGAAGGTCAGGTGCACCGGCGGGGGCTGATGGACGCGCCCGGTGATCGGCTCGAAGTCGCCGATGTTGAAGGCGAAGGGCCACAGGTGCCCGTCCCAGCCGACCAGGTCGAACGGATGATGCCGGTAGTGGTAGGCGGTGATCCGGCCCCGGGTCTTGACCTCGATGACGAAGTCGCCGGTCTCGAGGTTCGGCGGCATCTCGGCCGGCGGGCGGATGTCGCGCTCGCAGTACGGGGAGTGCTCGAGGAGCTGGCCGAAGTCGTTTCGGTAGCGCTTCGGCGGCACGATGCTCGACGGTGACTCGACCCACAGCATGCGCTGGTCGTCCGACGACGGTCGCAGCCGGTACGTCGTGCCGATCGGGATGACGAGGTAGTCGCCCGGCCCGTAGTCGATCGGTCCGAAGTTCGTCTCCAGCGTCCCGGTCCCGGTGTGGACGAAATACATCTCGTCCGCCTCGCCGTTGCGGTAGTACCGCTCCATGCCCTGCGCGGGCAGGACGACGCCGAAGGTGACGTCGCCGTTGAAGAAGAGCGGCACGCGACCGGTGATGGCGTCGCCTCTGGCGACCAGGTCCTTCGTGTTGACCAGCCGATGCCGATGCGCGCCGCTCGCCTCGTCCGCCGACTGCTCGAGGCGGACGTCGCGCACCTTCTCGATGCGGTGCGTCTGCGTCGGCGGGGTATGGTGGTAGAGCAGGCTGGCCCGGCCGCTGAAGCCCTCGACCCCGAAGAGCTCCTCCGCGTACAGGCCGCCGTCCGGCTTGCGGAACTGGGTGTGGCGCTTGTGCGGGATCTCGCCGCGCTGGACGTAGAACATCGGAGGCATTATCGCGCGAGCGACCCGTGGAGGAGATGGCACGGTGGTGATCGACCCGGCGACCGAGAAGGGGGCGCGCGTCGATGCGCGGCTGCGCGACGAGCTGGTGGCGTGGCTGGTGACCGTGGCGCCGAACGGCACCCCGGTCCCGACGCCGGTGTGGTTCCTGTGGGACGGGGCCACGATCCTGGTCTACTCCCAGCCAGGCACGCCGAAGCTGCGGCACATCGCCGCGAATCCCCGGGTGGCGCTGGCCCTGCGCACCGATGAGCGCGGCGACGAGCTGGCGGTCATCACCGGCACCGCAGCCGTGGACGAGTCCGCGCCCGCGGCCGACCGCCTGGCGCCGTACGTGGAGCGGTATCGCGTCGGGATCGAGCGCCTGGGCTACGACGCCGAGGCCTTCGCACGCGAGTACTCGGTCCCGGTCCGTATCACGCCGACGAAGCTGCGCGCCTGGTAGCCGACCTCAGCGGCGCCCGTCGTCATCGAGGTGCAGCCGTGAGTGGTGCTCGTGGGCGAGGCGCCGCAGGGCCAGCAGCGCCCGCTCGAACAGGACAGTGCCGATGACCATGGTTCGGACCGCCGCCTCGCGGTCCGGAAGGCCGGCGACGTGCTCAACCTCGGCGGCTGCCACCGCATCGGCGGCATCGGCGTAGCGCTCGAAGATCTCCGGACCAGTCTCCCAGCCGAGCTGCCGGAGGGCGAGCAGGGTGGCCGCCAGGTCGTCCCGCGGCGGCGAAGACGGATCCAGGACCCACCCCCGCCGCTCCAGCCAGGCATCGGTCTCGGCGCGAACCGGAGCGAGGACCTCGGGGGCCGGCAGGTCGGTCCGGCGCAGCGCGCGGTGGGCCTCGGCCAGCACTTCGTGCAGGGAGGCGTCGCGTCGGCCGATGGCCGCCAGCACGCCGCGCACCGCACCGATGCCCAGGCCTCCGACGTCGACGAGCACGCGGATCAGCCCGAGGCGTCGGACGTGCCCGCCGTCGTACGTCGCCTGGTTGGCGGCCGTGCGCTCGCCAGCGGGCAGGAGCCGCTCGCGCAGGTAGAACTTGATGGTCGGGATCGGGACGCCGGTGACCCGGCTGAGCTCTGAGATGCGCATCGATATTGACAAGACTAGTAGATAGTGCCACTATCTGCAATAGATAGCAGAACTATCCACACGGGAGACAAAACCGATGACGACCAGCACGCGCCGGCTCGCCGGCGTCCTCCTCATCCTCTTCCCCACCGTGGCGCTGGGGGGCGGATCGCTGCTGACGATGATCGTCGCGGACATCCCCGGCTACCTCGACAACCCGGTGCGCCAGGACCTGTGGCGCGCCGGACATGCGCACGCCGGGATCATGCTGATCATCTCGCTGTTGCTGCTGCGCTACGTCGATGAGACCCGGCTCACGGGCGGGGCGGCCTGGCTGGCGCGGACGGGCGCGCCGATCGCGGCGATCCTCATGCCGGCCGGCTTCTTCCTGTCGGTGCTGAGCCCGGAGGCCACGGAGCCGAACCTGCTGATCGGCCTGGTGCCGGTCGGAGGGCTCTTCCTCGTCGGCGCGCTGCTGACCATGGGCATCGCCCTGCTGCGAACCCCGGCGCGCCTCACCACCCCATGACGTCGGGGTTCAGGCGTCGCCGGCCCGGGTGAGCTCGGAGTGGCCGCCGCGGGGATAGACGATCACCAGCCGCGCCGGCTCGTCGCCCAGCACTTCGGCATCGTGGGGTAGGGTCCCGTCCAGCAGGACGTAGTCGCCGGGGCCCGCCTCCACGGCCGCCTCGCCCTGGGTGATGCGCACGCGACCCGCGAGGACCAGGTGGTGCTCGTCGCCGGGGTGCGCGTGGAAGCCGGTCCGAAGGCCGGGGGGCATGACCGCCTCGAAGATGGCGACGTCCCGCGCGGTGCCGCCATCGACCTGGGTCATGGAGGCGCCGGCCGCGGTGGACTCGCGCGACGGCCGCTCCGAGCGCCGGACGACCCGCGGGGCGACGCTCTGGTCCAGCAGGAACCACGCGATCGGGACGTCCAGCGCTTCCGCCAGCGCGGCCAGGGTCTCCAGGGACGGCGAGGCCTTGTCGTTCTCCACCTGGCTCAGGTACCCGACGTTCAGGCCGGTCAGCTCCGCGACCGCCGCGAGGGTCAGGCCGCGGTCGCGCCGCCGCCGCCGGATCTGGGGGCCAACGAGGGGACGCCGACGCGGGAGTTGAGTGCTCATCTCCGATGCAGTATGCCTTGGTCAAACACTATTGACAAGAACCAACACGCATGGCACAGTATGGCTCACACCAAAACTGACTGTTCCCCATCAACACTCCCATCCGAAAGGAACGCGAACCCACCATGAAGATTGCCATCATCGGAGCCGGCAACGTCGGCAAGGCCCTCGCCACCTCGATCGCCCGAGCCGGCCACGACGTCGTCATCAGCGCCAGCAGCCCGGCGAGCGCCCGCGAGGCGGCCGCCACCACCGGGGCCACCGCCGCCGACAGCAATGTCGACGCGGCCACGCGCGGCGATGCCGTCGTCCTGGCGGTTCCCTTCGTCGGCGCCGGCCGGCTGGTGGCGGACGAGATTCGCCAGGCCGTCGCCGGCAAAACCGTCATCGACGTCACGAACCCGATCAAGCCTGATTACAGCGGCCTCGCCACCAGCGGCGCGTCAGCGGCGGAGGAGTTCCAGGCGCTGCTGCCGGAGGCGCACGTCGTGAAAGCCTTCAACACGATCTTCGCGGCGAACCAGGCGAACCCGAGCCCCGAGATCGACGGCTTCGTCGCGGCGGACGACGAGGACGCGAAGCAGGAGGTCATCGGCCTCCTGGAGTCCATGGGCTTCAGCCCGCTCGACGTCGGCCCGCTGAGCGCCGCCCGCACGCTCGAGGCCATGGCCTACCTGAACATCGGCCTCAACGCCGCCAACGGCTGGCCCTGGACTTCGGCCTGGAAGCTGGAGCGCTAGATGGCCATCACCCACCTCAATCACGCCGTCCTCTTCGTCCGCGACGTCGACGCAGCTTCAGCGTTCTACGCGAAGGCCTTCGGATTCGTCGAGGTGGATCGGCCGCAGGGCATGCGCGCCGTCTTCCTTCGCGCGGCCGACGGCGAGAACCATCACGACCTCGGCCTGTTCGAGGTCGGCCCGCAGGCGCCGCGTCCGCCCCGCGGCTCGGTGGGCCTGTACCATCTGGCCTGGGAGATCGACACGATCGAGGGACTGGCCGAGATGGCGACGGCGCTCCGTGACATGGGTGCGTTGACCGGCGCGTCGGATCACGGCGTCAGTAAGTCGCTCTACGGCCGCGACCCGGACGGCAACGAGTTCGAGGTCATGTGGCGCGTGCCGCGGGCCGCGTGGGGCCGGTACGAGAAGGAGGCCGTGGTCATGCCCCTTGACCTCGAGGCGGAGCTGAAGCGGTGGAGCGCTGTCCAGGCGTGAGCCGACCGGCGTACCCGTGACCGTCACCGGCGGCCGCAGCACTCGCTACCACGGCGAGACCGCGGCCGCCGCGCCGCGTCTGGCGGCCCTGCGCACGTTCCTGGCGACAGAGGCCGGCGGCGCGGTGGTGCTGCTGGCCGCCACCATCATCGCGCTCGTGTGGGCGAACTCTCCCTGGCGCGACACGTACCACGGAATCTGGGCGACGGAGGTCGGGCTGGCCGTGGGCGACTGGCAGCTGCGCAACGACCTCGGTCACTGGGTCAATGACGGCCTCATGGTCGTGTTCTTCCTCCTCATCGGTCTCGAGGTCCGCCGGGAGTTCGACATGGGCGAGTTCCGCGAGCGCCGCCGCGTCGCGGTCCCCGTCTTCGCCGCGCTCGGCGGAATGCTGCTCCCGGTCGGGATCTTCCTCGCCCTCAGCCCCGACGGGGACGCGGCCCGGGGGTGGGCCATGGTCATGGCCACCGACACCGCCTTCGCGGTCGGGGTCCTCGCGCTCGTCGGGCGGCGCAGCTCGTTCCGCCTTCGGACGTTCCTGCTGACCCTCGTCATCGTCGACGACGTGGCGGCCGTCCTCATCATCGCGCTCTTCTACAGCACGAACGTCGAGCTGGTGGCGATCGTGGTGGCGGGCGGGCTCCTGGTGGCGATGGCGCTCCTCCGACGCAGCGGCATCGACCGGACCTGGGCCTACCTGCTGCTGTCCGTGGCGATCTGGATCGCCACGCTGCAGTCCGGCATCCATCCGACGGTGGCCGGCGTCGCCATCGGCCTGCTCACCGGCGCCTACCCACCCAGACGGGCCAGCCTGGAGGAGGCGACCGGGGTCACGCGCCGATTCCGCCAGCGGCCGTCGCCGGCCCTGGCGTCGGAGGCGGCCCGCCGGATCACCCTGTCGCTGTCGCCGAACGAGCGCCTCCAGCACGCGCTCCACCCCATCAGCAGCTTCGTGGTCGTGCCGATCTTCGCGCTGGCAAACGCCGGGGTGGACCTCGGCGGCGACCTCGTCGGACGGGTGCTGGGCTCGCCGCTCGTGCTCGCCATCGTGCTCGGCCTGGTGCTCGGCAAGACGCTCGGCATCCCGTTGGGGTCCTGGCTCGCGACCCGTGCGTGGCTCGGAGGACAGGCCCTGGCGGTTGGCTGGCCGTCGCTGGTCGCCGCCTCGTCGGTCGCAGGCATCGGCTTCACCATGTCGCTACTCATCGCCGAGCTCAGCTACACGGGCGAGACGCTCGAGGAGGCGAAGCTCGGCATCCTGCTGGCCTCGAGCGTGGCCGCCATCCTGAGCGTCGGCATGTTCCACGCCGTGTCGCTCCTGCCGCGTGAGCTGCTCGGGCGAGCCGAGGCACGGACGTCGCGTCCGGTGACCGACCTCACCGATCCGGTGGACCCGGTCCGAGATCACGTCCGCGGCCCCGCCGACGCGCCCGTGACGCTGGTCGAGTACGGCGACTTCGAGTGCCCCTACTGCGGTCGCGCCGCACCGGTGATGCGCGAGCTCCTGTCCCGCTTCGAGGGTCGGCTGCGCTTCGTGTTTCGGCACCTGCCACTGACCGATGTCCACCCGAACGCGGCGCTGGCCGCGCAGGCGGCGGAGGCGGCGGGCGCGCAGGGTCGCTTCTGGGAGATGCACGACCTGCTGTTCGAGCACCAGGACGCTCTCGATCCGGCCGCGCTGCGCCGCCACGCGGCGCAGCTGGGGCTCAATCTCGAGACGTTCGACGCCGACCTGCGCGAGGGCCGCCACGCCGGCCGCGTGGCGCAGGACGTCAACAGCGCCGAGGAGGCGGGCGTGGCCGGAACGCCGAGCCTCTTCATCAACGAGGTGCGCTACCGGGGCGCCTACGACCTCGAGACGATGGACACGCTCGTTCGCCGCGTCCTGCGCCTGGTGGAGGGCCGGGCCGGGGCTGCCACCCGTGATGCGGAGAGCGCCGCCAGAGGCTAGCCGGTCGCCAGCCCGTCGAGCTGGTCGGCGTGCTCCTCGAGGTGCTCGACCAGGAAGTGCTCCACGATCCGCTCGACGCTCATCTCCCCGAGCCGGGCGTGGATCCCACGGACTCGCCAGGCATCGGCCGGCAGCCTTCGCATCTCGTCGGTCAGCTCGGCGAGCGCGATGCGGACGCGCTCCAGCAGGGCGTGGGGATCGGCGTGGCGATCACGCTCGATGGCGGCCAGGCGGTCCGGATCGGTCTTCGTTCGACCGAACGGTACGGGCTGCTCGTCCGAACGGGCGACCACGTGCCGGACCTGCCCCAGCCAGAATGCCGGGAACTCCGCGAGGTGCGCCCACACCTGTCCCGCCTCCCAGCGCTCCTCGGCGCCGGGGTCAGGGTCGGTGAGTCCCGAGGGCAGCGGACCGTCGGCGTGCTCGGACAGGCGGCGCTCCGCATCGGCCAGGCGGGCGAGCAGGCTGTCGACCGAGGCGCTCATCGGCTCGGACGCTCCACGACCGGCACGGTCAACTCGCCAAGGCGCTCGATCGCCAGCGTCACCACGTCGCCGGGCTCCAGGTAGCGGCCGATCGTCTCGTCGCGGATCTCGAGCAGGCACCCGGTCCCCACCGTGCCCGAGCCGAGGAGGTCGCCCGGACGGAGCCGGGCGTCGGCGCCGGCGCGCTCGACCATCTGGCCGAAGCCGAAGTGGGCGCTCGCCCACGTCCCGCGCGACGTCTCCTGCCCGTTCACGGTGGCGGTCATCGCCAGATCGTACCCGGTGGCGCGGCGAACGTCGGCCAGCTCGTCGGGAGTGACCAGCCACGGACCGATGGAGGTGGCGAAGTCCTTGCCCTTGGCCGGGCCCAGCCGCACGGTCGTCTCCTCGCGCTGCAGGTCCCGCGCGCTCCAGTCGTTGAGGATCGTGTAGCCGCCGATCGCCTCCTCGCCGCGCGCCGCATCCACGTCACGCACCGGCGTGTCGATCAGGGCGGCGACCTCGAGCTCGTAGTCGAGCTCGGCGCTGCCGCGCGGCGCCCACACCGGCTCGCCGGGGCCGCGGATCTCGCTGACGTTGCTGAAGTAGAAGATCGGCAGGCGGTACCAGGCCTCGGGGATCTCCATGGCCCGGCGCTTCCACATCGTGCCGACGTGACGCTCGAAGGCGTAGAAGTCGCGGAGGCTCGGCGGCACGAGGATCGGGGGGCCGAAGTCGAGGCCGGCCGCCGCCATCGGCTCCTCCGCCTCGGCCTCCAGCAGGTCGGCCAGGGCTTCGACGCGGAGGCCCCGGGCCAGGTGGGCGTCAAGGGTGGTGATCGGCTGGCGGAACAGCGCGCTGTTGTGGGCACGACGGGGGTCCGCGGCGACCAGTCCGCGCCGCGCCTCCTCCAGGTCGAGCCACTGGCTGCCGTCGGGGTCGAGGGCGGCGACCAGCCGCCACCCGGTTCCGGCGGGAGCGTTGCGCTCCCGGACATGCGCGATCTTCATCGGCGCCAGTGTAGGGTCGGCCGGCCCTATGCGCGGAGCCGGTCGCGGAGCCGTCGCCAGCGGCCGATGGCGCGCCGGTCCTCCGCGTTCGTCAGGCTGCGTCGGCCGTACCGCGCCAGGGCGTAGTCGGCCTGCAGCGCATCCAGCTCGGGCCCGGCCCGCACCCGGCGGGCGTGGGCGCGCGGCGTCTCGTGTTCTTCGCGGGCCGTCGCCGGATCGTGCGCTGCCAGCTCGCCCAGGACGGCCAGGTAGGCCGTCACCGCGTCGACCGGCCGGGGGAGGCGGCCAACGGTCCGCGGCGCCGGCGAGGGTCGGTGGCG
>DATAKU010000054.1:0-5576 GCA_036261425.1 Candidatus Limnocylindria bacterium | reverse complement strand
ACAGCCAGACGATGGAGGACAACAACGGCTTCGACCACCCGATGGACAACCTCGGGGATTCGACCGTCCACACCCGCTCGATCCTCCGGCCCCACGGCGTGTTCGCCGTGATCAGCCCGTTCAACTTCCCCATGGCCCTGGCCGGCGGCCCGGCCGGCGGCGCCATGATCGCCGGCAACACGGTCGTCCTGAAGCCGAGCTCGGACGCGCCGCTGAGCGCCTGGAAGTTCGGCGAGGCGCTGCGGGACGCCGGGCTCCCAGCGGGCGTCTTCAACCTCGTCACCGGTCCGGGCGAGACCGTCGGCGCGGAGCTCCAGGAGAACCCCGGCATCGACGGCATGGTCTTCACCGGCAGCTACGAGGTCGGGATGCAGCTCTACAAGGGCTTCACCAAGGACTATCCGCGCCCGATCATCACCGAGATGGGCGGGAAGAACCCGGCCATCGTGACCCGCAACGCGGACCTCGACATCGCGGCCGAGGGGGCGATGCGCTCCGCCTTCGGCTTCGACGGCCAGAAGTGCTCCGCCCTGTCCCGCGTCTACGTCGAGAGGCCGGTCGCGCGCGAGTTCGTCGACAAGCTCGTCGAGAAGGTCCGCGGCATCACGGTGGGTGATCCGACCCGGCGCGAGAACTGGATGGGCCCCGTCATCAACCAGCGGGCGCTGGACAAGTTCACGAACGCGGTCGCCGAGGCGCGGCGCGACGGCGGCACCATCGAGATCGGCGGTGAGGTGCTGGACGGGGAGAAGGGCTTCTATCCCACCCCGACCGTGGTGACCGGCCTCCCGCTCGATCATCGGCTCTTCCGGGAGGAGCTCTTCGTGCCGTTCCTGGTGGTCGGCGAGGTCGACTCGCTGCAGGAGGCCCTGGACCGGGCGAACGGCACGGCCTACGGGCTGACGGCGGGCATCTTCAGCCGTGACGACGCCGAGGTGCGCCGCTTCCTCGACACGATCGAGGCGGGCGTGGTCTACGTGAATCGCCGGGCCGGCGCCACCACCGGGGCGTGGCCGGGGATCCAGAGCTTCGGCGGCTGGAAGGGATCGGGCTCGTCGGGCAAGGGAGGCCTCGGCCCGTACTACGTCCAGCAGTTCCTGCGGGAGCAGTCGCAGACCGTCATCGGCGACGCGTCGTGATCGGTGACGAGCGGGTCGACGACGAGGGGGCGATCGTCGAGCCGTCCGGCTGGTTCTCCGTCCAGCTGCGATACGCCTACCTGGCCGGTGATGCAGGGCCGGTGAACCTGGTCGAGGACCGCGTCATCTTGGTCGACGGGGACGACGAGGAGGCGGCGCTCGGCCGCGCGGTCGAGATGGCGCCCGAGTACGAGGACGAGTACGAGACCGACGACGGCCAGCGCGGCACGATCCGCTTCGAGGGCATCGTGGCCATCAAGGAGCTCGACGATCCGCCGGCCGCCGGGACCGAGGTCTGGCACGAGTTCATGTCGCCCGACCCCGCGCGCGCCGCCGTCGACGACGAGGGCGAGCCGCTCCCGCCGGTCTATCCCGAGGAGATGGCCTTCCCCCGCGCCCACGACGACTAGCACCGATGGGTTCGTGGCGCGTGGCGGCCTACCGGGCCGTCCGCCCGCTCCTGTTCGCGACCACCGATCCCGAATGGGTCCATGAGCGGGTCCTCGACGCCCTCGGGCTTGCCGGTCGATCCCCGGCCGGACGGGCGATCTGCGCCTTCGCCTCCGGCGTCGCTGGCTCGGAGGCGGTCGAGGTGGCCGGAGTGCGGTTCCGCAACCGCGTCGGCCTGGGGGCCGGCTTCGACAAGGACGGCCGCGCCATCCGCGGCTGGGCGGCGCTGGGCCTCGGCTTCGTCGAGCTGGGGACCGTGACGCCGCGTCCGCAGTCGGGCAACCCACGGCCGCGCCTCTTCCGCCTGCCGGAAGACGAGGCGCTCATCAACCGCATGGGATTCAACAACGGCGGGGCGGAGGCCCTGGCCCGACGGATCGCGACCGCGCGTCCGGACCTGCCCGCGGGGTTCGTGGTCGGGGTGAACATCGGCAGGAACCGCGACGGCGACGAGGACGACTATCCCGCGGCGGCGCGCGCGGTGGCGGCGGTCGCGGACTACCTGGCCATCAACGTCAGCAGCCCGAACACGCCCGGCCTCCGCCAGCTCCAGGCGCCGACCCGCCTGCGGGCCATCGTGGAGGCGGTGACGCAGGCGGCCCCGGATCGGCCGATCTTCGTCAAGCTGTCGCCCGACCTGTCCGACGACGAGCGCGCGGCCCTCGTCGACGCCCTGGCCGCCGCGCCCGTCGCGGGGCTGATCGTCTCGAACACCACGATCACCCGCCCGGTGCGACACCGTCGCCTGGCCCAGGAGGCGGGCGGGCTGTCGGGACGACCCCTGCGCGGGGCAACGGTGCCTGCGGTGCGCCAGACGCGCGCCCATGGCGGCGACCTCGGGATCGTGGCCTCGGGCGGCATCGGATCCGGCGACGACGTGAGCGCCCTGCTGGGCGCCGGCGCGGACCTGGTGCAGCTGTGGACCGGCTTGATCTACGCCGGTCCGGGCCTCATCGGCGAGGCCGTCGCGCGCTCCTGATCCGGCGTGTCACCTGATCCCCGCCACGAAGGGGCCCAGGACCGCGTCCCAGCCGGTCTCGTAGTTGGCGTGGTCCGCGTGCCAGCTGACGCGCTCCCAACCGCGGTGCTCGAGCACGAGCCGCGAGCCGTCCTGCCAGGGCTCGAACGAGACCTCGAGCTCGGTGGGCTCGGTGGACGGATGTCCGGGGTGCCAGTCGAGGACGAAGCGCCGAGGCGGATCCCAGAGCCGGACCGTCCCCCACACGTGGCGCTCGCCGCGGCCGGTTGCCTCGGCCACCAGCCCGCCCACCCGACCATCGATGCTGACGCCGACCGCGTCATCGCCGCCGACCGAGTGGGTGGCCAGGGGCCACCAGGCGGCCATGTCGGCGGTGAAGAGGTGGAAGGCGCGATCAGGGGCAATCGGCAGGATCAGCTCCTTGCGGATGGCGGTGATCGGCTCAGACGTCGTCATGGCTGCTCTCCTCGGCGTGGGCGGCGAATCGGTCCAGTGGCTCGTCCCACCAGGCATCCAGCCATTCCCGCACCGCGGTCAGGCCGCGCGGGTCGACCTCGTACAGGTGGCGGGTGCCGCGGGGCTGATGGCGAACGAGCGACGCCTCGGTCATCACGCGCAGATGGCGGGACACTGCCGGGCGACTGACGGGCAGCCGTGCCGCGATCTCGCCCACCGGCCGCGGCCCATCGCGAAGCAGGCCCAGGATGCGGCGGCGGGTGGGATCGGCGAGCGCCTCGAGCGCCGATTCGTAACTCATTGGTTACGGTAACATATCGATTACGGAGCATCGTGTCAACGACGACCCGGCACGGGCGATCGGCTACCATGGGAGCTCATCTAGCCAGAGGCGCGGGCAGGACGCGCCGCTCCGTTCCGGAGTGCACCGAGATGACCACCATCGACGCGACCCCCTCGGGTGCGGCTGCTCAGTACGGCCTGACGGCACCGCACATCGCCACCGAGCTCCCGGGCCCGAAGGCTCGCGCCATCATCGAGCGCGACAACGCCGTCGCCAGCCCCTCCCTCACCAGGGCGTACCCGCTCGTGGCCGATTCGGGCTCCGGCTGCGTCGTAACCGATGTCGACGGCAACCGCTTCCTCGACTTCGCCGCCGGCATCGCCGTCTGCTCGACCGGGCACGCTCATCCGAAGGTCGTCGAGGCGATCAAGGCCCAGGCCGACCGGCTCATCCACATCGCCGCCACCGACTTCTACGAGCCGCGCTACCTGGAGTTCATGGAGCGCGTGGCGGCCACTGCGCCGTTCGAGGAGAAGGCCCGAGTCTTCGTCACCAACTCCGGGACCGAGGCCGTCGAGGGTGCCATCAAGCTGGCGCGGTACCACACCCATCGGCCCGGGATCATCGCCTTCGAGGGCGCGTTCCACGGGCGGACCATGGGGGCGCTGTCGCTGACGAACTCGAAGGTGAAGCAGCGCGCCGGCTTCGGGCCGCTGATCCCGATGGTCCATCACGCCCCGTTCCCGCGGGTCCGGGCCTGGCGCGAGGGCAGCGGCGGCGATGGATCCGCCGAGCTCGAGCACCTGCGCCGCACGATCTTCGGGCGCCAGATCGCGCCGGCGGACGTGGCGGCCATCGTCGTCGAGCCCATCCAGGGCGAGGGCGGCTACTTCCCCGCGCCGGCGGCCTTCCTGCGCGGCCTGCGCGAGATCTGCGACGAGCACGGCATCCTCCTGATCGCCGACGAGATCCAGTCCGGCATGGGACGCACCGGGACGTGGTGGGCGATCGAGCACGCGGGCATCGAGCCCGACATCGTCACCACGGCCAAGGGCCTCGCCTCCGGCATGCCGATCGGCGCGTTCCTGGCCCGCGAGTCGGTGTGGACCTGGCCACCGGGGGCGCACGGCTCCACCTTCGCCGGCAACCCACTCTGCGCGGCAGCCGGGGTGGCCACCATGGAGATCATCGAGTCGGAGGGCATGGCGAACGCCGCGGAAATGGGGGCGCGGCTTCGTGCCGGGCTCGAGCGTGACGCGGCCGACGTGGCGGCGGTGCGCGACATCCGCGGCGTGGGCCTCATGCTCGCCGTCGAGTTCACCGATCACGCGGTGGCCGAGGCGGTGCAGGAGGCGGCCTTCACGCGTGGCCTGCTGACCCTGGAGTGCGGCGAGTCCTCGCTGCGCTTCAGCCCGCCCCTCATCGTCGGCGAGGCCGAGGTGGATGCCGCCATCGCCATCTTCGCCGAGGCGGTGAAGGCGGCGGGCCATCCGCTCGAGGGCATGGACGAGGTCGGCGGCTAGCGTTTCGCCACGTCACCCGCCTTCGATTCATCGGTGCCTCTGGGGCCCGGCCGCTGTGCCGGGCGTCACCCCTTCGATTCATGGGTGCCGGTGGCGCCCGCGGAGCCGGTTTGGGCCACGGCAGGAGTCGGTTCCGCCGATGAATCGAACGGGCGTGGCCCGGCATGCGTCTCCAGGCGACAAACCCGCGATTCATGCAGGTCGGGCGTTGCGGCCCGGCCACGGTGCCGGGTGTCGCCTCAGTCCAGCAGGTCGGACAGGCTGGTCAGCATGAATCCCCGGTCGCGCAGCCCGGGGACGATGAGGCGCAGCGCGTTCAGCGTCTCGTAGCCGCCGAGGTGGAACAGCACGTTGGAGCCGTTCACCGCGTTCCCGACCACCTTGGCCGCGATCTGCTCGGCGGTCGGGCCGCCGTCGGTGGTCGGCTTCCAGTCGACGGTGTCGATGTCCCACAGGAACGTCTTGGTGTACCCGACCGATGCGGCCGCATCCAGGACCGCCTGGCTGATGGAGCCGTAGGGCGGCCGCCAGTACGGCTGCGGCGCCTGGCCGGTGCCGGCCCGCAGAATGGCCTCGGCATCGGTCAGCTCCGTGCCTATCCGGTCGGCACTCGGCGGACCGCCCGCGCACGGCTGGGTCGACGGCGATCCCCCGCCCCCGCGGACCAGGTCGCAGTGGTACATCGTGTGGTTGGCGATCTCGAACAGGCCCGGGTTGGCCCTGATGATGGCCAGCACCTCGCGGCC
>DATAKU010000150.1:0-6537 GCA_036261425.1 Candidatus Limnocylindria bacterium | reverse complement strand
GGCCACGTGGGTGTCGATGAAGCTGGCCGGCGTCCACGTGGGCTCGATGCCCGCGATGTCGACCACGAAGTTGCGCAGCACGTCGCGTCCCCGCGGCGTGTGGACGACCTCGGGGTGGAACTGGATGCCGTACAGGTTGCGGGACGGATCGGCCAGGCCAGCGTACGGGGTCGAATCGGTCTGCGCCGTGGCGCGAAAGCCCTCCGGCGGCCTCAGGATCGAGTCTCCGTGGCTCATCCAGACCGGCTGCTCGCGCTCGATGCCGGCGAACAGCCCGTCACCGGCGGCATCGGTGAAGCTCACCGTGGCCGGTCCGTACTCCCGCTTCGGCGACGACACCACCTCGCCGCCGAGCTCGTGGGCCATGAGCTGAAGGCCGTAGCAGATGCCGAGGACCGGGATGCGGCCGGACCACAGGGCCGGATCGGCCCGCGGGGCCCCGGGGTCGTACACCGATGACGGCCCGCCCGATAGGATCACCGCCTTGACGCCCCGCCGCTCGAGCTCGGCCATCGGCGTGTCATGCGGCAGGAGCTCGGAATACACGTTCAGCTCGCGCACCCGCCGCGCGATGAGCTGCGCGAACTGGCTGCCGAAGTCCAGGACCGCGACGGTGTCGGGCTGCGCGACCGCCTCCGGCTCCGCGCGCTCCGGCGGCGGAGCATGGAGCGCCTGCTCGAGGTAGGCCTCGACCTCGGCGTCGTCGGGGGCGAGGACACGGTGGCCGGCATTGGCGGCCTCGCCGTGGACGGTGCGCCCCCGGTCGGCCGATTGTGACCTTCGACTCTCGTTCACTGGCGCTCCGTCGGGTCGAGAATGATGGTGGCCAGAGTCTAGCCAGCCAGCGTGCCCCCCGAAGGAGGACGACACCCATGCCCGACATCCAGGTCCGGGACCTCACGCCACAACCCGCCGCCGCCATTCGAGCCACGCAGCCGATGTCCGAGCTCGACATGGCCGCCCTGTTCGGCGAGCACATGGCGAACCTGGCGCACCGATTGGCCGACCTCGGCATTCAGCCGGCCGGCCCGCCGTACGCGCGCTACCACGAGTTCGGTCCGGAGCGCGCGGTGGTGGAGATCGGCGTGCCCGTGTCGACGCCCGTGCCGAACGTGCCGGCCCTCATGGAGGCGGAGGTCGGCGAGCTCGGGTCCGCGGAGCTGCCGGGTGGCCGCGTCGCCATCCTGGTTCACCGCGGCCCGTACGCCGGCCTGCCCGGCGCCTATGCGGCGATCGAGGCCTGGGCGCACGAGTCCGGGGAGTCCCTCGGCGGACCGATGTGGGAGTCGTACGTCGACGACCCCTCGGAGGTGGCGGAGGCCGACCTGCGCACCGAGGTGATCTGGCCCCTGGGCTAGGTATCAGCGCGGACTGCGGCGCTCCCCGTCCGCCGCCAGAGCAAGTTCGGCGCGGTCCACGCCGAGCCGCTCCAGGGCAAGGGACGCGGACCCGTGTTCCATCGCGGCGAAGGGCGGCGTGATAGCCACAGGAGCGTTGTGACGGACGAGCTGGCCCCCGAGGCACCCTCCGTCGACAGAGCGCTCCGCACAGGAACCGGGCGCCGGAGGAGCTCGCCGGACGGCCGCGCCGTTCGTCGACGCTCCGGGGAGGAGCATTGCGCGGTGGGGATCGTCAGGAGAGCGTTGTGACGGACGAGGCCACCCTGAGACAGGCCTCGCGCCCTCTCCGTCACCAGGGCGCTCCCCACGGGAGCCGGACGCCGGAGGATTACCGAAGCACGCCACGCCGCGCCGCGCCTGGCCCGAAGGTCAGCCTCCGAGCCCCTCCCCGGGGTGGCTGCCGAGGAAGGCCTCGATCGGGATGCCGCCCTCGCCCACCACCAGCGCCCGAGACCCGCGGTGGGCGTGCGTGAACGCCACCGTCCCAGGATTCCCGCGCGGGTGGCCCGTCTTCACCTCGATCGCCACCGGGGCATCGCGCCCGCGCAGCAGCTTCCCGGGCCGCAGCACCCAGTCGACCTCGCTGTTGCCCTCGCGCCACCACGTCAGCTCATCGGGGTCCGCATGCGCCCAGAGGTGCGCCCCGACGGCCGTCTCGACCAGCCGGCCCCAGAACGCATGGTCGGCTCGGGCTTCGGCGAAGCCGGTGCGCGCCGTGGCCGATACCAGGGCCGTGTTCAGGGCCAGCAGCTTCGGCGACGATCCGCGCCGTCGCGCGGCCGACCCCGAGTACTTCCCCACCCCGGTCACCATGCCCGCCCCGCCCAGGAGCTCGAGGTAGTGGGCGAGGGTGACGGTGTTGCCGGCATCGGTGAGCGTGCCGAGCATCTTCGTGTAGCTCAGCACCTGCCCGGAGTACGAGCACGCCAGGCGAAAGAGCTGCCGCAACAGCATCGGCTTCTCGACCCGGTTGAGCATGAGGATGTCGCGCGACAGGTTCGTCTCGACGATCGCGTCGAGGATGTAGCCCTCCCATCGGTCGTGGCGCTTGATCAGCGCCGCCGCGCCCGGGTAGCCGCCGTAGAACAGGTACGTGTCGAGCTCCCAGCCGAAGGCGTCGCGCATCTCGGCGAAGGTCCAGTGCGTGACTCGGATGACCTCGAAGCGGCCGGCCAGCGAGTCCGACAGCCCCTGGCGCACGAGCAGTGGCGCCGACCCGAGGAGCATCACCCGCAGCGGGATCCCCGATGCGGTGTCCTCGTCCCACAGCTGCTTCACGACGTCGGACCAGTCGCGGATCTTCTGGACCTCGTCGAGGACCAGCAGCCCGCCCGCACGACCGCCGTTGCGCGCCGCCTGGCGGCCGATCTGCCACTGGGTGTAGATCCAGCCGATGTCCTCCGGGTCGGGGGCGTCGGCCGAGGCGAAGTGCCCGGGGATCCCGATCGCGTCCATCACCTGGCGCGCCAGCGTCGTCTTCCCGACCTGCCGTGGTCCCGCGAGCACCTGGATGAAGCGGCGGGGTTCGTGGGCGCGCTCCAGGATCTCGTCGTAGACGGGACGGCGATAGACCTTCGGTGCGCGCGGCATCAGTCCAGCCTGCCCAGCACGCCGAGCAGCGGCGCCCCCGTGGCGGTCGTGCCCCGGCGCAGCGTCACGGCGTATCCGGCGGACTCCAGCACCACCGGCACGAGCTCGGCGATCTGGTCGGCCCGAGAGGTGCCCGGTGGCTCCCAGACCAGGGCGACCCGTCCACCCGGACGCAGCCACGCGCGCATCCGCTCGAGGACCGACGACGGGTCCGACGTCCAGAACAGGTTCACGTTCACGGCGAGGATGGCGTCGAAGGCTGCGGTGGGCAGGTCCGCGCTCTCGACGGCGCCCCGACGGAAGGCGGCGCGTCCCGCCGCGACCGCGTCCGCGTGGCGATCAGCGGCCGCCGCCGTCGCCGTGGGGGATCGGTCGAGGCCCAGGTAGCCGCTGCCGAGTCGATCCAGGAGGAGTCCGGCCGACACCCCGGTTCCTCCTCCGATCTCCAGCACCGACTCTCCCGGCTTCGGCGCCAGGAGTCGGACCGCCCAGTGCAGCCGCTCTGGGACGCGGCCGAGGTGGCACTTCCCATACTCACCACCCTGCGGAATTTTACTCAGTATGGTGAGGAAGTTTACTCACTGGGCTCGTGCCGGACTCGCTGGAGGGCCGTGGCCATGACCGCGCGCGGGAGCGGCGAGCGCCCGACGCCAGGCCGAGGTCATGCGCCGAGCCGCACCGCCGTTCCGGAGGCGCTGACCATGAGCATGCTGCCCTGGCCGCCGACCGTCTCGTAGTCCAGGTCGATCCCGACGACCGCATCGGCCCCTCGCGCGGTCGCCTCCGCCGCCATCTCGTCGAGCGCGATCTGGCGCGCCTTGCGCAGCTCCTCCTCGTAGGCACCGGAGCGGCCGCCGACGATGTCGCGGATGCCAGCGAACAGGTCGCGCACAATGTTCGCGCCGAGGATCGCCTCGCCCGTGACGACGCCGAGGTACTCGCTGATGACCCGGCCGTCGACGGTCGGGGTGGTGGTCTGGATCACGATTCCTCCTCGAGCATCCACAGCTCGGTGAACTCGGCACAGCGCCCGTCCGGCGCGAAGCGCAGCAGGAAGACGTTGTGGTAGGTCTGCTCCGGCTCCTGGCCGGTGGCGAAGTAGCGGCTGAAGCCGACGGCCACGGCGCGGTCGCCCTCGACGGCGTACGGCTCATAGCGAGCCTCCCAGCTGCCGGGCGCGTCGGCATCGTCGAGCCAGGCCTGGACGATCTCGGCGTGCCCGCGGGACGCCCGCGTTTCCCCGTATGGCCGGTAGCGGTAGACCGCGTCCTCGGTGAAGAGCCCGCGGATGAGGGTCGGGTCATTCGCCCGCCAGGCCTCGACGTAGCGATCGAGCCATTCCTGGACGTCGGATCGGTTCATGGTCGCCATCCTACGCTGATGGTCCACGCGCGAAGGCTGCCAGGCGATGCGCCTCCTCCTCGAGCGCGGTGCTCTCGGCCGGCGTGAGCTTGCGAAGCGGCACCAGCGTCACGTCGCCATCGGTGAAGCGCCACGTGCCGGCGACTCGCCCGTCGAGCAGGAAGGTGTGGAACGACTGCGGGGCGCGCACGTCGAAGATGATCGAGCGGTACGCCTCGGGCAGGATCCCGGTGCGACGCGCCTGGACCAGGAGACACGCGTCGAACGACCCGAGGAAGCGGGGCGGGGCCGGGGTCTCGGCATCGGGCAGGGGCGCGCCCGGAAGGTCGATCAGCGTCCGGCCCCGCTCATCACGGAAGGTGCGGACCTCCATGCGCTCGACGACCGGCTGGAGCTCGCCGACCGTCAGGCCGGTCCACCCGGCGGCGTCGGCCAACGCCGCCGGCCCGAAGGCCGCCAGGTAGCGACGAAGCAGGTGTTCGCGAGCGGCTTCCTCGCCGATGTCGACGGGAGCGACCCAATCCACGGCCAACCCATAGTTGTCCGCCCGCGGACGATCCCAGGTGCCCTGTGGCGGGACCCTGACGAGATCGAGCCACAGGCCGACGCCGTTCCAGAGCTCCTTCGGGAAGCCGGCGTCGGCGAGCCGGGCCTGGAGGTCGCGCTGTCTCATCGGCCCGTCGGTGAGCAGGGCGGCCACGACGTCCGCCGTGCGCTCCATGTCGGCCTCGGTCGCGATGCGGCCCCAGCTTCGGAGCCACCACGCGCGGCGCGCGCGGCGAACCGCGACTGCCATGGGCCAGTAGTCGGCAGCCGACACGGTGTGGATCGTCACCCGCATGAGCCATCCCTGGACGAGGCGCCGCTCCTCCAGTGCTCGCGTGTAGTCGTCGCGGGCAAGGCCGGAGAGGCGCGACCACAGACCGATGTAGCCGGATCGCGCATTCTGCGTCTGCAGGCCACCGACCTGCTCGATGGCGGCCTCGATGGAGCCGGCGGAACGCTCGAGCAGCCGCTGACGGGCGAGCAGCGCGCGGTTGAGCTGAAGCTCGGTCAGGATCGGCGCGTCCATGCCGGCGATCGTACGGACCGATTCCGGACGCGGCGCGTCAGGAATGCGCGCGGTTGGGTCCCGCTACTCGCGACCGGCCAGCTGCCAGGACTTGCCCTCCGTGGCGATCGCGGGCGCGATGACCATCTCGACCTCGTGCATCTCGCGGATCGTCCGCGCCCCGAGGGCGGCCATCGACTGGCGCAGCGCCCCGACCAGGTTCTGCGTGCCGTGGGTCGTCTCGGCCGGACCGAACAGGATCTGCTCGAGCGGCAGACGCGTCCCGATCTTGATCCGCGTTCCGCGCGGCAGCGTCGGCGAGGGCGCGGCCATGCCCCAGTTGAAGCCGCGACCGGGCGCCTCCAGCGCGCCGGCGAACGGGGACCCGAGCATGACCGCATCGGCCCCGGAGGCGATGGCCTTCGCCAGCTCGCCGCCGCGGCGCATGCCGCCGTCGGCGACGACCGGGACGTACCGCCCGGTCTCGTTCAGATAGGCGTCGCGCGCGGCCGCGACGTCGCTGATCGCCGTCACCTGCGGCACACCGATGCCGAGGACCTCGCGGGTCGTGCACGCCGCACCTGGCCCGACGCCCACGAAGACTGCCGCCGCGCCCTGCTCCATGAGCGCGAAGGCCGCCTCGGCGTTGGTCGTGTTGCCGACGGCGACGGGGATCGGCATGAACCGGGTGAAGTCGGCCAGCGAGAGCGGCTCGTAGTCGGTCGCGATGTGGCGGGCGCTGCTGACCTGGCTCTGGACGAGGAAGAGGTCCGCGCCGTGTTCCGCGCAGAACGGGCCGAAGCGTCGCGCCGCACCCGGCGTCGCGGCCACGGCCGCCTTCGCCCCGGTTGCGTGCAGCGCATCGATGCGGGCGGCGATCAGGTCCTCGCGGACGGGCTGCTGATAGACCTCGGCGAGCAGGTCGTGGACCTCGTCCTCCGGGGCCGTCGCGATCCGCTCCAGCACCGAGTCGGGGTCGTCGTAGCGGGCCTGGACCCCCTCGAGGTTGAGAACGGCGAGCCCGCCGAGCCGCGCCAGTTCGCCGGCAAGCCGCACGTCCACCACGGCGTCCATGGCGGAGGCCAGGATCGGGATGGCCAGCTCGATGCCGCAGAAGCGCTGGGTCAGGTCGAC
>DATAKU010000142.1:0-8228 GCA_036261425.1 Candidatus Limnocylindria bacterium | reverse complement strand
TCTGCTGCCCGTCGGTCTACGAGCCGTTCGGGATCATCAACCTGGAGGCCGCGGCCTGCGAGACGCCGGTGGTGGCGTCGGCCGTCGGCGGCATCCCGGAGGTGGTGGTCGACGGCGAGACCGGGCTGCTGGTGCCGGTGGAGCTGCGTCCGGACGACCCGATGCAGCCGATCGACCCGGATCGCTTCGAACGAAACCTGGCCGGCGCCATCAACGCGCTGATGGCCGATGCGTCAACGCGCCAGGTGATGGGTCGAGCCGGTCGACGCCGCGCCGTCTCGCACTTCAGCTGGCGGACCATCGCGCGGCAGACGGTCGACCTGTACCGATCCCTGGTGGAATAGGGCGTCGGCGCCCCGCGGGATCGCCACAGGAGCGTTGTGACGGTCGACCGCCGCTTCCTCCGTCGTGCGGCTCCTATCAGGAGCGCCGCGACGGACGGGCGGCCCGCCGACCGGCACGACGCTCCCCCGGGGAGCACCACGGGCGACGGGACCCGCGCCGTCAGGCCTCCGACACGCGGGACATCAGCGCCAGGGTGTTGCCCTCACCGTCCTCGAAGAAGGCCATCCACTCCTCGCTGCCGTCGTCGTGGGTGTGGATCCGGTGCGGCGCGCCGCTGAACGTCACGCCGCGGGCCGAGAGCGACTCGACCGCCGCGTGGATGTCGCCGACGCGGAAGTAGAGAACCGATCCCGGCTGCCAGTCCGCGGGATCCTTGCGGTGGAGGTACAGCCGCACCCCGCCCGCGTCGAAGAAGGCGAGGTCGCCGAAGGTGAACAGGTGCGGCAGGCCGAGGGCCTGGCCATAGAAGCGCGTCGCCCGCTCGACGTCGCGAATGGACAGCGAGACCTGGCCGATGTCGCGCAGCGTGACGGAAGCCGTGGTGGGTGGCATGGTCGGATCGGTGCTCCTGCTGGGAGGTGACTGGACATGACCCGCCGCGGGGACGCCGGGCCAGTGACGGAGCTCGCGGGTGGTGACCCCGAGCTTGCCGCTGATGTTGGCGAGGTGATACTTGACCGCGTCCAGGCTGGTACCTCGGCGGCGGGCGATCTCCGCCCTGCGGACGCCGTGACGGACCCAGTCCAGCACGGCCCATTCGGCCGGGGTCAGCACGTCGGGATGCGGGGGCCGTCCGCGACGGCGTCGTGCGGTCATGCTGCCAGCCTACCGGTGGCGCGGCCGAATTTCCCTCCCCGTCGCCTTCGAACCGCTGCCACGGCCGATAATGGACCGATGCAGCCGCGTCGCACGCTCTTCCGGGACGGCGCGATCGCCGACGGCCGATCGCCGTTTCCGCGTCGCGGAATGAGCATCCTGGTCGAGGACGGCAAGGTGGCCTGGATCCGCCCCACCGACGACGAGGCGGAGGCGGATGGCACCGAGGTGATCGATTGCGCCGGGACGTCGTTCGTCCCCGGCCTGGTCGATTGCCACAGCCACGTGACCGGCCCGGGTGGCGCGCACTGGATCGAGCGCTTCTCGGACCCGCCGGAGACGCTGCTGGCGGTCGCCGAGCACAACGGCAGGATGGGCATGGCGGCCGGCGTGCGCTGGATGCGCGATGTCGGCTCACCGATCGGCACCGACCCGCACGACGGCCGGACCCGCGCGCTGGCGCTGGGCGTCCGCGACCGATGGCGCGGGCGAGCGGACCGCCCCTACCTGCGTGCGGCGGGATCCTGGCTCTTCCGTGCCGGCTCAGCGCCGATCGAGACGGCGGTGGCCGTCGAGACGGCAGACGAGCTGGTCGCCGCTGCCGCCGGCCAGCTGGACGACGGCGCCGACCTGCTCAAGCTCTACATGGACGGGCCGGACCTCGACGTCTCGCCGTGGACGGCGAACGAGGTGTCGCGCGTCGTCGAGCTGGCCCACGGTCGGGGAGCTCGGGTGGCGGCGCACTCCGGACGGATCAGCGGCGCGCGCGCCGCGGTCGCCGGCGGCGTGGACTCGATCGAGCACGGTTTCGACCTGGACGACGACCTCGCCACCGAGATGTCCCGCCGCGGCACGACCCTGGTCAGCACGCTGGCCGTCATGCGCTCGTGGCTGAGCTTCGGTCGCACCACGACCATCGAGCGCTTCGCCGCCGACGAGGGGCGGACGCGGATCGAGGCGCGGCTCGAGCAGGCGACCGCATCGGTCCGCAGCGCGCATCGGGCGGGTGTGGCCATCGCTACCGGCAGCGACTTCGGTGGGGGATCGCTGCGTGCGAACCAGCTGGCCTGGGAGGTTGAGAGCCTCGTTGCGGCGGGGCTGGAGCCGCATGACGCGCTGGCCGCGGCGACCTGGCGGGGCGGCGAGCTGCTCGGCGAGCCTCAGGCCGGCGTGCTGCACGAGGGCGGCCCGGCCGACTTCTTCTGCGTCCACGGCGATCCGCTCTCGGATCCGGCGTCCCTGTGGCGCGTGTGGCGGACGGCGTGGGAAGGGGCATCACGCGCCTGACCCGAGCCGCTCGGGTCATGGGTCCTCCAATTCGGGCCGTTCGGCCGTGTCCGGTTGCGCCGCCACCCGCGAGAGTGGCCACATCCGGCACGGAAGGCCGGGCATGGACGAGGAGGTGGCTCCGATGACTGCCCAGACCGCCGAGCTGCGGGTTGGCAACCTCATGACGATCGACCCGGTCTGCGTCGATCCGGAAGACATGGCGGCCGAGGCCGAGCGCCTGCTGAAGACGTACCGCGTCAGCGGGCTGCCCGTCGTGCACGAACGCCAGGTGGTGGGGGTGATCAGCCAGTCCGACCTCATGGTCGCGCACTCGAGCGAGATGATCGGCGCCAACTGGGACCGCCTCCGCGTCCGGCACTTGATGACCCAGCCCGCCGTCACCGTGCACTCGGAGCAGCCGGTCGAGGCGGCCGCCCGCGAGATGATCGCGCGGCACATCCATCGGCTCGTGGTGGTCAACGACGACGGCCAGCCGATCGGCGTGGTCACCCCGCTCGACCTGCTGCGCTCGCTCCTTTCGGATCCCGACGCGCCGATGCCCTGACCCTCCGTCTCCCAACACCTCCCCGTGCCGCCGCCTGCCCCGGCGGCACGTCTTGTCCGGCTGGGGGCTTGCAGCCGGTCGCTGCCGTCCGGCACTCTTGCCCGGATGGTTGACGCCTGCCACGCGGAGGAAACCGACTCGTGACCCTGCCCCGACCGCTCGTCCTGTTCCTCGCGTTCTGCGGAGGGGCGGCGCTCTTCGCCGTGCCGCTGCTCGTCGGCGCCATCGTGCTGGGCGCCGGGTCACCCGGTACGGGTGGTGACGGCGGTGCCGGGGCGCCGGCATCGGAGCAGCCCAGCGGAACGCCGCCGACCGGGTCCGGCGAGCCGGCAGCCAGCGAGCCTGCCAGCGACGAGATCCTCGGCGAGCTTGCCTTCCGGGCCTTCGACCTGGGGTTCGAGCCGGCCAGCGTCGAGGTCGATGAGCCGGGGCGCTATGAGGTGACCTTCACGAACGACGGCGGCATCTTCCACGACATCACCTTCGCCGACGGCACCGTGCTCGAGGCCGAGGCGGGGGAGACGGTCACCGGCGAGATCGTGGTCCCGCGCGCCGGCCTGGGCTACATCTGCTCGGTCCCGGGGCACGCCGACGGAGGCATGACCGGGTCGATCCTGGTGGCCGGCGTCGACCCCGATGAGGTGGCGCACGGCGGCTCCGGCTTCGCCCCGGAAAACACCGAGGTGGAGCCCGATCCGGAGGCTCCGGAGTACGTCCTCCACGACCCGGCCGCCCCACCGCTGCCCGACGGTGACGTGCACGAGATCGAGCTGGTCGTGACCGAGCGCGAGATGACCGTCGCGCCGGGGATCGTGCAGATCGTCTGGACCTTCGGCGATACCGTGCCGGCGCCCGTCCTGCGCATGAAGGTCGGCGACACGGCACGCATCACGCTGGTCAACCCGGAGACGAACAAGCTGCCGCACTCGATCGACTTCCACTCGTCGATGGTCGCCTGGAACGACGAGATGCGCTCGATCAATCCCGGCGAGGAGCTGGTCTACGAGTACACCGCCACCCATGCCGGCGTGTTCATGTACCACTGCGGCACGACGCCAACCATCCACCACATCGCGTCGGGCATGTTCGGGATGGTGATCGTGGAGCCGGAGGGTGGCCTCGAGCCGGTGGAGCACGAGTTCGCGCTGGTCCAGAACGAGTGGTACATGGTCGAGCAGGCCGGCTTCGTCAGCCTGGAGGAGGCATCGGCCCCCGCGCCGGCGCCGGACGCGGTCACCTTCAACGGCGTCGCCAACCAGTACGCCGATCACCCCATCGAGGTGCCGGTCGGCGAGACGGTCCGCGTCTTCATGCTCAACGCCGGACCGAACATCGACTCGAGCTTCCACGTGGTCGGCACGATCTTCGACGAGGTGATCAAGGAAGGGGTGCACCTCGAGCGCGGCAACGAGGGGAGCTGGGGATCGCAGGCGGTCGACCTGTCACCGGCGCAGGGGGCGATCGTCGAGATGCGGTTCGCCGAGGACGGGCTCTACCCGATCGTGACCCACGCCTTCAACTACGTCGGCCTCGGGGCGCTCGGGCTGTTCCAGGCCGGCGACGGCGGACCGGCCGCGGAGGGCAGCCACTGACGAGGTCCGTCACGCCAGCGCGGCGACCTCGTCGGCGACGACCAAATCCTCGCGAGCCTCGACCACGATCACGGCGGGCGGCCCGGTGGCGACGACGCCGTCACCGCCCTGCTCTGCCAGGGTCGACGGCACGCCCAGCGAGGCAAGGCGTGCGACGACGGCCGATCGCACCGTGGCCGAGTGCTCTCCGATGCCGCCGGTGAAGACCAGGCCGTCGAGGGTGGGGAGCGTGGTTGTGGCACCGGCCACCGCCGCGGCAATCCGGCGGACGAACATCTCGAGCGCCAGGCTTGCGCGCTCGTCGCCGCGCGCCGCCGCCTCCTCGACTTCGCGGACCCCGGCCATGCCGGCCACGGCCAGCAGGCCGGAGTGGTGCGCCAGCCCCTCGGCCAGGTCATCGGTCGAGACCCCCTCGCGCAGGAGGTGGAGCAGGATGCCGGGATCCACCGATCCCGAGCGCGTGCCCATCATCGGTCCCTCGTAGGGGGTCAGTCCCATCGAGGTGTCGACGGATCGGCCGTCGTCGACGGCGGTGATGCTGCAGCCGGAGCCCAGGTGCGCGACGACCAGACGAAGCTGGTCGACCGGTCGCGCGAGCAGCTCCGCCGCTCGGCGGGTCGTCCACGCGACGGACAGGCCGTGGAAGCCGAAGCGCCGAATGCCCCAGCGCTCGACCCACTCCCCGGGGAGCGGGTAGCGCCACGCCTCCTCGGGCAGGCTGGCGTGGAAGGCGGTGTCGAAGCAGGCGACATGCGGCAGGCCGGGCAGCGCCTCGCGGCCGGCCCGCATCACCGCCACTGCCCGCCGGTTGTGGAGGGGCGCGAGCGGGTCAAGCCGCTCGACCTCGGTGAGGAGGCCGTCGTCGACGCGCGACGCGCTTCGGTAGGCAAGGCCGCCGTGCACCACCCGGTAGCCCACCGCGTCCGCCTGAGCCGGCAGTCGGTCGAGCGCCTCGGCCACGACCCGCGCCGCGTCGGCGTCGCGCCCCGCCGGCCATTCGACCAGCACGTCGGCAGCGTCGCGCTCGCCGACGGTGACCAGGCTCGCCTTGAGCGTGCTGGACCCGGCGTTGAGGACGAGGACCCGCACCCGACGCCCGCCCCTACGTGAGGGCGCTGTCGCCGGACGTCGTCCCCGGCCACGCCCAGTCGCGCACCTCCGGCGCGTCCTCGCCGTGGCGGCGCGTGTAGGCGCGCGCCTCGACGCGTCGGTCGGCCATCTCCTGGCGGAGGTGCGAGGCACGGTTCGCCAGCCCCGGCACGCGATCGATGACGTCCATGACCAGGTGGTAGCGGTCCAGGTCGTTGAGCATGACCATGTCGAACGGCGTCGTGGTCGTGCCCTCCTCCTTGTAGCCGCGGACGTGCAGGTTGTCGTGGTTGGTGCGCCGGTAGGTCAGCCGGTGGATGAGCCACGGATAGCCGTGGTAGGCGAACACGATCGGCTTGTCTGTGGTGAACAGGGCGTCGAACTCCCGGTCCGACATGCCGTGGGGGTGCTCGCGCTCGTCCTGGAGCCGCATGAGGTCCACGGCGTTCACGACGCGCACCCGCAGGTCGGGCAGGTGCCGGCGCAGGATGTCGACCGCGGCGAGCGTCTCCAGCGTCGGCACGTCGCCGGCGCAGCCCATGACCACGTCCGGCTCGCCGTCCTCGTCGTTGCTGGCCCATTGCCAGATGCCGATGCCGCGCGTGGCGTGGAGGATGGCCTCGTCCATGCTCAGCCACTGCGGCATCGGCTGCTTGCCCGCCACGATGACGTTCACGTAGTGCCGGCTGCGCAGGCAGTGATCGGCCACGCTCAGCAGGGTGTTGGCGTCCGGGGGCAGGTAGACCCGGATGATCTCCGCCTTCTTGTTGATGACGTGGTCGATGAAGCCGGGGTCCTGGTGGCTGAAGCCGTTGTGGTCCTGCCGCCAGACGTGGCTGGAGAGCAGGTAGTTCAGCGACGCGATCGGGCGGCGCCACGGGATGTCGAGCGTGGTCTTCAGCCACTTCGCGTGCTGGTTGAACATCGAGTCGATGATGTGGATGAAGGCCTCGTAGCAGTTGAACAGGCCGTGGCGGCCGGTCAGCAGGTACCCCTCCAGCCAGCCCTGGCACAGGTGCTCCGACAGGACCTCCATGACGCGACCATCGGCGGCCAGGTGCTCGTCGCCGTCCAGGAGCTCCGCCACCCAGGTCTTGTCCGTCTTCTCGAAGACGGCCTGGAGCCGGTTCGAGGCGGTCTCGTCCGGCCCGAAGACACGGAACGTGCTCGGGTTGCGCTCGATGATGTCGCGAACGAACTCGCCGAGCACGCGGGTCGCCTCGCTCGTGACGGTACCCGGCTCGGGCACCTCGACCGCGTAGTCGCGGAAGTCCGGCAGGTGGAGGCCTTCCAGCAGCTCGCCTCCGTTGGTCACCGGGTTGGCACTCATCCGCCGCTGCCCGCGCGGCGCCAGCTCCGCCAGCTCGCCGATGAGCGCACCGCTCTCGTCGAAGAGCTCCTCGGGCCGATACGAGCGCATCCAGTCCTCGAGAACCTTCAGGTGCTTGCGGTTGTCGCGGACGTCGGACATCGGTACCTGGTGCGAGCGCCAGGAGCCCTCCACCTGCTTGCCGTCGACCTCCTCGGGGCCCGTCCAGCCCTTCGGCGTGCGGAGCACGATCATCGGCCAGCGGGGCCGCTCCGGCCCGGCGCTGCCGTCGCGCGCCGCCCGCTGGATCTCGGCGATGGCGTCGAGCGATCGGTCCAGGGCGGCGGCGAAGGCCTGGTGCACGTCGTCGGGGTCGTCGCCGGCCACGATCTCGACGGTGTGGCCGTAGCCGGTGAGCAGCGAGCGCAGCTCTTCGTCGGGGATGCGGGCCAGCACGGTGGGGTTCGCAATCTTGTAGCCGTTCAGGTGCAGGATCGGCAGCACCGCGCCGTCGCGGACCGGGTTGAGGAACTTGTTCGAGTGCCAGCTCGCGGCCAGCGGGCCGGTCTCCGCCTCGCCGTCACCCACCACGGCGCACACCAGGAGGTCCGGGTTGTCGAACGCGGCCCCGTAGGCGTGGACGAGCGCGTAGCCGAGCTCGCCGCCCTCGTGGATGCTGCCCGGGGTCTCCGGCGCCACGTGACTGGGGATGCCGCCGGGGAAGCTGAACTGGCGGAACAGCTGCGCCATCCCGTCAGCGCTGCGGGTGATGCTGGGATAGACCTCGGTGTACGTGCCCTCGAGGTACGCGTTGGCCACCAGCCCCGGGCCGCCGTGGCCGGGACCGGTGATGTACATGGCGTTGAGGTCGCGCTCGCGGATCGCCCGGTTCATGTGGACGTAGACGAGGTTGAGCCCGGGAACCGTGCCGAAGTGGCCGAGCAGGCGAGGCTTGATGTGCTCAGGCTTGAGCGGCTCGCGCAGGAGCGGGTTGGCGAGCAGGTAGATCTGCCCCACGCTCAGGTAGTTCGAGGCCCGCCAGTAACCGTCGATCCGGCGAAGCTCATCGGCGTCCAGCGGCCGCTCGGCGCCGGCCCGGCGCCCCTTCCTGGTTGGCATCTCGGGCTCCTCGTCTGCGTGCGAACCAGCCTACCAGCGTGCACCGACCGTGCCGCCCCGGAGGGCGCGGCGCGGCCGGTGCCTTCGGACGTCAGCCGACCGGCGTGGACAGCTCCGCCGCGAT
>DATAKU010000136.1:0-16482 GCA_036261425.1 Candidatus Limnocylindria bacterium | reverse complement strand
CCACGGCCCGAGCCCTCGCGCGAGGCGGCACTCGGATCGCTGCGGGCACCGATGTTCGGCCGGACCGATGAGCTGGCGACGCTGCTGGCGGCGGCCCGCGAGTGTGCGTCGTTGCGCCGGTCGGCACGGATCACCGTCGTGGCAGCGCCGGGCGTCGGCAAGAGCCGCCTCCTCGCGGAGTTCGCCGACGCCGGCGCGGGCGAAGTCGCCATCCTGCGGTCGAAGGTCCGGCCGCAGGCCACGGCCCCGTACGAGACGGTCGCCCAGCTATTCGAGGGGCCAGGACCAGGTCGCCTGGAGGAGGCGCTGGTGGCCGCCGGCCTCCCGTTGGCGCGGGCCGCCGTCGTCGCCGATGAAGTCCGCACCCTCACCAACCCGACGACTCGGACACCGACCGGCGGGTCGGATCTGCCCGCCGAGAGAGAAGCGCGGTTCGAGGCATGGATCGAGGCCCTCGACGCCCTCGTCGGACAGCCGGCGGCCTGGTTGGTGGAGGACGCACACTGGGCGGGTCCGGATCTCCTGGCATTCCTCGATCGCGCCGGCACCGGCGACACGGCTCATGGCCGCCTGGTGATCGTCACGGCGCGGCCGAGCCTGCTCGAGTCGTCCCCCGGCTGGAGCGGCGCGGACCGCCTGGACCTGGCACCGCTGCGGCCGACCGATGGGCGAGCGCTGATCGAGGCGCTCGTCGGTCCCGCGATGCCCGACGCGCTGGTGGAGGCCATTCTGGAGCGCTCGGATGGGACGCCGCTGTTCATCGAGGAGATGATCCGAACCTGGATCGGCGTCGGGACGCTGGTGCCATCGGACGATGGCGGCTGGCGGCTGGCTCTGGAGCCGGCATCGGTGCCGTTCCCGCCGACGGTGCAGGCGATCTACGCGGCGCAGCTGGACGACCTTCCGCCGGACGCGCGGCTGGTGGCGCGTCGAGGCTCGGTCGCAGGCCGGAGGGTTCCGGTGGCCGCCCTGGCACCGCTGCAGGTCGACACCGCTGCGGAGGGGTTGGACGCGCTGCGCCGGCGGGCGCTCATCGCCGGTCCGACGGTCGACCCGATCACCGGCGAGGCCTACGCCTACCGCCACGCGCTGCTCCGCGACGCCGGCGACGCGTCCCTGGCCCGATCGGAGCGCGCGCGGCTCCACCTTGCGATGGCGCGGTGGCTGACGGACGTCGCCGGCGACCGCGTCGGCGTGGTCGCCGAGGCCGTGGCCGAGCACTATGCCGCTGCGCTCGAGGCGCGCCCGGCGCTGGCCACCGGTCTCCCGGACCCGGGCGAGCTCGCCGCCGACGCTGCCACCTGGTACGAGCGCGCCGCCGACGCAGCCCTGGCGCTGAACGCGCACGAAGCGGCCGCACGCCACTTCGCCCGAGCGGTCGGGCTGACAGACGCGGACCGCGCGCCGATCGACCGCGCGCGTCGCCGCCTCCGCCACGGGGAGGTGCTGGCCGCCAGCGCGAACCTCGCCGCCGGGATCGCCGAACTGGAGGCGGCGCTGCGTGAGTACGGCGAGGATCCCCGCGGCGCTGTGGCAGCGTCGGCGCTCGCGCACGCGTACATGCAGCAGATGCGGTTCCCCGAGGCTGAGCGGCTGACGGCCGAGACGCTGGAGCGCTTGGGCGACCGGGCGCCGCTCTCCGCCACGGCACGGCTCCATGCGCTGCACGCCTGGTCGGTGAGCGCCCAGGGCCGGTCCGACGGCGTCGTCGCCGAAGCCGATGCGGCCGAGGCGATGGCCGCCGCTGCCGATGACCCCCACGCCGAACTCGAGGTGCTGGAGCACGCTGCCAGTGCACGGGACGAGGTCGATGCGGCGTCGGCGGAACACTGGGCGCGGCTGGCGGATCGGGCGCGCCTGCTGGGCCGCTGGCCCCAGGTCGTGAGCGCGGGCCGAGTGTCGGCCACGTACGTCGCCATGGAGGATCCGGCCGCGGCGCTGCCGCTTCTCGAGGAGGTGGGACAGCTCGCCATCGCCCACGGCCTGCGGGAGCAGGCCGGCTGGGCCGACTATTCGCGCTGCGAGGCCCTGTGGGTCCTCGACCGATGCGACGAGGCACTCGCGATCGGGATCGACGTCATCGGGACCGCCGAGCGCCTCGCCTACGACCGGCTGGCGTTCCGGACCTGGGTCATCGTGCTGGCCATCGCCGCCGTCCGCGGGGATCGCTCGATCGCCGAGCGCTATCGGCACTGGTGGGCCGGCGCCAAGGCGCACGCGCCGGCGGCTCCGTCACCGTACGCGCACGTGCTCCGCGAGGCCATCAGCATATGGCTGGCCCGTGCCGACGGCGAGCGGCCGCGGCCGCCGGATCCGAGCGTCATCGACGCGATCGTGCCGATGGTGAATCCGCATTACCTTGCGGCGCTGGAGACGGTGGTGGAGGCGTGGGCCGAAGCCGGGGAGTCCGCCCTGGCCCGCGCGGCCGCCGAGCGGTCCGCGGAGGTGCTGGCCGAGCCGGATGCCACCGCCCTCATGCGCGCCTCCGCGGCCCTCCAGTCCGCCATGGCCGGGGATCGGGAGGCGGCGGAACGCTCGGGGCAGTTGGCGGCGGGAGTCCCGGCCCCGTGGTGGGAGCGTCGGGCCAACGCCGTGGGAATCGGCGACGCACAACCGGATGACTGAGCCCAGGCTCAGGCGATGCCCCGCAACGGCCGCGGGTTGACGCGCTCGGGGAGCTGCGTCCAGCGGTAGAGACGCTCGTTGGCCCGCTCGCCCTCCTGCAGCACGGCGAGCGCCCGGCGCAGCCCCATGCGCCGAATCCGGGCATGGTCCTGTCCGGTCGGACGCGGCATCCGGCGGAACGGGCGAAGCGGCGATCTCATGGCGCAACCATCCTCCCGTGGCGGGCCCTCGCCATCGGGCGAAGGACCGCCGGCCGGTGCGCCAAACGACGTATGACGGCGCGCCCACGTCGTCCCGTCGGGCCGGGAATCCGAGCGGCCTCAGGATGCCTCGACCGGCACCACCGGGGCGGCCGCGGTGCCACGCGGGGCTCCGCGGAACATGAGGAAGGCCACGACCGCCGCCCCGGCCACGATGACCGCCGCCCCGGCGTACACCATCCGGATCCCGATGAGATCACCCAGGACCCCGCCGATGGCCATCGAGACGACCGATGCGGTCGAGAGTGACGCCTGCAGGAGTGCCACGACTCGTCCCCGCGTGGCATCGGTCGCCGCGGTCTGAACGATGGTCTGGAGCATGGCCTGCAGCGGCGTGACCATCCAGCCCACGATGAACAGCGCCACCAGCACCTGCCACACCGCGGTCACGCCCGCCAGGATGCCGATGCAGCCGGCGACGCCCAGCAGAGCGACGGTGATGATGGTGGTCGGGGCGAACCGGCGGGCCAGGATGGCCACCACGCCGGCGGCCAGGATCATGGCCGAGGTCTGGGCCAGCTCGATACCCGCCATCCAGGTGGCCGAGACCCCCAGGTCGTTGATCAGGAGCGGCACGAACAGCACGTTCACGGCCCCCAGCCCGAGCATGGAGACGGCGGCGGCCAGCAGCGTCCCACCCAGCAGCCGCGATCCGCGGACCACGGCGATCCCCTCGAGCAGCGATCGCCGCACGTCGCGCTGGCCAGCGCCGACCGTCCCGTCCGGGCGGATCTCGCCGAGAGAGGCCGTGATGCGCGACACGAACGCGAAGCTGACGAGGAACGTCGCCGCGTCGATCGCGAAGCCGGCGACCCCCGAGCCGAACGTGCCGAAGATGAGCCCGGCGATGCCGGCACCGATGACGGAGCCGATGACCATCGACCCCTGCGCCAGCGAGTTCGCGGCGGGCAGCCCCGCGGCCGGCACGATCCGCGGCAGGAGCGCGCCGCGTGCGGGGCGGAAGAAGGTGCTGATGCTGGCCTGCACGAAGCCGAGCACGTAGAGCAGCGGCAGCAGCTCCATCGCGGCGCCGAAGGCGAAGCCGATGACCACCACGGCGCGCAAGAGGTCTGCGGCGAGCATGACGGTGCGACGGTTCCATCGGTCCACGTACACGCCGGCCACCAGGCCGACGGTGAACTGCGGCACCGCCTCCGCGATGGCCATCAGCGCCAGCGCGGCGGTCGAGCCGGTCAGCTCGTTGATGACCAGCAGGAGCAGCAGGAGGGTGATCCCGTCGCCGATGTCGCTGACCGCCTGCCCGCCCAGGAGCCAGCGGTAGTCGCGGATGCGGAGGATGTCGCGCACGCCGACGTTGCCGCCCATCGGCGCGTGCCCGTCGGTCATCGGTCGTGCTCCATGCCCGCGCGCGGATAGAAGCCGATGACGAGCCCGTACTCGGCCCCGCCGGCATCGTCCAGGTCGTCGAGCTCGGCGAGGCGCTCGATCTGGCGCATCACCTTCCTGACGCTGTCGGGCGAGAGGCGAGCGTGCCCGAACGACAGGGTCATCCGGCGTCGCTGTTCCACGTTGTCACCCAGGCCGATCAGGCCGGCGCGCACGCCGGCCAGGATGTCGGTCCGCGCCTTCTCGAACACCGCGTCCAGCATCCCGCCCACGTGGGCCTCTGCCTCGCTGCCCGCCAGTAACCGGCGGTCGACCCGGAAGTTGAGGGCGGTGACCTGGTACCGCTTCTCCACGATGCCCGACACGAGGCGGGTCTCGGCGACGCGGATGAAGCCTCGTTCCTCCAGGAGGTTCAGGTGGTGATAGAGCTTCGTCTGCCTGGTCCCGAGCCGCTCGGCCAGCTCCTTCGCGGTCCAGGTTCGCTCGGCGTCGTGCGTCATGGCGTCCAGCAGGTCGAGCCGCACCGGATCGCTGACCGCCTTGAGCTGCTCGACCTCGGTGAGCACCATGTCGGCTACCGGCGTCGTGGCGCTGGACCGTCGCCGTGGTGACACCATTCAGTCCCTGCCTAGCGTTCAACGAATGTTGAATGGCAAGGTACGAGTGAACGATCGGCTCGTCAAGGCTTGAGGGCACGCGGCTTGCGAGGAACATCGGAAGCGCCCGAGCGGAAAGGCGTGACTCATGCGATGAACATGTCAACGGCGCCACCCGTGTCGATCGGGACGCCCGTCTTCACGTCGGACGGCTCCCGAATCGGTGACGTGGTGGGAGTCGCCACCCACTTCTTCGTGGTCGAGAAGGGGCTGCTGCTCACCACCGACCTCCACCTCCCCCTGGGCACCGTCGACGGCAGCGATGCCGACGGGATCCACCTCACCCTGACCGACGCCGAGCTCGAGGCTGGGGATTGGGCGCTTCCTCCCGCGCCGGACGTGCCGATCGGGCGGGAGCGGCCTTCCGGGGCCCGGGCGGGCGGTGGCGGCGGAATGCCGCAGTACGTCGGGGCGGGGATGAACGGCGAGAACGGGTACGACCACCACGCGCTGCTGAAGAAGCCCTGACGGGTCGGGCGGCGCGTCATTGGTTCGCCCGTGGGCGTATCGGCCAGGACGTGGCCGTCGTTGCCAGGGGCGGACTACAGCCAGCCAGGCAGGAGGCATCAGCTTGGCTGTCGTCCCAGCCGCGGACCAATTCGGCCACGACGTGGCCGGTACTCCCAGGAGCGGACCAACGCTGGCGCTGCCGGCCTCGACCGAACCGGCTACCCGTCGCGGAACGAGGCGTCGCGCTTCTCGAAGCTGATCTGCAGGTCCTGGAAGATGCCGGCGGCGAAGCCGGCCTCGGACAGGGCGAGGTAGTACTCCCACATCCGGATGAAGCGGTCGTCGAAGCCCAGCGCCCGCACCGAGTCCAGCGACGCCATGAAGCGCCGCCGCCACTCGGCCAGGGTCCGCGCGTAGGACGGCGCGATGTCCTCCACCCCGGTGACGAGCAGCGAGGTGCCGGCCAGCGACCGCTCGATCACGGCCAGCGACGGCAGCAGCCCGCCGGGGAAGATGTACTTCTGGATCCAGTTCGCCCCGCGGCGCTGGTCCTCATAGCGGGCATCGGGGTAGGTGATCGACTGGACGGCCATCCGGCCGCCGGGCCGCAGCAGCGCGTCGCAGGCGGCGAAGAAGGTGCCGAAGTACTCGTGGCCGACGGCCTCGAGCATCTCGATCGACACGATGGCGTCGTACTGGCCACGCACCTCGCGGTAGTCGCGCAGCTCCACGCTCACGAGATCCGACAGGCCCGCCTCGGCCACCCGCTCCCGGGCCAGGCGGAGCTGCTCCTCCGACAGCGTGATCGTCGTCACCCGCGCTCCGAGCTCGCCGGCGGCGTGGAGCGCGAAGCCTCCCCAGCCTGAACCGATCTCCAGCACGTGCATCCCGGCCCGCACGCCCGCCTTGGCGGCCATGCGCCGGTACTTCTCCCGTTGCGCATCGGCCAGCGACTGCGTCTCCGACGTGAACACCGCCGACGAGTACGTCATCGTCTCGTCCAGGAAGAGGCGGTACAGGTCGTTCGACAGGTCGTAGTGCGAGGCGATGTTCCGCCGCGCCCGCCCGAGCGTGTTGCGGTTGAGCCGATGTGCCACGACCCGCAGCCAATGGGTGGGCAGGCGCCACCAGCCGCCGGTCAGCGACAGCTGCGACCGGTTGAGCGCGGCGAGCCGCAGCAGGGCGGCGAGGTCGGGGGAGGACCAGTCGCCGGCCATGTAGCCCTCGCCGGCACCGGTCTCTCCGTCGATGAGGAGGCGGACCAGCGCCGCGCGGTCGTGGACGTGAATCTCGCCCTGCACGTCGGACTCCCGCTCCCCCAGGACGCGGCGGCGGCCGTCGGGCATGACCACCGTCAGCCGGCCGATGCGGATGCGGGACAGGGCGCGCAGCAGGATCCGCTCGGCGGCATCGGCCAGGAGGCGGCTTCCGAACAGGCCGCCAACGGGGGCGGCCAGCGGGCGATCGGTCATCGGGTGCCTGCGGCTCCGTGCGAGTAGAACGTGGCCCCGCGCCGCCACATGCGCAGGGCGTGCCAGTGAATCAGTCCGATCGTCTTGAGCGTGACGAACGGGAACCGGACCAGCATACGGGCAAGCCCGCGCTCGGTCAGCGGCTGGCGTTTCAGCACCACCGATGCCTGGAGCAGCCGCTCGCCGGCCTCGCTCTCGTCGATCACGACGCGCAGCTCGTCGGGCCGGTCCTGGACCCGGACCGTGTAGGCGGCATCCATGCTGATGAACGGGCTGACGTAGAAGTCCTTCTCCATGCCCGCCACGTGAGCGGTGCCGCGCTCCTCCGGCCGCAGCGTGTAGAGCCGCCGCTCACCGTGCGTGTTGTGGACTTCAACCACCACCACGCGGAGCGTGCCGTCGGCGTCGCGTGCCAGGTAGAACGACGCCGGGTTGAACTGGTAGCCGAACACGCGCGGCGTGGCAATGAACGTGATCCGCCAGTCCTCGGTGTCCCCGAAGCCCTCGGCCCGCAGGTGGTCGCGCATCGATGCCGCGAGGTCCGTAGCCGGTGGCAGCCAGTGGTCGGCGTCGTGGAAGCTCAGCAGGTTGCGCCGGTTGCGGCTGATGAGCCGATGCTTCGCGAAGATCCCGTCGAGCTCGTCGAGGTCGGCGGCCAGGTACCAGACGTCGTGCTCCAGCGCGTACGAGAACGGCTGCGCCCGCCGGTGACGCACCTTCCCGGCCAGCAGGTGCGACCTCACGCTGCCCGCTCCTCGATCGCCGGACCGACACGCTCCGCGGCCTCGTAGCCCGAGCGACAGCCGTCCTCGTGGAAGCCGTAGCCGAGATGCGCCCCCGCGTAGAACGTCGCGCGGTGGCCCTGCAGGGCCTGCAGCCGGTCCTGCGCCGCCAGGGTCTGGAACGTGTAGAGCGGGTGCGCCCAGGCGCGCTCGGTGATGATGCGGTCGTCCCGCAGCTCCGGTCCGGGGTTGACCGAGACGAAGTAGTGGCGCTTCGCGCCGCGCAGCGCCTGCAGGCGGTTCATGTGGTAGGTCATGGCCAGCGCGTCGCCGGGCACGGAGCACGACCCCATGTCGATGTTCCAGCTCGCCCAGGCGCGGCTGGCGCTGGGCATGAGCCGCTCGTCGGTGTGGAGCACCACGCGGTTGTCGCTGTACTCGAAGCCGCCGAGGGCCGCCGATTCGGCGGCGTCCGCATCGGTCAGGAGGCGGCGGGCCACGTCGGCGTGGGTGGCCATGACGACGGCGTCGAAGCGCTCGGCGCGGCCGTCATCGGTCCGGACGGTGGCCCCGGCGGCGTCCCGGGTCACGCTCGCGACGGCGGAGGAGGTGGCGACCGAACCCCCTGGCAGGGCCGCCACCACACGTCGCACGTACTCCCGGGAGCCGCCGGTGATCGTTCGCCACTGCACGGCGTTGCCGTAGCCGATGAGCCCGTGGTGGTCCAGGAACCGCAGCAGGTAGTCGATCGGGAAGGAGCCGATCGTGTCCGGCGCGGTCGACCACACGGCGGCCGTCAGGGGCACCAGGAAGTGGTTCGCAAAATCGGTCCCCAGCCGGCGGTCGGCCAGGTACTGGTCCAGGGTCAGGCCGGTGGCCTGTCCGCGATCGGCGGCGTCGAGGGTGTCGCGCGCGTCGCGGTAGAAGCGGAACAGGTCGTTGAGCATTCGATAGTGGCCGGGCTTCATCAGCTGGCCCGGCTTGGCGAAGATGCCGCCCAGGCCGCGGGTCGAGTACTCGATGCCGCACGCGTCGCAGGCGCAGCCCATGCTCATGTCGCTGGCCTGGGTGGGGACCTGCAGCTCCTGCAGCAGCCCGACGAAGCGCGGGTAGGTCCGCTCGTTGTAGACGATGAATCCGACGTCGATGTGCTGCCCGTCCACGTCCACCGTCGTGGCGTGCCCGCCGGCGTCGCCCTCCTTCTCGAAGAGGCGCACGGCGTGGCCCGCCTTGCTCAGCTCGTGCGCTGCCGTCAGTCCGCTGATGCCGCCACCGACGACGGCGATGCTCATGCTCACGACGACGGATACGGGCGGCGACCTTGGGCGGATCAGTCGATGGGCGGGTGTCCGACATCGGTCACCGACGGTACGCGCCTTGCGGCATGCTTGTGCCGATGACTCGAACTCGGCCTGCCGCGCTTCTCTTGCTCGCCTCGCTCACGCTGACTGCCTGCGGGACCGATCCGTCCCCCTCCGCCCGGGCGTCCGAGGCGGCGGAGCCCTCCGCGTCGCCGTTGTCAGCCGCCCCGTCGGCCTCGGCCACGGCATCCCAGCCGGCGCCGGCCCCATCGGTGCCAACGTCGGCGACGTGGACGCCCGCCGCGGTTCCGGAGACGGACCCGGCGGCCGGCGGAGCGGTCGTGGCGCCGGGGGGCGACGGGCTTGTCGCCATCGGCTTCGACGGCGCCTTCGGCTCCTTCCTGTGGACCTCGCCCGACGGCGCCGAGTGGCGCGACGTGACGCCCGGGGGCTTCGAGGGCGTGGGGATCGCGGCCGTGGAGGAGGTCGATGGCGGCCTGGTGGGTGTCGGGCGCGGCAATACGCTCGACATCGAGACGGAGTTGGCGGCGGCCTACCTCAGCCAGGACGGCCTGACCTGGCGCCAGGCGGACGGAAGCGCCGACATGGTCGGCCAGATGATCGACGTGGTCGCCACCGGTGACGGCCTGTACGCGGTCGGCGGGGTGCCCGGCGCCGATACGGCCGGCGTCTGGCGCTCGAGCGATGGCGAGACCTGGGAGCGCGTCGGTGCCGACATCGAGCATGCCTTCCTGTGGTCGATTGCCGAGGGCGGCCCGGGCCTGGTGGCGGTTGGCTGGCGCCGCAACCCGGAGCAGCCCGACATGGCGGTCTGGACCTCGGCGGACGGGTCGGAGTGGACCCTGTCTCCTGACCCGGAGGAGTCCGCCGGCTTCGAGGCGACCGACGTCCTGGCCCACGAGGACGGCACGCTGGTCCTCGCCGGGAGCTCGCTCCAGGGCGAGGGCGGCCGGATCTGGTTCAGTGAGGACGGGGTCGACTGGACGGTGGCCCAGGTCGCCGGCATGACCGATGGCGCGTACGCCCGCTCCCTCGTCTCGACGCCGCACGGCCTGCTCGCCGTCGGGGGCGGGGACGACATGAGCGCCCGCGCCTGGATCTCCGGGGACGGGCGGAGCTGGGTGCCGCTCGGCGACCCGGTGCCGGAGGCCTACTTCAACGACGCCTTCGTCACCGATGACGGCACGCTCCTGGTGATCGGCGCGACGCAGCAGGGCACCCTGGAGACCGGCATCGAAGCGCGGGCCATGGTCTGGGTCGGGGCGGTGGGGGACTGACGGCCGGCCGTATCGGTGGGCTATCTCGCTGCTGGGAGTATCGGCAACGAAGTGGCCGAATTGGCTCGCTCCTGGGACGATCGGCCAGGCATACCGGGCGTGCTTGGCTGTTTGTGGTCCGTGCTGGGGACAGACGGCCAGGAAGTGGCCGTTACTCCCGCCGACGGACCGACGGGTCCCGTGCGACGAGCGCGTGAAGGCCGGCTCCGAAGAGCCGGCCTCCTGATGCGAAGGACGCCGAGCGGCTAGCTTGCGCCCGCCCCCAGCGCGCCCATGTACGCGGCGATGACCTCGTCCATCCAGGCGTCGAAGAAGTGCTCCATCCCGGAGCCATCGGCCGCGTGGCCGTTCTTCTCGAAGCCGTCGTTGTCGGCGATCGTGAAGCCGCCGGTGTGCGGGCGACCGCCGAGGAAGATCGAGAACTCGGAGGGCACGCCGGCCGCCTCGGCCGCGGCCACGAAGTCCTCCAGCTGCTCCGCGTTCAGCGGCGGGAGCGCGTCGGGGCTGGACGGATCGGACAGGAACATGGCGAGGTCGGGAAGCGTGACGTACAGCCAGGCGTTCGAGTTCGTGCCGGACTGCTGACTGCCCGTGCTGCCGCGGTTCACGACGTAGCACTCGTGGGCGAACGTGGCGGTGGCCGTGACGGCCAGCAGCGCCGCGGCGAGGACCAGGGATCGGACAACGCGATGCAAGGATGGTCTCCCGTGTCTGGGGTGAAGTTGGGCGGCCTCAGTGTGGCCGCGCCCGTCCTCCCAGCAACTCCGTCATCGGTCCGGCGGGAAGCTACGTCATTCGACCCGCACCGCCGAGCCGTTGGTCCGCGGGTGGGAGTATCGGCCAGGGAGTGGCCGAATGGGCTCGGTCCTGGGACGGAGGCCAGGCAGACCGCCCAAACGTGGCCGATCGTCCCGAGGGCGGGCACAAACGGCCAGGAAGTGGCCGATCTTCACCGGGGCGAACCAGCGCCCGAAGCCGCGCCGGCTAGCCCTCGCCCTCCAGCTCCTCGGGCGGCAGCTCCTCCGACGTGCCGGGCGGCAGGACATACCCCTGCTCCGAGCGCAGCGACCAGGCCACCTGCTCCCCGGGGTCGTGCAGCCCGCGGCCCATCCAGTCCGGATCCACCGCCGCCAGCAGCTGGCCGCCGGCCTCGAGCTCGTACTCGGCCATCGGTCCCAGGAAGGTCGAGCGGCGCACCACGGCCTGCAGCTCGCCCACGCCGACCCGGATCGACTCCGGCCGCACCACCACCGTCGCCGGCCCCGCGCCCGACACGCCCGGCGCGGCCGGCACGCGGACGCGCTGGCCGAAGAGGTCGACCTCAGCGTGCCCGTCGGACATGCCGAGCACCCGCGTGTCCACGAAATTCGCCCGACCGATGAAGTCGGCCACGAAGCGGGTCGCCGGCCGGCGGTACACGTCGTCGGGCGGACCGGACTGCTCGACCCGGCCGGCGTTCATGACCACCACCACGTCCGACAGGGCCATGGCCTCCGACTGGTCGTGCGTCACGTAGACCGAGGTGATGCCGAGGGTCTGCTGGATGCGGCGGATCTCGGCGCGCAGCGAAACGCGCAGCTTGGCGTCCAGGTTCGAGAGCGGCTCGTCGAACAGCAGCACCCGCGGCTCGATGGCCATCGCGCGGGCCAGCGCCACGCGCTGCTGCTGCCCGCCGGACAGCTCGGACGGCCGGCGCCGGCCCAGGCCGGTCAGCCCGACCAGCTCCAGGGTGCGATCGACCGCCTCCCGCAACGCGGCGCCGGAGCGGCGTCGGAGCCGCAGCCCGTAGGCCACGTTCTCGAACACGGTGAGGTGCGGGAAGAGCGCGTAGGACTGGAAGACCATCCCCATCTCGCGCTTGTCCGGCGTGCGGCGCGAGACATCGGCCCCGTCCACCAGGATGCGTCCCGAGGTCGGCGTCTCGAAGCCCGCGATCATGCGCAGCGTCGTCGTCTTGCCGCAGCCCGACGGCCCCAGCAGGGTCACGAAGGTGCCGCCGGAGAACTCCAGCGACACGTCGTCCACGGCCATCACCGGGCGCCCCTCGGGAGAGCGGAACTGCTTCGTCAGGCGCTCCAGGCGGACGACTGCCGGGGCGCTGGTGCGCGTCATATGCCGCCCACCGCAGTCGAGGCATCGGCCGCCCGCTCGGTTCGCGTCGACGAGCCGATGACCGCGTACAGCACCCCGATCGCGGCCACCACGATCACGATCAGCAGGACACAGTAGGCCAGCGCGTTTCCGAACCTGGCGGCGTTCGTCTCGTTGAGGATCTGCTGGGTCATGATCCGGGTCTGCGGGGTCGTGAGGAAGATGATGGCGCTGATGGCGGTCATGGATCGCGCGAACGAGTAGATCAGGCCGGTCAGGAAGGCGGGCCGGATGAGCGGCAGCACGACCCGACGGAACGTCGTCGCCTGGTCGGCCCCCAGCGACACCGATGCCTCCTCGATGGTCGGGTCGATCTGCTGCAGCGCCGCCGCGCCGGTGCGCAGCCCGCCGGGCACCGAGCGCACGATGTACACCAGCACGATCGCGACCGCCCCGCCCAGCAGCCCCGCCCCGCCGGTGAGCTTCGGGATGATGGTGAGCCCGCCGATCTCGACCGGCGTGTTGAAGCTGAGCAGGTAGCCGATGCCGAAGACCGTGCCAGGCACCGCCACCCCGAGCATCGTCCCGAAGTCGAGCGCCCCGCGTCCCCAGAACCGGCCGCGCACCACCAGGAACGCCACCACCACGCCCAGCAGCCCCGCCAGCGGCGTGGCGATCCCGGCCAGCAGCACCGTGTCGGACACCGCCTCGAGCCCGTAGCCGAAGAGGACGAACTCGAAGTTCTTCGTCGTCAGCGTGTTGTCGACGCCGACCAGGTTCGTGAAGGCACCGAAGACGATCGTGCCGTACATGAGCACGATGAGCGCGCAGATGGCCAGCACCAGCGCGGTCAGGACGAAGGCGGTGGGCCGATGCGTCAGCTCCGCCGGCCGGCCCGACGGCTTGCCGGTGACCGAGACGACCGATGCCCGCTCGGCGTAGTAGCGGTGCACGAAGTACACGATCAGGCTCGGCACCAGCAGCAGGATCCCGAGCACCGCGCCGCCCAGGACGTCGTACTGGCCGATGATCGCCAGGTACATCCGCGACGCCAGCACCTGGAAGTTGCCGCCCAGCACGATCGGGTTGCCCAGGTCGGCCAGCGCCTCGACGAAGAGCAGCAGGAACCCCGACGCCAGCCCGGGCAGCAGGAGCGGGAAGGTGACGGTGCGGAACGTCCGCCAGCGGGACGCGCCGAGCCCGGTGGCCGCCTCGTCCAGCGCCGGATCCAGGGCGCGCATCAGGCCCGACAGGCTGATGTAGGCGACCGGGAAGAAGCTCAGGCTCATCACCAGCACCATGCCGTGGAGCCCGTAGATGTTGAAGTCGATGCCCAGCAGGTCGCGGGTGATGATCCCGGCCCGCCCGAACAGCACGATCGCCGCGAGGGCCAGCGCGAACGGCGGGCTCACGATCGGCAGCAGCGCCAGCACGTGCATGCCCTGCTTCAGGCGTCGCGGCAGCGGCACCCGGACCTGCACGTAGGCGAACAAGAAGCCGATGAGCGTGCCGACCGCCGCCACCGAGATCCCCAGGATCACGGTGTTGACCAGGATCTGGCCCTGCGGCCCGACCGTGTAGCGCTCGAAGACCGGGAAGGCCTCGGGCGACAGGCTGGTGCCGACCATGGCCACGATCGGCCAGACGATGGCGATCATCACGAACGCCACCGCCAGGGCCAGGGCGATCGCCATGGCCGGGTCGATCGCGCGCCGGCGCCGCTTCGCGGCGGGCTCGAGCGGCTCCAGGGCGGCCGGTGCGGTCGTCGTCATCGGTCGATCATCGGTGGATGTGGTTGCGGGACCGGCATGGCGCCGGCCCCGCAGTCCATCGGTCCTTCGGTCCCTTCGCGGGCGAGGTCAGTCCACCGGAGCGGTGGCGATCTCGTCCTCGAAGCGGGCGGTCAGCTCGTCGCGTGCCTCGCCGGCGGCCTGGAAGTCGTACTCGACCAGGGTGACCTCGTCGAGGTTGACCGATGCCTCGTGCACCGCGGCATCCGGGTTCGTCGGCAGCTGGAAGCTGGCCGCCTCGTTCGGACCGATCTCCTGGGTCTCGGCCTCGAGCGACCAGTCGATCCACGCCTTGGCCGCGTTCGGCTCCGGCGCGTCCGCGATCAGGGCCACGCCACCGATCTCGTAGCCGGTGCCCTCCTCCGGGAAGCTGACCTCGAGGTCGCTGAAGCCGGCCTCGATGTTCCGCACGCAGTCGTGGCTGAAGACGATCGACACGGCAACCTCGCCGCGACCGGCCATCTCGGCCGGGGCCGCGCCGGAGCTCGTGTACTGCAGGATGTTCTGGTGCAGGCCGGACATGTACTCCATGGCCTCGTCCTCACCACCGAGGCGCAGGACCTGGGTGTAGAGGGCGGTGTAGGCGGTGCCGGAGCTGGCCGGGTGCGCCATGGCCACCTGGCCCTGGAGCGCCGGGTCGAGCAGGTCCTCCCAGCTGGTCGGCACGTCGACGCCCAGGTCCTCCAGCACGGCGCCGTTCGAGCAGAAGCCGAGCGCGCCGACGTACACGCCGGTCCAGACGCCGTCCTCGGTGCTCTTCTGCTCGGCCGGGATGGCCTCCGCGTTGGGGCTGGTGTACGGCTCGATCAGCCCCTCGGCGTTTGCGGCCACGAAGCCGTCGGCCGGGCCGCCCCACCAGACGCTGAACTCCGGCGCGTCGGCCCCGGCGCGTAGCCGTGCCAGCGCCTCGCCGGACGACAGGCGGACGTAGCTGGTGTCGACGCCGGTCTCCTCCTCGAAGCGCTGGACCATGACCTGGCACCAGTCCTCCTGCGGCGTGCAGAGGACGGTCAGGGTGTCCTCCAGGTCGCCGCCGGCCGCCTGGCTTTCCGCGGCGCTCTCATCGGCGCTTGCCGCCGCGCTTTCGGCGGCGCTCTCCGCGGCGCTCTCGGCCGCGCTCTCGCCGGCGTCGCCGTTCGCGCACGCCGCGAGCAGCAGACCCATGCTCATCATCAAACCGATCGCGCGAAACCGTCGCGACATGCGGGTCCCTCCTGTGGTGTGTCGGTGATGCCGTTCGTTGGTTCGGTGGGGCACCGTAGCACACGCGTTCGGCGTCTCGGCGGGCTGCGAGGCTGTGTGCGCTCCGGTTCGTTCGCCCCTGGGAGCAACGGCCAACAGGCGCGAACCAATTCGGCCACTTCCTGGCCGATACTCAACCAGCGGTGCAAACGCGCCGGTCGCGCTGTTCCCTTGGCCCCCCTTCGGTTAGTTCGCCCCTGGGAGTAACGGCCACTTCCTGGCGGTTTGTGCCGGCGCCGGGCTACGAACAGCCAAGAACGCCCCTTCAGCCTGGCCGTTCGTCCCAGGCGCGTACCAAATCGGCCACTTCCTGGCCGAGACTCCCAGCAGCGGTACAACCGCATCGGTCGTCCGGTCTCCAGCCCGGGCCGCGGCCGCCGGTAAGCCGCTGGTACGCGAGTGGTAAGTGCCGCGCGCCATCATCGGTGCATGGTTGGACGCATTCGTGGGATCGACGAGGCACGACGCGTCTGGGAGCGGTTCGCCCGGGAGATCGGCGACCAGCTCAGGACCGCGCGCCACGTGAAGGGCCTCACGCTGAGGGAGGTGGGCGCCAGCATCGGTGTGTCGGCGTCGGAGATCTCCCGCCGCGAGCTCGGGAGGTCGCGCCGGCTGACCGGGGAGAAGCTGTCGATGCACGCGGCGGCCGTCGGCCTGCGGCTGTCGGTGAAGCTGTTCCCGGTCGGTGGCGGCCTGAGGGATGCAGCGCAGGCGCGGCTGGTCGCGGCCTTCGTCGCGAGGGTCGGTCGCGCGTGGAAGGTGACCCTGGAGGCGGTGGTGCCGGATCCCGGTGACCTGCGCGCGGTGGACGTGCTGCTCGTTCGTGGGGCTGAGCGCATCGCCGTGGAGGTCATCACGCGACTGATGGATCTCCAGGCGCAGGTGCGGGCAGCTCAGCTCAAGGCGCGGGACATCGGCGCGACCCGGCTGATCGTGGTGGTGGCCGGGACGCATGCGAACCGACGCAGCCTGGCGGAGGCACGGTCGACCCTTGCCGCCGGCTTCGATCTGGACACGCGTCGGCTGATGGCCGATCTGGCCGCGGGCCGTGACCCGGGGCGCGACGGGATCATCGTGCTCTGAGGGCCGATTCGGTCGCCGCTGCGGAGCGCGGTGCGGCGGGGCGGCGCCCGTTGGTCCGCCCCTGGGAGTAACGGCCAGGAAGTGCCTGTCGTTCCCAGGAGCGGATCACTACCGGCCACGCATGGGCCGCGATGGGCCACCCGGG
>DATAKU010000125.1:0-11077 GCA_036261425.1 Candidatus Limnocylindria bacterium | reverse complement strand
CGTCCTGCCAGCGCGGGCGGTGCTTGCGATCGAGGACGGGTCGGGATCTCAGGGTCATCGGCTCAAGTCATGCGGCGGCTGGGGCGCGGCCACGCCCGGCCGCTCAGGGTGAGGCGAGGCGCCATGCTAGCCGATGGCGATGCCTGCCGCACGCGGGGAGACGTTACCGGCGACGGAGGCCATCGACGATGGCGCGCCAGCGAAGGCGCAGAACCAGGAGCATCGCCTCGTGCCCGATGCTCCCGCTCATCTTCGAGGCGCCGGCGACGCGTGCTCGAAAGACGATCGGCACCTGGACGATGGTGGCGCCACGCCGATGCGCCCACCAGGTGGTCTCGATCTGGAAGCCGTATCCCGAGCCGGAGGTCTCGCGCAGCCGGATGGCGTCGATCAGCTCGCGCCGCCAGGCCTTGAAGCCCCCGGTCAGGTCGCGGTACGGAAGCAGGAGCACGGTCCGGGCGAACAGCGTGCCGCCGCGGCTGACGAGCTTGCGATACCAGGGCCAGCCGACCGTGTCGCCGCCGGGCATGTAGCGCGTGCCGAGCGCCAGGTCGGCGTTGGCCATCAGCGGCGTCAGCAGCCGCGGCAGGTCGGCCGGATCGTGGCTGAAGTCGGCGTCCATCTGGACCACGGCCTGGACCTCGGGCCGCTCCAGGACCCAGCGGAACCCGTCGCGATAGGCGACGCCAAGCCCCTCCTTGCCGGGGCGGTGAAGGACCGACATGCGCGGCTCGCGCGCCGCCACGGTATCGGCCAGCTCGCCGGTCCCGTCCGGGGAGCTGTCGTCGACCACGAGCAGCGAGGCCTCGGGCAGTGCGCGGAGGATGGCCTCGGCAATGGCCTCCAGGTTCTCCCGCTCGTTGTAGGTCGGCAGCACCACCCACACGCCGCGTCCGGCGGCCAGCCCGACGCCCGGCATGGTCGCCTCGTCGCCGGCCTCAGCGACCGATGCCGACATAGTCCACGCCGGCCTCGGCGAAGCGGGCCCGCTCGACGGCGTTCCGACCGTCGACGAAGAGCTGGAGCCCGGGCAGTCGGGCCGGATCCAGGTCGCCGTAGATCTCGTGCGCGGCCTGGAGGACCGCGACGTGGACCTCCTCGGGCGCGTCGAGGTCGAAGGGCTCGAAGCCCAGCCGGCGCAGATGGTCGGGACCGAAGTACGGATCGTGGGCGTAGACCCGCGCCCCGGCGGCCAGGAGCTCGTCGCGGAGCTTGAAGGCCGAGCTGAAGGCGTCCTCCCGCACGTCGGCGCGGTAAGCGATGCCGAGCAGCAGGACCGGCCGCCCGTCCAGCGAGCCGACGCGGTCCTCGATCACGTCGACGGCGAACGCGCCCATTCCCTCGTTGATCTCGCGTGCCAGCGGCGGGATGCGCAGCTGCGGATCGTCGTTGAACAGGAAGTGCGGGTAGACCGGGATGCAGTGGCCGCCGACGCCGACCCCGGGCTGGTGGATGTGGCTGTACGGCTGCGAGTTGGCCGCGCCGATCACCTCGGTCACGTCGATCCCGTTGCGCGCCGCGAACTGGGCCAGCTCGTTGGCATAGGCGATGTTGACGTCGCGGTAGGTGGTCTCGGCCAGCTTCGTCATCTCCGCCGTCTCGGCGTTCGTCACGGCCCACACCTCGGTGCCCTCGTCGAGGACCGACCGATAGAGATCGACCGCGCGGCGCGTGCTCTCGGAGCTGGTGCCGCCGACGATCTTCGGGTAGCGCCGCAGGTCCAGGAACACGCGGCCGACCAGCACGCGCTCCGGGCTGAAGGCGAGGAACAGATCCTGGTCGAGCTGGAGCCCGCTGCCCTGCGCCAGCATCGGTCCGAAGCGGTTGCGGGTGGTGCCGACCGGCAGCGTCGTCTCGTACACGACCAGCGTGCCCGGACCGAGGTGGCGCGCGATATCGCGGGTCGCCGCGTCGATCGGCCCGTAGTCGATCTGACGCTCGGCGTCCACGACCACCGGCACGATGACGACGATCGCCTCGGCCTCGCGCACGGCCTCGGCGTCGTGCCAGGTCGTGGCCCGCAGCCGACCGTCGGCCACGAGCTGCGGGACGCGCTCGATGAGCGTCTGCTCGTCGCGGTGCGGCGACTCGCCGCGGTTGATGGCCTCCACGATGTGCGGTGCCACGTCCACGCCGAGCACCTCGTGCCCACGCGAGGCGTACTGCACCGCCAGCGGCAGACCGATGTGCCCCAGCCCGACGACCACGATCTTCACGACAGGACCTCCTCCAGCGCCGGCCCGGCGATCACCTGGCCCGAAAGGCCCGACTCGACCATCTTGCGTGCCAGCAGCAGGGCCACCATCGCGTCGTGAGGTTCGACCGGGGGCGGACCGCCGTTCCGCACCGCGTCGGCGAACGCCGCGAGCTCGACGCGAAGCGGCTCCTGGCGCTGGATCGAGCGTCGGGTCATCTCGCCCTCGGCCACCGAGGTCACGCCCCGGTTCTCCCAGGTGCCTTCGGCCTCGGGGTTGGCGTAGAAGACGAGATCCTGGGCGATGTAGTCGGCGACGTACATGCCGCGCTCGCCGGTCACGGTCAGGGTGCGCCGCTTGGTCGGCGTCAGCCAGTTGATGTCGAGGACGCCGACAACCCCGTTGGCGAACTTCATCACGCCATGGAACAGGTCCTCGTGATCGGTGTGGATGCGGCGCTCGGTCTCGGCGTAGATGCGCACCGGCTCCGAGCCGATGAGGAAGCGCATCACGTCGAGGTCGTGTGGGGCGAGGTCCACGACCACCCCGACGTCGCGGATCCGCGCCGGGAAGGGTCCGAGCCGTTGGGCGCTGATCTGGAAGATGCGCCCGAGCTCCCCGTCGGCCAGGCGACGGCGGAGCTCCAGGATGGCGGGATTGAAGCGCTCGATGTGGCCGACGGTGAGGAGCCGACCCGCGGCCGCCGCGGCGGCGATCATCTCGGTCGCCTCCTCGCGCGTGGCGGCGATCGGCTTCTCGACCAGGACACTCGCCCCGGCCCGGAGGGCGGCGAGCGTCAGCGGCAGGTGGAGGCTGGTCGGCGCGACGATGCTCACCAGGTCGAGCTCCTCCTCGGCCAGCATGCGCTCGGCGTCCTCGCAGCCCCTGGCGCGCCGGCGGTGCGTGCCGCTCTCCACGGCGACCGGATCGGGATCGGCCACGGCCACGAGCTCCACCCCCTGGAGCTCGTCCCAGACGCGGACGTGGTTGCGTCCCATCATCCCCAGGCCGATGACCCCGGCCCGCAGTGGTCGGGGGCCACTCACGAGCCGACGGCCTCCGCGGCGGCCAGCGGCCCCAGCTCGGCCGCGGTCTCGTTCACCGCGCCGATGACCGTGTCGACCTCCTCGTCCGACAGCGACGGGTGCACCGGAATGCTGAGCACCTGCTCGGTGAGCCGATCCGTCACCGGGAAGCTGACGCCCCCATAGCCCAGGGCCAGGAACGGCTTCTGGCGATGGACCGGGATGGGGTAGTAGATGGCGCTGCCCACGCCGCGCTCCTTCAGCCGCTCGGCGAAGGCGTCCCGCTCGTGCACCAGGATCGTGTACTGGTGGTAGACGTGCGTGACGCCGGGCCGCACGCGTGGCGTGACGACGCCCCGCAGCTCGGCGTCGTAGCGCGCGGCGATGGCCCGTCGTCGGGCGTTGTAGCCCTCGAGCTTCGGCAGCTGGGCAAGGCCGATGGCGGCGGCGATATCGGTCATGCGGAAGTTGTAGCCCAGCACGTCATGGTGGTAGCGCACCTTCATGCCGTGCTCGCGCAGGAGCCGGATCCGATCGGCCAGGTCGGCGTCGTTGGTGGTGACCATGCCGCCCTCGCCGGTGGTCATGTTCTTGGTCGGGTAGAAGCTGAATGTCCCGGCGCCCCATGTCCCGCTCTTCCGCTCCCCGATCGCGGCGCCGTGGGACTGCGCCGCATCCTCGACGATGGCCAGCCCACGTCGCTCCGCGATCTCGGCGATGGGGGGGAGGTCGGCCGGCTGGCCGTACAGGCTGACCGGCATGATCGCCTTCGTGCGCGGTGTGATCGCCGCCTCCACCAGCGCCGGATCCATGGTGAAGTCGTCGGCCGCGACGTCGACGAAGACGGGCCGGGCGCCGGTGTACAGGATGCTGTTGGCGCTGGCGATGAACGTGAACGGGACGGTGATGACCTCGTCCCCCTCGCCGATGCCGTAGCCCAGCAGCGCCAGGTGCAGCGCGGTCGTGCCGGAGCTGGTGGCGACCGCATGATCGGCACCGATGTGGGCGGCGAAGGCCTCCTCGAACTCGCGGACCCGCGGGCCCTGGGCCAGGGATCCGGAGGAGAGCGCCTCCCACACGCGCTCCTTCTCTTCGGTGCCCATCTGCGGGCGGGCGATGGGAATCATCGCGTGACGGCCTCCTCTGCGCGCGGCTGTCGCGCGGCTGCGTGGTGTCGTTCCAGCGCCGCCAGGATCCTGGCGGCGGCGCGACCGTCACCGTAGAGCGGCGGCCGCGGCTTGTCGCGGTTCATGAATGCCGAGTCGGCCAGCGCCTCGCGGAGCGCCGCGGGGTCGGCATCGACCACGCGATTCCAGCCTGCCTCGACCGTCTCGGTCCACTCGGTCTCCGAGCGCAGGGTGACGCAGGGCACGCCCGACAGGTAGGCCTCCTTCTGCACGCCCCCCGAGTCGGTCGCGATCACGCCGGCGCGCGCCTCGAGGGCGACCATCTGCAGGAAGCCGACCGGCTCGATGGCATGGACGTTCGGTGGAAGGCCGTGCAGACCGCGCTCGAGCACGGCCCGCGTGCGGGGATGGACCGGGAAGACGACCGGCAGGTCGATCGCCAGGCCCTCGCAGATGCGGCCGAACCGCTCCGGGTCGTCCACGTTCTCCGCGCGATGGATGGTCAGCAGCACGTAGCGCTCGAGCCGCCGGGCAAGGTCGGGCAGGTGAGCGTCGGCGCGCTCGGCGGCCCAGGCGTGGGCATCGACCATCACGTCGCCCGTCAGCTCCGCGCGCGCCGCCAGTCCCTCGCGTGCCAAATGCGCCATGGCCACGGCGGTCGGGGCCAGGAGGACGTCGGACAGATGGTCCGCCACGACGCGGTTGCGCTCCTCGGGCATGCGCGGGTTGAACGATCGAAGGCCCGCCTCCACGTGCGCCAACCACGGCCGCCGGCCACCGGGGTAGGCGATCTTGGCCGCCACGACGGCCGCCGCCAGGGTCGAGTTCGTGTCGCCGTACACCAGCACGCCGTCGGGCTCTCGCTCCAGCATCACCGGCTCGAGGCGCTGCAGCATCTCGCCGGTCATCCGCCCGTGCGGACCGCTGCCGACCTCCAGGTTGACGTCGGGCTGCGCCATCTCGAGGTCGCGGAAGAACGCGGCGCTCATGGCGTCGTCGTAGTGCTGGCCGGTGTGCACCAGCACCTCCTCGTGCCGCTCCCGCAGGACGCGCGAGACCGGCGCCGCCTTCACGAACTGCGGGCGCGCGCCGACGACGGTGAGGACCCTCATTCGGCCTCCTCCGGCGGGAACGGACTGCCGCAGCGCGGGCAGCGGCCACCGAACGGCTTCCCGTCGACGTCACGCAGCGGCTGGCCGCAGGGGCAGGCGCTCCCCAGCCGTCGCGCGGGGTTGCCGGCCACCAGCTCGTAGTCGGCCACGTCCCGCGTGACGACGCTGCCGGAGCCGACCAGGGCCCAGCGCCCGATGGTCACGCCGGGGAGGATGGTGCTGTTGGCGCCGAGCGCCGCGCCGCGACGGACCAGGATGGGGCTCACCTCCCAGTCCGCATCGGTCTTGGGCGATCCGTCCGGGTTGATGGCACGCGGGATGTTGTCGTTCGTGAAGCACACGTGGGGACCGATGAAGACGCCGTCCTCGACCGTCACGCCGTGGAACAGGCTGACGTTGTTCTGGACCTTCACGTCATCCCCGACGACGACGTCGAAGTCGACGTACACGTTCTTGCCGATCACGCAGCCGGCACCGATCTGCGCGCGCTCACGCACCTGCGCCTGGTTCCAGATGCTGGTTCCGGCACCGACGACGGCCTCTGGCGAGACCTCCGCAGTGGGATGGATGCGCACTCGCGCGCGATCGGTCAATGTGCTCTCCTCGGGGACAGCCGCAATTCTAGCCGTCTCAGCCCTGGCTGAACTCCAGCACGACGAGGAGCCTCTCGGCTGAGGCCGGCTCGAAGGCGGGGCGCACGAAGGCGGTCTGGGTCAGGGCGTTCGGGTCCGGCTCGACCGCCTGCACCGTGCCGATGAGCAGGCCGCCGGGGTAGCGGCTGGCCTCCTCGCCGAAGGTCAGGCCCGCGCTCACGATCGTGTCGCCGACCTCGACCGTCTCGGTGACCGGGATGTTCGTCATCACCAGCTGGCCGCCGGCCTGCCCCCGAACCTCCCCGAGTGCCCGGCTGGCCTGGTCCAGCGCCACGACGCGCGAGCGCGTGTCGACGATGAACCGCACCCGGGCGGTGTCCTCGGTGACGCCGACCACCGTCCCGGCCAATGCGCCGCTGCCGGCCGCGTTGGCCACGACCGGCATACCAACCGCCAGCCCGTGCGCCGTTCCCGCGTCGATGCCGGCCTCCCACGCGAAGTTCGACGGATCGCGGCTGATGACCCGCACCGGCAGCGTCGTCATCGACAGCGCCTCGCGGACGCCGAGCAGCTGGCGAAGCTCCTCGTTCTCGCGCGCGGCCTCGGTGAGCTCCGCGATCCGCTGCTCGGCGCCGGCCAGCTCGCGCCGGAGGTCAGCGTTCTCGCCTCGCAGTCGGTCGATCTCGCCGATGGCGCCGAACACGCCGGCGACCGCCTCGCCCACGCCGGTGATCGTCTGACGCACCGGATCGAGGGCGCGGGTCGTGGCCTGCTGGAGGAGCTGGGCCGGGGCCGTGGAGCTGGCGAGCAGCATCAGCAGGCTGGCGATGGTGAAGCCGGCGAACCACAGGCCGGCCCGGGTGCGGCGGTTCGGGCTTGGCGGCCCGTACATCGGCGTGCTGGCCTAGGGCGCCGTCGTATATATCGGATATACGATCGACGCAGCCAACGTGGCCATCAGCGTGGGGCCCGGGTGTACTGCTCGCTGACGAGCACGCGCTCGAGCGTGTCGAGATCCTCCAGGACGCGCCCGGTGCCCCGCACGACGCAGGTGAGCGGGTCGTCGGCGACGTGCACCGGCATCTGGGTCGCCTCGGCCACACGCCGGTCCAGCCCGGCCAGCAGCGCACCGCCGCCGGCCAGCACGATGCCCTGGTCCATGATGTCGGCCACCAGCTCGGGCGGCGTCTCTTCGATCGTCTCCTTGATGGCATCCACGATCTGCACGATCGACGGCTCCAACGCTTCGCGGATCTGGTCACCGCTGACCTCCACGCTGCGGGGCAGCCCCGTCAGCAGGTCGCGACCGCGGAAGGTGACGGTGCGGTCCTCACCGATCGCACCGGGATAAGCTGACCCGACGGCGATCTTGATGTCCTCGGCGGTGCGCTCGCCCATGAGCAGGTTGTACTCGCGTCTGGCGAAGCTGACGATGTCGGTGTCCATCTCGTCGCCGCCGATGCGCACGCTGCGGCTGACGACGATCCCGCCAAGGCTCACCACCGCGACCTCGGTCGTGCCGCCGCCGATGTCGACGATCAGGCTGCCCGACGGCTCGGCCACCGGCAGGCCGGCACCGATGGCGGCGGCCATCGGCTCCTCGATGAGGCGCGCCCAGCGCGCGCCGGCGTTGATGGTGGCGTCGCGGACGGCGCGCTTCTCGACCTCGGTCACGCCCGACGGGATGCCGACGAGCACGCGCGGCCGCGGGATGCGGGCGTATCGGTCATGCACCTTGTTGATGAAGTACCGGATCATCTGCTCGGTGACGTCGAAGTCGCTGATGACCCCGTCGCGCAGCGGGCGGATGGCGACGATGCTGGCCGGCGTGCGCCCCACCATGCGCTTCGCCTCCGCGCCGATGGCGAGCACGCGCTTCGTCCGGGTGTCCATGGCGACGACCGATGGCTCGCTGATGACGATGCCGCGGTTGCGCACGGTGACGAGGGTGTTGGCGGTCCCGAGATCGATGCCGACGTCGTGGCTGAGGAGGCCGAGCAGGCCGTCGAAGAGTCCCAAGCTCCCTCCGGAGATGGTGCTGTTCGCGCCGATGGCCGTGGACACGTGGGGCCGCGTGCGCTGTTGTTGACCGATGCTGCCCAGCGGGCGGGGCAACCGTAGCACACGCACCACCGGCTCCTGCCGATGGGCTTCCCGTCGCTGGTCGATGGCCTCGACGCGCACCGCGCCGGTGCGGATGCCTGCGATGACCTCACGAGGCTCGTCCTGAGGCGGACCGCCTGACGTCGCCGCGGATTTGTGCTTCTCATCGACAAAGGGTTCTGCTAGGGTCAGATCGGACGTGTCCGCGTCCTCTTCGGAACGTGGGAGGATCGGCGTGACTGGCTTCTTCACCGACGTGCCGGAGCGCATCGGCTTCGGCGGACTCGACGCAGACGAACCCTACGCCTATCGGGTCTACGACCCGGATCGAGAAGTGCTGGGGCGGCGGATGGAGGAGCACCTCCGCATCGCCGTCTGCCTGTGGCACTCCTTCAACTGGCCCGGCTCCGACGTGTTCGGGGTCGGGACCTTCGACCGACCCTGGCTGGCGGCCGGCCAGGAGCCGATGGACGCCGCGCGCGCCAAGGTCGACGCCGCCTTCGACTTCGTCGCCCGGCTGGGCGTGCCGTTCTTCACCTTCCACGACCGCGACGTCGCCCCCGAGGGGCGCACCTTCGCCGAGTCGCGCGCCAACCTCGACGCGGTGACCGCCGCCATCGAGGAGCACATGGAGCGGACCGGGATCCGGCTCCTGTGGGGCACGGCGAACCTGTTCGGTCATCCGCGCTACGCGGCCGGCGCGGCGACGAACCCCGATCCCGAGGTCTTCGCCTACGCTGCGGCCCAGGTGAAGGCGATGCTCGAGACCACGCATCGGCTGGGCGGCGCGAACTACGTGCTGTGGGGCGGTCGCGAGGGCTACGAGACGCTCCTCAACACCGACCTGCGGCGCGAGGAGCAGCAGCTGGCCCGCTTCCTGGGCCTGGTCGCGGAGCACAAGCATCGCATCGGCTTCGACGGGCTGCTCCTCCTCGAGCCGAAGCCGCAGGAGCCGACGAAGCACCAGTATGACTACGATGTCGCCAGCGTCGACGCCTTCCTCTCACGCCACGGCCTGACCGACGAGTACCGCGTGAACATCGAGGTCAACCACGCCACCCTGGCCGGCCACAGCTTCCACCACGAGGTGGCGGTCGCCCTCAGCCGCGGGATCTTCGGCTCGATCGACATCAACCGCGGCGACTACCAGAACGGCTGGGACACCGACCAGTTCCCGAACTCGGTCGACGAGCTGGCGCTGGCGATGTACGAGATCGTGCGAGCCGGCGGCTTCGCCTCGGGCGGCTTCAACTTCGACGCGAAGCTCCGACGCCAGAGCATCGATCGCAACGACCTGTTCCACGCGCACATCGGCGGCATCGATACGCTCGCCCGGGCGCTGCTCGTCGCGGCCGACATCGTCGAGGACGGGGAGCTGGAGCGGCTCCGCGAGGAGCGCTACGCGGGCTGGAACGGCGAGCTCGGGGTCGGGATCCTCGACGGGGACCTCACCTTCACGGAGCTCGAGCAGCGGGTGGTCGGCGGCGAGATCGATCCCCGGCCAGTCTCAGGCGGTCAGGAGCGGCTGGAGAACCTGGTCAACCAGCGGATCTGGGCCGCCGATCGCGAGAGGTGATCCCGGGCGCCGCAGCGTCGGCGGGCGCGCGGTCGGTCGCTTGTATCGCCCGTGGGAGTATCGGCCACTCTTTGGCCGATTTGGCTCTCCCTCGGGACGAACGGCCAGGCACCAGCCCCCATCCTGGCTGTCCGTCCCGGCAGCGGACCACGAACGGCCACTTCCTGGCCGATACTCCCAGCAGCGTGCAACGGGCGCCGAGGCTGGCGACCCGCGTCAGGGAACGGGCGCGTCAGCCCGTGAGCGAGGCAAGCTCCTCCCGCGTCACCTCACCCGGCCGCTTGCCGAGGATGATCATCCCGAGCACGGCATCGGTGTCGACATCCTCCTTGCGGACGGTGTCGACGATCCGACCGTGGTACATGACGCTGATCCGGTCGGACAGGTCGTACACGTCGTGGATGTCGTGGCTGATGAGGAAGATGCCGAGGCCCTCCTCCTTCAGCTGCCGGATCAGATCGCGCACCTGGGCCGTCTCGGCCGGACCGAGCGCGGCGGTGGGCTCGTCCATGATCATGATCTTCGCGTTGAACTCCACCGCGCGGGCGATGGCCACCGACTGGCGCTGCCCGCCGGAGAGCGACACGACCGGCGTCTTGAACGACTGGAAGTTCGGATTCAGGCGGTTCATGACGCGGCGAGTCGCATTCTCCATGGCGCTGTCGTCGAGCGAGCCGATGCCCAGCGTCAGCTCCCGTCCGAGGAAGACGTTGGCTGGCGCATCGAGGTTGTCGGCGAGGGCGAGAGTCTGGTAGATCGTCTCGATCCCGTACGTCTTGGCATCGCGAGGGTTTGCGATGTGCGCCGGCTCGCCACGAACGGAGACCTCCCCCGAGTCGGGGATCAGGGCGCCGGACAGGACCTTCATAAGGGTCGACTTCCCGGCACCGTTCCCGCCGACGAGCCCAACGATTTCGCCTTCGTGCAGGTCGATGCTCACGTGGTCGACTGCTCGCACACCACCGAAGGAGACCTGGATGTCTCGCATCTCCACGAGCGGCGTCGGGTCGGGCTGTGGCACTCCGCTCACTGCTGCCTCCTCTGCTACCGCCCAGCCCGCCGGCGGTTCCAGGTGTCGAACGCCACAGCGAGGATGAGCACGATCCCCGCGACGACGTTCTGTCCGGGCGAGTTCACACCGATGAAGCTCAGTCCGTACGAGAGTGCCTGCATGACGAAGGCACCGAGGACCGCACCGGGAATGGTGCCGATGCCACCGGCGAACGAGGTGCCACCCACGACGGCCGCGGCAATCACGTACAGCTCGTAGCTGTTGCCGATGTCGAGGGTCGCCCCGTTCAGCCGAGCCGCCACCACCGCAGCTGACAGCGCGGCGAGGATGCCCA
>DATAKU010000124.1:0-12972 GCA_036261425.1 Candidatus Limnocylindria bacterium | reverse complement strand
TCCCGCTGACCGGCATCACCCTGCCGTTCGTCAGCTACGGCGGGTCGAGCGTGCTGGCCAGCTTCCTGATGATCGGCATCCTCCTGGCCATCAGTCATCGGCGCGCCCTCGGCACCGACGTGGAGCCGGCGACGTGATCGCCACCAACGTCCGTCGCCTCGGCTTCTACCTCGTCGTGGCATTCGCGCTTGTGTCGGGCTCGCTGGTCTGGTGGCAGGTGGTCGAGGCACCGGCCCTGGCCCGGCGGACGGACAACCCCGAGGTCATCGCCGCGCGGCGCAGCCTGCTGCGCGGAACGATCTTCGATGCCAACGGCGAGGTCCTCGCCTCCTCCCAGGTGATCGACGGCCTGAGCCGGCGGACGTATGCCGATCCGGCCTTCACCCACGTCATCGGGTACTCCAGCCTTCGGTTCGGGAGCACCGGGCTGGAGCGCGCCTTCGAGGACCTTCTCGTCGGCCAGGCGGACCCGAACCCGATCCGCGACCTGGTGAACGACGTCCTCGACCGGCAGCCGCAGCCGCGCGACCTGTCGCTGACCGTCGACCGGCGCCTGCAGGACTTCGCCGCCGCCGAGCTCGGCAGCGATCGGGGAGCGGTGGTGGCGCTCGACCCGATCACGGGCGAGATCCTGGCCATGGCGTCCAGCCCGACGTTCGACGCCACGCCGCTCTCCGGCGACCCGAACGAGGCGCAGGCACCGATGGACGCGCTGCGCGAGGACCCGGCCGAGCCGCTCCTGCCACGCGCCCGGCAGGGGCGCTACGTGCCGGGCTCGATCATGAAGGTGTTCACCGGCGCGGCCGCCCTGGATGCCGGGGTCATCACCCCGGAGACGACCTATCCGGACCAGCCGGAGCAGGAGCTCAACGGCTTCGTGGTGGAGGGCTTCACGATCCGCGAGCACGACCTGGGCGGCGTCCAGCCGGCACTGTGGCCGCTCTCGGAAGCCCTGCAGGTCTCGAGCAACATCTTCTTCGCGCACGTGGGGCTGGAGCTCGGTGCCGAGCCGTTCGTGGAGTACGCGCGCCGCTTCGGGTTCTGCGCGCCGATCGAGATCGGCACGGGGGATCGCGCGCTCAGCGTGGCGCCGAGCTACGTGACCGCCCCGGTCGAGAACGACTGCGGCCCGTTCAGCGGCGAGGTGGAGTTGGCCAGCGCCAGCTTCGGGCAGGGATCGGTGGTCGCGACGCCGGTGCAGATGGCCCTGGTGGCGGCGGCCGTGGCGGCCGACGGGGTGCTGCCCCAGCCGTTCGTGGTGCGCGACGTGCGCGCCCATACCGAGGACGGGACGCGGAGCGAGACGGTGCTCGACCGCTTCAGCTCGGCCGGCGGCACCCGGATCCTGAGCGTGGAGGCGGCGCGCGCCATGCGCTCCGCGATGGTGGACGCGGTGAACGGCGAGCTCGGCCGGATCTACGCCGGCCAGGGCGACATCACGCTCTACGGCATCGGCGGACATCTGTCGGCCGGCAAGACCGGGACGGCGCAGCTCGGCGGAGAGCAGGCGCCGCACTCCTGGTTCATCGGCTTCGCTCCGGCCGAGGAGAGCGCGGCTTCGGAGATCGCGGTGGCGGTGCTGGTGGAGAGCGGCGGCTCGGGTTCGGGCCGCGCGGCTGCGATCGCCGGACGCGTCATGGCCGAGTGGCTCCGCCTCTCCGGCGCAGCCGGGAACTGAACGGGCCGCCGGGGCGTCCCTTCCCGAGGCCCGTTGAACGCCTCCGTAACGCGGAGGAGTATTGTTGAGCACAGGACCGAGCCCCCTGCCGGCATGTCCGGCACCCGCAGGAGAGACCACCAGATCGTGAAGAACGTCCAGCAACCCGCGGAGCGGGTCGTCGCCAGCGTCGAGCGAGTGATCGTCGGGAAGCACGTCGAGGTGCGGATGGCGCTGGTGGCGCTCCTCTGCGAGGGCCACATCCTGATCGAGGACGTTCCGGGCGTCGGCAAGACGATGCTCGCCAAGGCCATGGCGCAGAGCATCGGCTGCAGCTTCCGGCGCATCCAGTTCACGCCCGACCTCCTGCCGTCCGACGTCACGGGGCTGTCGATCTTCAATCAGAAGACGCACGAGTTCGAGTTCCGCGCCGGACCGATCATGGCCCAGGTCGTCCTGGCCGACGAGATCAACCGCGCCACCCCGAAGACCCAGAGCGCGCTGCTGGAGTGCATGGAGGAGCGCCAGGCCACCATCGACGGCGTCACCCATCCGATGCCGTCGCCGTTCCTCGTCATCGCGACCCAGAACCCGATCGAGTACGAGGGAACCTTCGCCCTGCCCGAGGCGCAGCTCGATCGGTTCATGCTCCGCCTTCGCCTGGGCTATCCGAAGGCGATGGAGGAGATCGTCATCCTCGACGAGCAGAAGCGCCGCCACCCCATCAGCGAGGTGGAGCAGGTGCTGGGCCTCGAGGAGCTCCGCGGGATGCAGGCCGCCATCAAGGAGGTGTACGTCGACCAGGCCGTGGCCGAGTACATCGTGCGGCTGGTCCACGCCACGCGCGAGCACCCCGACGTGTACCTCGGCGCCTCGCCGCGCGGATCGCTCAACCTGTACCGCGCCACCCAGGCGTATGCCGCCCTGGCGGGGCGGGACTACGTGATCCCCGACGACGTGAAGCACCTGGCGGTGGCGATCCTGGCCCACCGCCTCATCGTGAAGAGCCAGGCCTCGCTGCGGGAGGTGGACCCGGAGCAGATCGTCCGCGAGGTGCTGGCATCGGTGCCGGTCGCGGAGGCGGCCGCGGCCACGGAGACCGGCCGGGCACGCATCTCCTGATCGGACGGGCATGGGCATCTTCAACCGCCACCTGGGGCTCCTCTTCCTCGTCACCGCGCTGGCGGTTGCCGCCTTCAGCACGGGCATCGAGTTCCTCTTCTTCCTCGTCTACCTGACGGCCGCCATCGGCGTCGGGTCCTGGCTCTACGCGCGGCGGGGGCTGCGTGGCGTGCGCGCCGACTACCGGGTGCTGAATCCGCGCACCCACGTCGGGGAGGTGCTCGAGGCGATCTACCGCGTCGAGAACCACGACCGCATCGGCAAGCCGTGGATCGAGGTGTGGAACGAGTCGACCATGCCGGTGGGCCTGCCGGGCCGCGTGGTGGGCATCCCGGCGCGCGGGACCCGTCAGTGGCTGGCCAAGGTGACTGCCTCGCGGCGAGGGAGCTACCGGCTGGCTCCGCTGCGCGTGCGGACCGGCGACCCGTTCGGCCTGTTCACCACCGAGATGATCGTCGGTCAGCCCACCAGCGTGGTGGTCTTCCCGGAGGTGGTGCCGCTGCCGCACTGGCGCCTGCCCCCGTCACCGATCGACGGCACCACGCGGGTGCGCCGCAAGTTCGAGGCGGCCTCGCCGCTCGTCGCCGGCGTCCGGCCCTACGTCCACGGCGACGCGATCAACCGGATCCACTGGCTGTCGAGCGCGCGCCACGGCGAGCTGCACGTCAAGGAGTTCGACCTCGAGCAGGCCGCCGACCTGTGGATCCTGCTGGACCTCGACCGCGGCGTGCACGCCGGCATCGGCACCGACGCGTCGGTGGAGACGGCCGTCACGGTCGCCGCCTCGGTGGCGCTGCGCACGCTGGGTGACAACCGGGCCGTGGCCATGACCGCCTCGGCGCGCCGGATCCAGGTCCACCAGCCGGATCGCGGGCCGCGCGTCGAGCAGAAGCTGCTCCACCTGCTGGCAAACGTGCAGGCCGATGGCTCGAAGCCGCTGGCCGAGGTCCTGCTCGCCACCATCACGCAGCTGCGGCGCGGGATGACGCTGTGCATCGTCACCGGCTCGACCGACCGCGACTGGGTTCGCTCGCTGGCCGCGCTTCGGCGGCGGGGCGTGGGAGCGCTGGTCATCCTGCTCGATCGCTCCTCGTACATCGGCGTGGAGCCGGACGATCGCGCCAGGGCAGAGCTCGCCGCGGTGCGCCACGCCCTGGCGGAGTACGACATCGAGCATCGCCTCGTCCGGCGTGGCGATGACATCGCCACGGCCATCGGCGGGCGGGAGCGCGCCCGTGCCTGACCTGCGCGAGCGGATCCTCTACCCGCGGGCCGGGTGGCTGAGCCTCGGCCTGCTCGTCGTCATGGCGCTGGCCCTGGGCTGGTCGGTCCAGGGGGCCGAGTGGCTCGACCAGATGGAGTTCCTGGTTCCCGTCGCGCTGTGGGCGGTCGTCATCGGTGCCGTTCTGGGCGTGATCGGTGGCTCGATCGTCGTCCTCCTGCCGCTGGCGGCGGTCCTGGGTGCCGGGGCGGTTGTGTGGACCGTGGGCGGCGAATACCATCCCGGCCTCGACCAGGTGGGGCGGCTGCTCGAGCTGCGCAGCGACCTCATCGGCTGGCTGGTGATCGTGCTCGACACGGGCTACCCGCCGCAGATGTCACCGTACGCCGTCGGTCTGGGCGCCCTGATGTTCGCCACCGCCTTCACCGCCTCGTACGTCGTGTATCGCTACCACCGCGTCCTCGACGCGATCCTCCTGCTGGGGGCGGCGCTCATCACGAACATGTCAGCCACGTTCACCGACCTGTTCGGCCACCTGCTGCTGTTCGTGATCGCCGCGCTGCTCCTGTGGCTGCGCGCCGCGCTCGTGAACCGCGAGGACGGCTGGCAGCGGCGGCGGGTCAACGAGAACCTCGAGGTGCCTGCCTCGATCATGCGCTCGGGCATCATCTTCGCCGGTGCCAGCGTGGTCCTCGCCTGGATGCTGACCAGCGTGGCGGTCGCCGCCCCCCTCACCGGCGCCTGGCGCAGCTTCGACGGCGTGTGGGACGGCGTTCGCGAGGAGTTCGAGGGCGTCTTCGGCGGGCTCACCAACCCGGAGTCGCGCCTGAGCGGCGACAGCTTCGGCTCCGGCTTCACGGTGTCCGGCTCGTTCGTCAGCAACGACGACGAGGTCCTCATCCTGGCCGCCCCGCAGTCGATGTACCTGCGCACCGTCACCTACGACCAGTACACCGGTCGCGGCTTCCGCCGCAGCGAGGGTGACAAGCGCCAGGTGGCGCCGGGCGCGCCGCTCTTCGCCAGTGCGACGACGGAGCGCCCCACCATCGAAGAGTCGGTGGACATCCACACCATCACGGTGCAGATGCGGCAGACCTACGGCCGCAACCTGTTCACCGCGGGGTCGCCACTCAAGGTCTACGTTCCGACCGTCATCCACCAGCCGAGCGGGCAGCCGGTGCTGGGGGCGATCGAGTCGGCGAACGCCTTCGCTCCCGGCGACGCGTACCAGGCGAGCGTGGCCATCTCCAATGCGACCGAGGCCGATCTGGCGGCGGCCGGCACCGACTACCCCGACGAGGTTCGGCGCCTCTACCTTGATACGCCCGGCCTGACCGATCGCGTGGCGCAGCTGGCACGCGACATCACCGCGGAGGCGGCGAACCCGTACCAGCAGGCCAAGCTGCTCGAGCGCTATCTCAGCCGCAACGAGGAGTTCAGCTACGCGGCTGAGGCCGCGGTGCCGACCGCGGATCAGGACCTGGTGGACTTCTTCCTGTTCGACAGCAAGACCGGCTACTGCGAGTACTACGCCAGCGCCATGGTCATCATGGCCCGGTCGTTGGGCCTGCCGGCGCGGGTGGCCGTCGGCTTCGCGCCGACCGCCGAGGATGGCGAGGGCACCTACACCGTGCGAGAAGCCAACGCCCACGCCTGGGCGGAGATCTACTTCCCCGGCTACGGCTGGCAGATCTTCGAGGCCACCAAGTCGATCAACCCGCGCTTCTCGCGTGCCTCGGGCGACGCCTCAGCCCCGCGACCGCCGCAGCGGGGTGGCGTGGATCCGCTCCTCGACTGGGAGCTGGAACAGGGCGCGTCGGGTGGCGTGAGCACGCTGCCCTCATTCCGACCGATCGAGGGCGGCTTCGACGCCACCAGTGGCGACCCGGTCACGCCGGCCGAGCAGGCACGGGGCGGCAACGCGGCCGTCATCTTCGGGCTCATCGGCCTGGGGCTGGTGGTGGCCTGGCTCCGGATCCGCCACGTGCAGCGGCGGTGGCGCCTCATGCCGGCCGGGGACCGCGCCTGGCGCCAGCTGATCGGCGCCGCGGGGCGCGCCGGTGTCGGTCCACGACCGTCCGAGACGATCTACGAGTACGCCGGCTGGCTGGAGGACCAGCTCCCGCGTCAGTCGGAGCCAATCCGCACGGTGGCCGACGGGAAGGTGTGGCACGCCTACTCCGGCCGGCGCATGTCGGCCAGCGCCGGGGCTCGGCTGGACGCGGCCATCGCCCAGCTGCGCCTGCCCCTCATCGGCCTGGCCATTCGCCGCGGGGTTCGGCGGCTTCTCCGTCGGGACGAGCGGGACTAGCCGGGAGCGCGCGCGCAGCCGCTCCCTCAGAGGGCCAGCGGTCGGCCCTCGGCCTCGTCGACGTGCGTCGGCTCGATGCCGAGCAGGTGGAGGGTGTCGTTCCAGCGCTCCAGCCGCCAGCGCCGATTCCCGCCGCTCCGCCCCGGTGCGTCCGGCGCCTCGGCCGCCAGGACGCCCAGCGCGGCGTTGTCCACGTCGAGTGCCCAGGCGCGCACCGGGTCGAGGTCGAGCGCCAGTCCGGCGAGGACGCGGATGATTCCGCCGTGGCTCACCAGGCACAGCGGCCACGGACCATCGGCGCTGCCGGTGAGTGCCGCGCGCGCCCGCGCGGTCACCGAGTCGAGCGTCTCGCCGCCGGGGGGCTGTCGACCTCCGGTCGCCTGGCGCCAGGCCCGATAGCGATCCGCGTCGACCTCGGCGAGCTCCGCATGGGTGCGCCCCTCCCACTCGCCCTGGCCGATCTCCATGAGCATGGGGTCGGCCTCGACCGCGCACCCGGAGGCACGACCGATGGCCTCCGCGGTCTCGCGGGCGCGGGCAAGCGGCGAGGAGATGATCCGCGCCGGCCGCAGGGCGGTGTCGGCGGCGATGCGCTCGGCCACCAGCTCGGCCTCGAGCCGTCCGTCGGCGGAGAGGGCCGGATCGAGGTGGCCCTGGAAGCGGCCCTCGCGATTCCAGTCGGTGACTCCGTGGCGGACGATGATCAGCCGGGCGTCGGTCACCGTGCCGCCAGCACCGCGGCCTCGAACGCGTCGCGCGCCGCGGTGGCGGCCGACTCGCCGTCCGACGGACGGCCGAGATCGGTGAGCGTTCGGCCCAGGACCTCCAGGCCGTCGGCCATCTCGTGGATGCTGATCTCGCCCATGTGGCCGAAGCGGAGAATTCGGCCGGCCCACTGCCCCTGTCCGCCGGCGAGCACCAGGCCTCGCTCGAGCAGCCTGGCGTTCAGCGTGGGCCACGCCACGCCCTCGGGCAGCCAGGCTCCGGTGACGGTGGGGGAGCGATGCTCCGGCGCCGCCACCAGCTCCAGCCCGAGCCGCTCGAGGCCCGCGGCCACCCCCGCGGCGACCGCGGCGTGGCGCGCCCAGGTGCGCTCGCGGCCCTCCTGACGGAGCCGCCCGACCCCGACGCGGAGGCCGTACAGCACGCTGATCGCCGGCGTCCACGGCGTCTGCCCCTTGGCCGCCCAGGCCCGCGCCTCCCGGAAGTCCCAGTAGGCGCGCGGCATGCGCGCCGCCTCCGAGGCGGCGATGCCCCGCTCCCCGAGGGCCGCAATGGCGATGCCCGGGGACGCCATCCATGCCTTCTGGCTGGCGCTGACGACCAGATCCACGCCCCAGGCATCGGCCTCGAAGCGCATGGCGCCCAACCCGCTGATGCCGTCGACCACGAGGAGCGGGTCGCCGGGGGCCGAGTGGACGACCGCCGCAAGATCCTCGAGCGGGTTCGCCACGCCAGTGGACGTCTCGTTGTGCGTGATGAGCACCGCGCGGTAGGGGTCACCGTTGGTGAGGCGGTCCCGCAGCGCATCCGAAGAGGCGGCGTGACCCCATGCGACCTCGAGCTTGTCGACCGATGCGCCGAAGGCGTCCGCGATCTTCGCGAACCGGTCGCCGAACGAGCCCATCGTCACGGCCAGCACTCGGTCGCCAGGCGACAGCGTGTTGACCACGGCCGCCTCCATGGCGCCGCTGCCAGAGCCGGTCAGCAGCAGCACCTCTCCGCTCGAACCGATCAGCGCACCGATCCCGGCGGCGGTCTCGCGGAGCATCTCGGCGAACTCCGGCCCGCGATGGTTGATCATCTGCTGCGACTGCGCCTCCCGAACGTCGTCGGGGAGCGGCGTCGGTCCCGGGGTCCGGAGGTTCTGTTCCATGGCGGGCATCATAATCGGGCCATGGACCTGACCGATGCCGGCGCGACGGAAGCCGCCTGAGCTCAGCGAGCCCCTCTTCACCGAGGCGGTCGCTGCGGACGCGCCGCTCGCGGCGCGGATGCGGCCGCGCACGCTGGACGAGTTCGTCGGCCAGCCGCACCTGGTCGGTGCCGACGGCGCGCTGACCAGGGTCGTCAAGCCTGGCCACCTGCCGTCGATGGTGCTGTGGGGGCCGCCGGGCTCGGGCAAGACCACGCTGGCGCGCCTCCTGGCCGATCGGTCAGGCGGCACGTGGCGCCAGCTCAGCGCGGTGACCAGCGGCGTCGCCGACATCCGATCGCTGGTGGCCGAGGCGAAGGCGCTGCGCTCCGCCGGCGGACGGACGGTGGCCTTCATCGACGAGCTGCATCGGTTCAACAAGAGCCAGCAGGACGCCCTGCTGCCGCACGTCGAGGACGGCACGATCTCGCTCATCGGCGCGACCACCGAGAACCCGTACTACGAGATCAACTCGCCGCTCCTCAGCCGGATGCGGGTCTACCGGCTCGAACCGCTCGGCGCCGACGCGCTGGGCCACATCGTCGACCGCGCCCTGGCCGACGCCGAGCGCGGGCTCGCCGGACGCGCGCGGCTCACCGACGAGGGGCGGGCGACGCTCCTGGACCTGGCCGGCGGCGATGCCCGCCAGGCGCTCAACGTGCTGGAGTCGGCGGCCGTGACCGCCGGCGACGGCGGAGTGCTCGACCCGGAGGCGATCGCCGAGGCCGCGCAGCAGCGGCTGCTGGCCTACGACCGCGTCGGCGACCAGCATTACGAGGCGGCATCGGCCCTCATCAAGAGCATGCGCGGCAACGATCCGGATGCCGCGCTCTACTGGCTGGCGAGCATGATCGCCGCCGGCGAGGACCCGACCTTCGTGGCCCGACGGATCGTGATCGCCGCCAGCGAGGACGTGGGCAACGCGGATCCGCGCGCGCTGCAGATCGCGGTGGCGGCGATGCAGGCGGTCGAGATGATCGGCCTGCCGGAGGCGCAGTACGCGCTGGCGCAGGCGGCGACGTACGTCGCATCGGCGCCGAAGTCGAACCGGGCGGGCGCGGCGTACTTCGCGGCCCTGGCGGAGGTGGAGGAGCGGGGCCGGCTGCCGGTGCCGCTCCACCTGCGGCCCTCGGCGCATCGGCGGCTATCTCGGGAGCATGGCTGGGGGCGTGGCTACCTCTACCCGCACGACTACGCCGATGCCGACGTCGAGCAGCAGTACCTGCCCGACGAGCTGGCCGGGCGCGTCTTCTACGAGCCGAGCGACCAGGGGCTCGAAATCAAGATCGCGGAGCGGCTGCAGCGCCTGCGCCGGCTGCGGCTGGAGGAGCGGCGGCGATCCGCCGATACGGGCACGCCCCGGAAGGACGGCGACGAGGACGGCTGAGGCGACGTTGAGCCTTTGCCTCAGGTGCCGACGCCGAGGGCGCGGAAGGCGATCCACGCCACCAGCAACAGCGCCGCCATCGCGGCGGTCAGGATGCCGATGTCGCGGAGGTCGCGCTCGACGTAGTGGTACTCGCCCTGCTCGCGTGCGGTGAGCTCGGAGCCACCGCGGGCGGCGATCGGCGAGGCGGTTCGGCGGGGTGGGGTGAGTGAGGCGGCCTCCCGGGCGTCCGGCGTTCCGACCGGGGGAACCGGCGTTGCACCCGCCGGCACGTCGCCGATCGGCGGGATGCTCGGCTCCGTCGGCCGCGCGACGGACGGCGCCGACTGCGTCCGCGCGACCTTGCGCTGGCGGGCCTTGCGGTTCGCGGCCTTGCCTGCTCGACGGGCCATGGGTACCTCGGTTGCGATCGGTCTCCGGAGACGTGCCGCCGACGGGTCAACCGCCGCGGGAGGGCTATGATACCGCCGATCCGATGCCCGATCTCAGCCGCCTCGTCGCCGACAACCTGGCCCTCATCGTGGGCGTCCTGGCCCTCGCCGTCGTGCTCCTGCTGGTCGCGGTCGTGGTGCAGGGCATGCGCCTGTCGCGGGCCGTGCGCGCCTACCGCGAGCTGGTGCGGACGGCGGAGGGCGCCCCCTCGCTGCACGACCTTCTCGCTGGCAGCGCCGCGGCCGCGGAGCGCGCCACCGAGCGGATGGGCGACCTGGAGGCCATGCATGCGCTCATCGACGAGCGGAGCCGCCGCAGCCTGCAGCACATCGGCATGGTTCGGTTCAACCCCTTCGACGACACCGGCTCGGATCAGAGCTTCGCCATCGCCCTGCTGGACGATCGTCGCGACGGCGTCGTCATCAGCAGCCTCCACGGACGCTCGAACACGCGCGTCTTCGCCAAGCCGGTGACCGATGGAAGCTCGCCGCACCATCTGTCGGACGAGGAGTCACAGGCGATCAGGATCGCGGTCGAGGGGACGCGCCCGGGGTGACCATCGGCGCGATCGACCCGGAGCAGCGTCGCGTCGCGCAGCGCCTCGTGCTCTCCGTCCTTCGCCGATTCCACCGCGAGCAGCCGCTGGCCGTCGACCTGCGCCTGGACAGCCTGGTGACGCGCGTGCGGGAGGCGGCCGCCCGTCGACCACCACCCCGCCACCGTGGGGCGACGCCCCTGGAGCTCGACGACGCCGATCTGCGGCGGGTGATCGACGACCTGGTGGTCGAGGGCCGGCTCTCGCGTACCGGGCGCCGGGTGCGGTTGGCCGAGGCGCGACCCGGTCTCGACGACGAGATGCAGGCCCGGGTGGACCGGCTCCTGGACGGACTCCGGAGCGCGGGAGCGACCCCGCCACGCATCGACGGACTGGCGGCGCGGCTCGGCATCACGCCCACCGTGATCGAGCAGCTGCGCTCGAGCGGCGTTCTTCGGAGCCTCGGGCCGGGGATCGACTATCCCGCCGACGTGTGGTCGGCCCTTCGCGCGCGGGTCGTGGACATGGGCCGAAATCCGGGCGTCGCCCGGGTGCGGGACGAGCTGCGCACCAGCCGGCGCCACGCCGAGGCGATCCTGGCCGCCGTGAACGACCGCGGGACCGTTCCCCGGCGTCCGGCGCCCGTCCATCGCCGACGCACGACGCGCCCGAGGGCGTGACGGGTCCGGCCGGGCGGAGCCATTTCCGGACTTCGAGCCATGACCATCGTCACTTGCGTAACCCCGTGGTCGCGCCTTGACTGGGCGCGTGGGGATCCCCGGTCGCATTCGCTCCTTCATCGCTGACCGATCACGCTCGCAGCTGATCGGCGTGGCGGTGGTCGTGGTCGCGCTCGTGGCGGGGTCGAGCTGGCTCGCCGCCGCGACGATGCTCGCTGGCCCGGAGCCGACGCCGGTGGCGGTGGCCACGGCCACGCCTTCCCCACGACCGACGCCCACGCCGATCCCGACACCTCGGCCGACGCGCCGGCCGACCCCCTCCCCCAGCCCCACGGCCACGCCGAGCCCGACGCCCACGGTCACCGTGGACGACCTCAACGTCACGATCCTGTTCGTCGGCCGCGACTTCCTGGCGACGCGCGTCGCTCTCGGCGAGTCCGGAATGAACACCGACATGCTGATCGTGGCCAACGTCCACGCGGACGGCAGCCGCATCGACCTCGTCAGCCTGCCGCGCGACTCGTCGGACGTGCCGCTCGGTGACGGATCGGTGTGGGGCGGCAAGATCAACAGCCTGCGCGCGGCCCGCGGCCTGCCGGCGCTCAAGCAGGCGATGGCCGCGACCATCGGCGTGCCGATCGACTACTACGCCGAGATGACGCTCGACGACCTGGCCCGCATGGTCGACGCGGTGGGCGGCGTGACGGTGTACCTCGCCGCGCCGCTCAACGACCCGCATCTGAGGGTCTCCTGGCCCGCGGGCGCCAATGCGCTGAACGGCCGGACGGCCGTGCTGTTCGCCCGGAGCCGATATGCCGACAGCGACTACGCGAGGTCGGCGCGCAACCAGGTGCTGCTGACGGCCTTGCGGGACAGGATCCTGGGCGGAGGCTACGACCCGGTGGCACTCCTCACCGCGCTCCCCGGCCTGGCCACCGACATCCCGGCCGCCGACTACCCGACACTCCTCGAGCTCGCGCGCAGCAGCGCCGATGCCGAGCTGGTCCGCGAGGTGTTCGCGCCCCCCGAGTACACCACGTTCGTTGGCACGGCCGGGCGTCGTGGCTGGATTTCGATCCCGGATGTCGGGGCCATCCAGGCGTACATGGGCTCGGTGGTGGCGCAGCCATAGGAAAATCGAGCAGGCGGACCACGGCCATCAGTCGGTTCCGATCTGAAGGAGGGAGAGGGTTGGCCAGCCACTCGGTCCGGACGATCGCGCTGGTAGAGCTGGCCGGCGGCTGGCGACGGGATGAGGGAGGCATCGAACCATGAACCGGGTGGCAGCCGGTGTTCTGGGAATCGCCGCGTTGCTCGTCTTCATCCTGGCGATCCCGAGCCTCTGGAGGGATCCGATGGGCCTCGGCGCGGTCTCCCTGGCGCTGTTCGGCGCCTTGTCCGCCATTCTCCTTGCGGGCGCGTGGGGGACGTGGCGTGATCGATGGTGGGGATGGCTCGTCGCGGTCGTTGGGGGTCTTGCTGGCCTTCTCGGCGCGTACGCGCTGACCGTCGCCGCGGGGAGAGGAGGTCCGCTGGACGCCGACGACTGGGCGTGGGTTTCGGTCTTCGGTGTCGGAGGTGGGCTTGCACTGGCCGCCTCGATCGGCCGCCTGGTCGCGCAGGTACGGCGCTGAGCGCGCCGCGGCACGGGTGGCCCGTCGCCGCGACACACAAGCCGTCACAACGGGGGACGACCATTCCCGCGTGAAGT
>DATAKU010000105.1:0-3048 GCA_036261425.1 Candidatus Limnocylindria bacterium | reverse complement strand
GAGAAGCCGAAGCGCACGCGCAAGGCCGCGACCAAGGCCGAGTCGGAGGAGTAATCGATGGCACACAAGAAGGCCGGCTCGTCCAGCAAGAACGGACGCGACAGCGCCGGCAAGCGCCTGGGCGTGAAGCGCGGCGACGGCCAGTACGTGCTGGCCGGCACGATCATCGTGCGCCAGCGCGGCAGCACCTTCCATCCCGGCCCGAACGTCGGGATGGGCAGGGACTACACGCTCTTCGCCACCGCGGACGGCAAGGTCCGCTTCGTTCACGAAACCCGCAGCAAGAAGCGCGTCAGCATCGAGGCTGGCCCATACCAGTCGGGAATGGCCCAGTCCGCCTGACGCGCGGAGCACCATCATGAAGGCCGATATCCATCCCACCTACCACCAGGCGCGGGTCCACTGCGCCTGTGGCAACGAGTTCACGGTCGGGTCGACCGCGGAGACGATCCGCGTCGAGGTGTGCAGCAAGTGCCACCCGTTCTTCACGGGCACGCAGAACATCGTCGACACCGCCGGCCAGGTCGAGCGGTTCCAGCGGCGCCTGGAGCGCTCGCTGCGCTGACCCGGGCACCGCGCGCCGCGCGCCCGACCGGGTTGCGGGCGCCCCTGGCGCCCCACCTGTTCTTCCTCATCCCCGAGCTGCTGATGGCAGCCGGGCCCCTGGTGATCGCCGCCGCGACCGATGCCAACGGCCGGCGGCGATTCCGCATGCCGGACTTCTTCTACGGCGGGCAGGCGCTCATCGAGGGCGTCATGATGCGCGGCCGCACGACGGTCGCCATGAGCGTCCGACCCCCGTCCGGTGAGATCCGCACCATGTCGGAGCCGCTCCCGGCGGCCCTCTCCGCCGATCGGAAGCTGATCAAGATCCCGCTCCTGCGCGGGATCTTCGTGCTGTACGAGACCCTGGTCATCGGGACGCGGATGCTGATGCGCTCCGCGGCGATCGCCGCCGAGGGCGAGGACATCGAGCTCGGCAAGGGGACGATCGCGATCACCATGGTCTTCAGCCTCGGGTTCGCCGTGGCGCTGTTCTTCCTGCTGCCGCTCTTCCTCTCGACCTTCGCCCACGAGGCCGCCGATTCGGACTTCGTGGCGAACGCCGTCGAGGGCGTGATCCGGCTGGTGATCTTCATCGGCTACATCGCCGCCATCGGCCTGATGCAGGACATCCGGCGCGTCTTCGCCTACCACGGGGCGGAGCACAAGGCCATCAGCGCGTACGAGCACGAGCGGCCGCTGACGCCCGAGGAGGTCGACGCCTTCGGGACCGCGCACACCCGATGCGGGACGACGTTCATCCTGATCGTGGTGGTCATCAGCATCTTCTTCTTCAGCCTGATCCCGCGGACCGGCGTGCCGCTGTGGGCGCTGTTCGCCAGCCGCATCGTCCTCGTTCCGCTGATCGCCGGCGTCGCGTACGAGCTGGTGCGGTTCGGCGCCCGCCACTACGGCAACCCGGTCGTCCGCGCCATCTACGCGCCCGGGTTGTGGCTCCAGTCGCTGACCACGCGGCCACCGGACCGCTCGATGCTCGAGGTGAGCATCGCCAGCCTGGAGTCGTGCCTCGCGTCCGATCGCGCCGCGGCCGGCACGCTGGCCCCTGCGACGGCGGACGTGGTGGACCCGACCACCGGCATCACGCCCTGAGGACGGCACCATGATCGACCGGCTGGGCGAGCTCGAGGCGCGGTACGAGGAGATCGGCCGAGAGCTCAGCAGCCCGGACGCCGCGGCCAACCCGTCGCGGCTGGCGGACCTGGGCCGTGAGCTCTCGCGGCTGGAGCCGATCGTCGCCGACCTGCGCGCGTACCGAGCGGTGCGCGAGGAGATCGAGTCGACGAAGGCGATGCTCGAGGATCCGGACGAGGAGATGCGGTCCATGGCACGCGACGAGCTGGAGCGGCTGCGCGAGCGCGAGGCGGCGCTGGAGTCCGACCTGCGGCTGCAGCTCGTGCCGCGTGACCCGAACGATGACCGCAACGTCATCGTCGAGATCCGGGCCGGTGCCGGTGGCGAGGAGGCGTCGCTGTTCGCCGCCGACCTGTACCGGATGTACGCGCGGTACGCCGAGCGGCGGCGCTGGAAGGTCGACGTCATGTCGACCTCGGAGTCGGAGGCTGGCGGCTTCAAGGAGATCATCGCCGAGGTGCGCGGCGACGGGGCCTACTCGCGCCTCAAGTTCGAGTCGGGCGTGCACCGCGTCCAGCGCGTGCCGGTGACCGAGGCGCAGGGCCGGATTCACACCTCGACGGCGACCGTATCGGTCCTGCCGGAGGCGGACGAGGTGGAGGTCGACATCGACGAGAAGGACCTGCGCGTGGATGTCTACCGATCCAGCGGTCCGGGCGGCCAGAGCGTGAACACCACGGATTCCGCGGTGCGCATCACCCACCTGCCGACGGGCCTGGTCGTCGCGATCCAGGACGAGAAGAGCCAACACAAGAACCGGGCCAAGGCCATGAGCGTGCTGCGCGCCCGGTTGCTCGAGATGGAGCAGGAACGCCTGGCGTCGGAGCGCGGGGAGGAGCGCCGATCACAGATCGGCTCCGGGGAGCGGAGCGAGAAGATCCGCACCTACAACTTCCCCGACGACCGGGTCACCGACCACCGGATCGGGCTGACCGTCCACAACCTCCCCGGGCTGCTCGAGGGTGACCTCGACCGCGTCATCGAGCCGCTGCTGGAGGCGGACCAGGCGCGGCGTCTCGCGGAGATCGGCGCCGACCCGGTGGGGTGACGCCGTCGGTCTCGATGAATCGCGTCGGATTCACGTGAGGCGCCGGCCATGTGCGCCTTTCGCGATGTGTCGGGGACCTCGTCGCTCGAGCGGCACCTGCAGGCGCGGCTCGTGCCATTCACCTCCCGATTTGTCGTGAGAACGCAGCACGGGAAGCCGTTTCGGTGAAGATGTCTCGACGTATCGCAACCGAAGGGCCGACCGTCCACGCCGGCACGGCCCTCACGATCGCCACGCAGCGTCTCCGTCGAGCCGGCTCCCCGACGCCACGCCTTGACGCCGAAGTCCTGCTCGCCCACGTGCTC
>DATAKU010000103.1:0-8167 GCA_036261425.1 Candidatus Limnocylindria bacterium | reverse complement strand
GTCGCGTGGCGGAGAGGCGCCGTCCGATGGCCTCGAGCAGCCGCGGGTAGAGGGTGGCGCTCAGGGCCAGGTCGTGCTCGAGCAGCTCCCGGAGTCGCTTCGGCTCGAATTCGATGAGCGTGCTGGGCTCGATGGTGACCGCCGTGGATGTCGCCCGGTGCGGCGGCACCAGCGCCGACCAGCCGACGACGTCACCCGGCTCGACGGTGAGGATGGTCACCGGCCCGCGCTCCGGGACGCGCATGCGGAGGGCGACGCGTCCCCGCGTGACGATGGCGAAGAGCGGCGTGTCGTCCCCCTCGTTGAGGAGGACCGCCGAGGCGGGATAGGTGACGAGCCTGGTGCAGCAGGCGGTGAGGCTGGCACGCGCGTGGTGCGAGAGGCCCGCGCCGAACCAGGTGGCGCCCAGCGCAGCGCCGATGGCATCGCGGTCGTTCATGGCTAGCACGCTACGGATGCGGACCGCGCGCTTCGAGGGCCGGATGGAGGTCGCCGAGGGGCCATTGGGCACGGCGTGACGCCGCCGCTCCTCCGGGCCACGAACAAACGAAGGCCGGCCCCCGAGCAGGGCCGGCCCCCGGTGCCAGGACGGGTCGCGTCAGCGCGTTCCGGCGAGCTCCTGGAGGAGGCGCCAGTTCGAGAGGCGATCGGCCTGCGTCGACTCCAGCTCGGCCGACGGACTGCCGTCGGCCGCGAAGTGCGGCGCGAAGCGGCCCTCCGTGCGGGCGAAGGCGATGAAGTCCACCGCCGACCCGTCGGGGAGGGTCTCCCAGTCGTCCTTCGGCTTCGGGTTGCCGACCAGGCTGAGCCGCTCCGCCATCGACGGCCCGCGGCGCGGGTCGTACGTGAACAGCGGGAAGGCTCGCGAGTCCACGGCCAGCTTCGCCTGGCGCGTGGAGGCGTCGTCCGCGATGCCGTGCTCCGGCATGCAGGGCGTGTACGCCACGACCACCGCGGGGCCGCGGTACTCGTTGGCCTCCATGATGGCGCGGTAGAAGTGGTTGATGTGGGCAGGCGTCGTCTGCGCCACGTACACCTCGCCGTGCGCCATGAGGATGCGGGCGAGCTCCTTGCGGTGCTCGGGCCGGCCGTGGAGCGATTTGCCGTAGGCCGACAGCTTCGTGACCTGGCCGCCGAACGATGCGGTCGAGGCCTGGCCACCGGTGTTCGAGTACACCTGCGTGTCCAGGACGAGGACATTCACGTCCGCGCCGGAGGCCACCAGCCGCGAGAGCGACTGGAAGCCGATGTCGTACATCGCCCCGTCGCCGCCCACGACCCACAGCTTGCGATCCGTGTGGCCGGCCTGGTCCCAGCGTGCTCGCACGCCCAGGGCGTCGGCCGGGCCGTTCTCGAACAGCGAGTTGGTCCACGGCACCAGGTACGGGTTGTACGGGTAGGCGCTGGCGAACACGGTGTTGCAGCCGGTCGCGGCCACGATCCCCATCGACTCCGGTCCGTGGACCTGCCTCGTGGCGGCGACGAGCATCCGCAGCGCGGTCGCCTCACCGCAGCCGGAACAGGAGCCCGCGCCGCCCACGTAGCCATGGGCATGCTCGCCGAGCATGAGGTCGGCCAGGGCCTTGTCGTTGCGATAGACCTCCGGCGTCGGAGGCAGTGCCCTGAAGAACCGGTAGTCGCGCGCGTAGCGGTCGACGGTGCTCTCCCCGGAGGGCTCCTCGGCCACCTTGTCGACCATGCGCAGGGCGTCGTAGCCCAGCTCGTGGCAGACCTCGACGCACTCCGCGCAGCCCTTGCAGTGGGTCGGGTTGACGAAGATCCCGAACTGCGCCGGCTCGTTACCGCGCTTCTCGGGGACGGTGGCGTACTTGGTGGTGGTGGCGAAATGGCTGCGCACACCGGCCTCGACCGCGTCGGGGCTGACCCCGTTGGCGCTGGCGGCCACGAAGGAGCCGATCATCGGCTCCAGCAGCGACGGCGGCTGCGCCACGCCCAGGATGGCGGTGTCGGGGCAGACGTTGACGCAGGTCATGCAGCCAACGCACTTGTCGCTGATGAACTCGGGGATCTGCGGCGCCAGGCCGCTGAAGTCGCGCGTCGCGGCCGTGCCGGGCGGGATCACGCTGCGGGCAACGCCGACGTCCGCCGGCAGGCCCGCGTCGGCCGTGCCGGCGCGGTAGGCGTCGACCACCACGGAGTTGAAGTCGTCGACGTAGGCGTGGGCGTCGAAGACGACCGCGGCGGACTGCGACAGCCGCGCCTCGTGCAGCTCCTTCGCCTCCTTCGGCTGCTTGATGAGGGGCTCCTCGGTCAGGGTCATGCGGGAACCTCCTCGAGCATGGCGTGCACCAGGTCGGTGGTGGAGATGATCCCGATGGGCGTGCGCCCATCGGCGTCGACGACGACGAGCCGATGCACGCGCTCGCGCTCCATGCGGGTGGCCGCCTCGCCGACCTCGGCGTCGGTGGCGATGGTGAGCGCGGGGCTGGTCATGAGGTGACGGACCTTCAGGCCCGGCCAGCGCTGCCACAGGTCCTGGGTGGTGCGGGCACGGAGCATGTCCGTCTGGCTCACCACGCCGACGAGCCCGCCGAGGGCGTCGACCACGGGGAGGCCGTGGATGTGGTGCTTCTCCAGGATCCGCGCGGCCTCGGCGAGCGGGGCGTCGGCGGAGACGACGATGGGGTCGGGGCTCATGAGCGCGCCGACGGTGGTGCGGGTCATCGAACGGCCTCCAGGACTGGTGGGGCGGGAAGGATCTGGTCGGTGCGCGCGATCGCATCGGTCACGTCGATCACGCCGTCGTAGGCGGCCGAGATGACGGCCAGGTTGGCGTCCACGACCGCGGTGCCACGCTTCCCGAAGAAGCGGGTCAGCTGCGTGCGGACCGCCTCGCGCAGGGTCTCGCGGTCGAGGCCCGCGCGCTCCGCGAAGGGCGCGACGCGGAGGAAGACGCCGGCCAGCGCGACCCCCTGCATGCGGATGAGGAGGTCCGGCCGGGGAGCGTGCTCCCGGGCCAGCTCGGCGGTGTCGAGCGCCCAGAGGCGCAGCCCACGCTCGATGATCTCGGCCCGGCGGTTGGCCGGGACCGATGCCCAGATGGCCTCCGGGTCGGAGAGCGGCGTCTGGACGAAGACCGTGCCGCCGTCGGCGAGGCCCGACAGGGGGTTGCCCTGGCGGAAGGCCGCCACGTCGTAGAGCGGCACGAACTCGACCCGGTCGAGCTCGCCATGCTGGCGGATCGGCTCCTCGGCGATGGTGAGGTAGTACGTCGTCGGCAGGCCCTTCTTCTCGCTTCCGTAGCGGGGATAGGCCTGGACGTAGAGCCCGAACAGGTCGCCCATCAGGGTCGCCAGCAGCTTGTTGGTGGTGACCGATCCGAACCCGCCGATGGAGTGGCCGCGCAGGCTGTACGCGCCGGCCGGGCGGATGTCGATCGGCACCTTGTCGAGCGCCAGGGGATGCTTGATCCCGAGCACGGTGAAGCGGCGCTGGCGCATGGCCTCCGGATCGGCGATCCAGTCGAAGACCGCGGCGATGTCGCCGGCGGCCACGTCCCGGGAGCCGAGCCCGGCCGAGGCCGAGACGACGTGCGGGATCCGCTCGCCGCGCATGGCGACGTCGGCCAGGGCGGCCTTGAGCTCTCGCGTCAGCGGGTTGTCGTGCGCCGCGGGCTCGTCGGTGCGCTCGATGACGGCGACGGCAGAGGCGTTTCGCACCGCCTCCCCCAGCTCCTTCGCGGGGAAGGGCCGGAAGCTCGTCACCGCCAGGCAGCCGACGCGACGGCCCGCGGCGCGCAGCCGATCGACGACCGCGATGGTCGTGTCGGCCATGGTCCCCATCGAGACGATGATGTGTTCCGCGTCTTCGGTGCGGTACGCGGAGACCGGGCCGTAGCGCCGGCCCGTGAGCTCGGTCCACTCCTCCATGGCCGCCACCAGGCTGTCGTGCAGGCGGTCGTAGAAGATCCGCTGACCGATCTTGCCCTTCATGTAGGCGTCCTGGTTCTGGACGACGCCGGTCATGAGGCCCTCGGCCGGGTCCATGTAGTCGCGCAGCTTCGAGCGAGGATCGCCGACGAACTCGCGGAGGAGGTCGTCCTCCGGGCGTCGGACGTTCTCGAGGGTGTGGGTGGTGAGGAACCCGTCCTGGGCCACGAAGAAGGGCGTCTCGCAGTCCTCGGCCACGCGCCGGGCGATGGCGGTCAGGTCCGCGGCCTCCTGCGCATTGCGGGCGATGACCATGCCCCAGCCGGTATCGGCCACGGCCATCAGGTCGTCGTGACCGGCATGGATGTTCAGCGCCTGGCTGGTCAGCGCTCGCGCGCCGACGTGGAAGACGGCCGGCAGCCGCTTGCCGCTGATGACGTGGAGGACCTCCTTCATCAGGACCAGCCCCTGGCCGGCCGTGAAGTTCACGACCCGTCCGCCGGCGAGGGCGTAGCCCTCGGCACTCGACGCGGAGGAGTGCTCCGATTCGAGCTCCAGGAACGAGAGCGGCGTGCCCCACAGGTTCGTGCGGCCGTCGGCGACCGCGGCCTGGAAGGCGGCGGCCATGTTCGTCGAGGGAGTGATCGGATACGCGCAGGCGCCTTCCGCGATGCGGATCTCGACGTCGGCGATCGCCTCCGAGCCGTCCATCACGGCCGGGATTCCCGGGTACCGGGCAGGGTCGTTCGAGCTCATGGCCCGAGCATGCGGCCCACGGCCCTCGATCAGGCAGGGCGGAGGTGACCGAACCGACGGGCCGTTCGGCCCCCGGCCACCCGGGACACGCTCGGCCGCGGCCGGCCCGCGGCGGTCCCGCGGCGGTTGTGCCAGGCGCCGATCACAGCCACCTTAGGCGGGGGACCGATCGCCAACGTCGCCATCCGCCACCCCGGTCGGCGTATGGCACCCGATGAGCCCCGACCGTCCCCCTTTGGCCCTTAGATCGCCCGCCAAATGGCGGGATAGGCGGTTCCGTGCTGCCCAAGGCCACCGTGATTGGCACATGGCAGAACGACCGTGCACCCTGCCCGCGGCGCCGGCTCCGGACCCTGATCGGCCAAAGCCCGGGCGTTCCGCGCGCGCGAGTCGCGCACCGCTGGGCGCCGCCCATGCGCTGGGCCGTTCCCTGGACTGACGAAACGCAACCCCGGCGCCGCCCCGGGTGAAGATCCGGCGATCCATCGCCCCGCGGTCAGCGAGCGGTCCACCCTCCGTCCACGTAGACCTCGGATCCGGTCATGTAGGACGCTCCCGGCCCGGCCAGGAAGACGATGACGCTGGCCACCTCCGCCGGCGTCGCCAGCCGGCCCATCGGCGTGGCGGCGAGGATCGCCTCCTCCACCGGCGTGCCCTTGACGTCGGCGATGAGCGGCGTGTCGACGAACGCCGGATGGAGGGAGTTGATCCGGATCCCCTCGGTGGCGTGGGTCAGCGCCGCGCTCTTGGTCATCAGCCGCACCGCGCCCTTGGTGGCGTGGTAGGCGATCGAGGCGCCGAAGCCGCCCACCGCGCCGAAGATCGAGCTCAGGTTGATGATCGAGCCACCGCCGGCCGCGCGCATGTGCGGAATCGCGGCGCGCATGCCCAGCCAGACGCCGGTCTGGTTGATGCTCAGCACCCGCTCCCAGGTGGGCATCGTCTCGTGCTCGGCATCCGCCTGGCTGCCGATGCCCGCGTTGTTGACCAGGATGTCGAGCCGTCCAAGGCGCTCCACGGTCTCGCCCACCACCTCGGCCCAGGCCGCTTCGTCCGACACGTCGAGATGGCGGAAGTCGACCCGGTGCCCGGCGTCGGCGAGCTCCGTGGCGAGGGCGGCGCCCTCGTCGTCGATCACGTCGGTGGCGATCACCGCCGCGCCCTCCGCGGCCAGCGCCCGCACCGTCGCGTTGCCGATGCCGCGAGCCGCGCCGGTGATGATCGCGACCCTGTCGTCGAGCGTTCCCATGAGCGCCGAGACTGCAAGCGCCGAACCAGCTCGGGGCGGTCAGACGTGGTAGCGGCGCTTCGCCTCGTGGGCCAGCTCGTCGCGGAAGTCCGGATGCGCAATCGAGATCAGCGCCGCGGCGCGCTCCCGCACCGACCGCCCGAACAGCTCGGCCACGCCATACTCCGTGACGACGGTCCGCACGTGGGCGCGGGAGGTGACGACCCCGGCGCCCTCCGACAGGACCGGGGCGATCCGCGATACCGTCCCGCCAGCCGCAGTCGACGGCAGGGCGATGATCGCCCGGCCCTCCTCGGCCAGGGCCGCGCCGCGGATGAAGTCCATCTGCCCACCGACGCCGGAGTAGAAGCGGGTGCCGATCGAGTCGGCGCTGACCTGGCCGGTGAGATCGATCGAGAGAGCAGAGTTGATGGCCACCATCTTTCGGAAGCGCCGGATGACGGAGGTGTCGTTGGTGTAGTCCACCGGGCGCATCTCGATCATCGGGTTGTCGTCGATCCACTCGTACAGCCGCCGGCTGCCCATCAGGAAGGCGGTCACGATCTTGTAGCGGTTGACCTCCTTGGCCGCCCCCGTGATGGCGCCGGCCTCGACCAGGTCCAGCACCGGATCGGTGAACAGCTCGGTGTGGATCCCGAGGTCGCGCTTGTGGCGCAGGGCCAGTCCGACCGCCTCCGGAATGGTGCCGATGCCCATCTGCAGGGTGGCCCCGTTCGGCACCAGCTCGGCCACGTACTCGCCGATGCGGCGCTCGACGTCCCCGAACGGCTGGGGCGGCACCTCGTACGGCGGCCGATCGAGCTCGACGCCGAAGTCGATGTCGTCGACGTGGACGAAGGAGTCGCCCAGGGTGCGGGGGATGGACCGGTTGAGCTGCGCGACGACGGTGCGCGCGGCGTGGAGGGCGGCCATGGTGCAGTCGACGCTCGTGCCGAGCGAGCAGTAGCCGTGGGCGTCCGGCGGCGACACGTTGACGAAGACGACGTCGAGCGGCAGGACGCCGGTGATGAACAGCTCCGGGATGTCCGACAGGAAGACCGGCACGTAGTCGGCACGCCCGTCGTTGACCGCCTCGCGCGCGTTCGCACCGATGAACAGCGCTCGATGCCGGAAGTGGCCGGCCATCTCCGGCGCCAGGTGCGGCGCCGGACCCTCGGTGTGAACGTGGAGGATGGCGACGTCGTGCAGCTCCCGGGCGCGCGCGACGAGGGCCTCGATCATCGGTGTCGGGGTGGCGGCGCCTCCCTGGATGAAGACCTGGTCGCCCGACTTGACGCAGGCGACCGCCTCGGGGGCGCTCACGATCCGCATGGGCCCCAGTGTAGGGAGCGGCCCCGGTGGGGGAGGGGTCATCGGTCCCGAGTGATGGGTCCGAATGGCCCTCGGGTTTCGCCGGCCCCGGTCCGCATCATGCGGCCAGCGGAGAGGACGACGGCGTTGGACGTGCGTGAACCCACGGCCCCATCGACCCGCCCGACAAGGGTTCGGCTCCATGACGGCCGCTGGGTCTCGATCCGCCCGATCGAGCCAAGCGACGCCGCCGCCCTCTCCGGCTTCTCCCACCACGTCCACGGCTGACACCTGACGTCACCTCCCGGACGCGCGTCGCGCGCCGCCTCGGTGCGAGACGGCGCGCGGGCGCTCGGGCGGCCGGGATGCTCAGACCCGACCCTTGGGGACCGTGTGCCAGTACGTCTTGTTGAAGACGATCTTGCCCAGGTGCCAGAGCCGATTCGGCTTCGGCGGCTTGGGGGGGTGGTCGTAGTCGAACTGGAGCAGCGTGCCCTTCCCGTCGCCGACCTCGAAGCAGCACATCACCTTGCCGGTGTAGTTTCCGGCCTCGACGTCGGGTGCGCGGCCCTCGACCCCGGCGACGATGCGCTCGACCACCACCGGTGCCTCGAAGTGGGCCGTCGAGCCCGCCTTCGACAGCGGCAGGTCCGTCGCGTCACCGATGGCGTAGATCCGCTCGTGGCCACGCACCTCCAGGGTGTGCGGGTCGGTCGGCAGCCAGCCGGCCGGCGGCGCCAGCCCGGAGTCGATCACGACCTGCGCGCCACGGTGCGGCGGGACCAGGATCAGCAGGTCGTAGGGCAGCTCCTCGCCCTCCAGGCTCTGGACGACCTTGCGATCGGGGTCGATCGCCTCGACGTTGAAGAACGTGTGGAGCTCGATGTCCTTCTCGGCGAGGATCGGCGTCGCCATCTCGCTCACGGACTCGATGGTGAACGCGCGCCCGATGGGCGAGCAGAAGTGCAGCTCCGAGGCGTCA
>DATAKU010000090.1:0-4894 GCA_036261425.1 Candidatus Limnocylindria bacterium | reverse complement strand
GACGCCTCCCGGATCGGCGAGGACGGAGCCCATCAACATGGCCCCGACGAGCGCGGCCTGGGCCGCAACCACGAATGCCGCGGCCAGAGTGAGTTCCCGATGCATCGACGTTCCTCCCCGTATCGCTGTCGCTGAGTCCATTCGAGCGGCCAGCGGCTGTGCGGTCGAGTGCCGCTTGGACCGATTTCGGCACCTCCGCCAGGGCGGCGGGCGGTACCGGCCGGTCTAGCTTCCACGGCGGCTGTCGACCGTGAATTCGTAACTGGAGTCGTTACGAATGACTCGGAGGACGGTGGCGGCCCGGACACGACGAACGACCGCCGGATCGACCGGCGGCCGCTCACGGGTGGAGTGAACGCTACGGCAGCTCGAGCATCCCGAGGACCTGCGCCTCGCGGAAGAAGCGGATGCCGTTGACTTCTTCGAGGTTGGTCAGCTCGGCGTACTCCATGTTCCAGGTGTCGTCGTCGTTCGCCATCTCCAGCACCTCCAGCATCGGTCCCTCGAAGGTCGGAACCGTCTCGTCGCTCAGCGCGCTGGCGAGGTAGATGCGGCCATCGGTGTCGCGGAAGAGGACGCCGTTGACGAGCGTCGGCCACTCGCCACTGGGTCCGGCGGCGATGGCCTCGGCGATGGTGCCGCCCGGCCCCGAGAAGGCGCCCGGGTAGACGGTGATCCACCCGTCGACGACGCGCTCCTCCTGGACCGGCGCCGAGGGATCGACCGACGGCTCGACGGTGGGCTCAACGGTTGGCTCGACCGTCGGCTCTGCCGAAGGCTGAACCGATGGCGTCGCCGGCTGGCTGGGCGGCGCGTCCGGCGAGGCAGGCGCACCGATGGTCGTGCTGCAGGCGGCCAGGATGGCGGCGAGTGCCAGGAGCACGAGAATGGATCGGGTTCGATGAGTCATGGCTTGGTTCCCTTTGGGGCGGCGCTCAGGTCGGCCGCCTCGTGAGATCCATCCTCGTCGAGGCCAGCCCCGGCACCATCCGCCAATCGGCGGACGGTCGTCCCTGCCGAAACGGAGTAAGCGGTGATCCTCGGCCTAAAGGAATGACGCAGACTCGCGGCCGCTCCTTTAGGCGAGCCGGGGTAGGTGGCCGGTCGCTACGATCGGGGGGTGATCGAGCTTCGACGGCGCGACGAGATCGAGGCGATGCGGCCCGCCGGCCGGTTCGTGGCGGCGGTGCTGACCGAGCTGGCCGAGCAGACCCGGGTGGGCGTCAATGCGCTCGAGCTCGACCAGATCGCGCACGCGATGATCCGCGAGCACGGCGCGACGAGCTGCTACATCGACTACCACCCCTCGTTCGGCGCGATGCCCTTCGGCAAGGTCCTGTGCGTCTCGGTCAACGACGCGGTGCTTCACGGGCTGCCGCATGACCGGAGGCTCCGGGACGGGGATCTGGTCAGCCTGGACTTCGCGGCGGCGGTCGACGGCTGGGTCGCCGACTCCGCGATCACGATTCCGGTCGGGACGCCACGCGACGAGGACCTGCGCCAGATCGAGACCGCGGAGCGCGCCCTGGCTGCGGGGATCGCCGCGGCGCGGCCGGGTAATCGGCTGGGCGATGTGTCGGCGGCCATCGGTGGCGTGATCCGCGGGGCGGGATACCAGGTGAACACCGCCTTCGGTGGGCACGGGGTCGGGCGAACGATGCACGGACCGCCGGACGTCCCGAACGACGGCGTGGCCGGACGGGGCCTGGAGCTTCAGCCCGGGCTCGTCATCGCGATCGAGCCCTGGTTCCTGGCGGGGAGCCCGAAGATCGTTACCGATGGCGACGGCTGGACGATCCGGTCCGTCGATCGGTCGCGGGGCGTCCACGTCGAGCACACCGTCGCCGTCACCGACGATGGCCCGCTCGTGCTCACCGCGCGGGACCCCGTGTCTGACCATTCGTAACTCACGCCGTTACGAATGGGCGGAGCCGCTATGAGCGACCGCCGCAGCCCCGCAGCGCCGCAGCGCCGCAGCCCGGCAGCGCCGCAGCGCCGCATGGCCGCCGTATATATCGTATCTACCGTGGGGACCCACGAACAGCCGCGACCCTTCGTCGAACGACACGGAACGGCAGACGGCGCACGGCCAGGACCGCCACCGCCAGCAGCGCCATCGCCGCCAGCACCGTACCGATGAGCGGGAGGGCGCTCGGCGGGCCGACGGCGGGCGCGATCGGGGCAGCCGCCACCTCCACGCTCGTCGTGCCGGTCAGCTCCTCGAACGGAACGCGGTCGGTCTCGAACGCGAGGTGGGCGCTCGCCGTCCAGGTGGCGGCATGCGGGAACGTGACGGTCGCCTGCCAGGCATCGCCTCCGGCGGCGCTGGGGGAAGCCGTCGCCTGGATCTCTTCGCCGGTGGCGGAATCGGTGAACACCACGACCACCTCGGCGCCCATATCGCGAGGCAGCGGCGTGCCCCCCATCTGGAGCGAGAGGGGTACGGTGACCGGCTCGCCGGCCGTGGGTTCGAACGGCCCAAGGACGCCGGTGACCGCCCCCTTGGCGGCGACGCCGGCCGTTGCGGCGAGCGTGAGGCCCACGGCAAGCATGGACGCGAGCAGGGTCCGTGATGATCTGAGGTGCGCGTGGCGCATCGGTGCCATCCTCCTGTGGGTGAAGCGACGCACTCTGTACACCGCACCGATCCGTCCGGTTCCCGGAACCGATCGCGCTTGGCAGGTGTAGGAGGGACGAGGTGTGGAGGGCCGTCCACTGACCGATGCCGAGCTGATGGAGCTCGCCACGCGTGGAGATGTGGCCGCGTATGAGGAGCTGGTGCGTCGCTACCAGGAGCTCGCGTTCCGCGTCGCGTACCTCGTCCTCGGTGACGCGGACGACGCCCGCGATGCCGCCCAGGACGGGTTCGTGCGCGCGTGGAAGGCGATCGGCACGTTCCGGCCCGGCGCCGAGCCGCGACCCTGGTTGCTCCGGATCGTGGGCAACGCCGCCCGGAACCGGCGGCGCGGGGGTGCGCGCCATGCATCGGCCGTGCTTCGTGCGGCCGAGGATCACCGCCAGGTCGATGCGGCCCCATCGGCCGAGGCGGCGGTCCTTGCCCGCGAGGCGCGCGACGAGCTCCTTGCGACGCTGGCCCGGCTCCGGGAAGACGACCGGCTCGTGATCTCGCTGCGCTGGCTGCTCGGGCTGTCGGAAGCCGAGGTCGCCGCGACGCTCGGCGTGCCGCGCGGCACGGTGAAGTCGCGCCTGTCGCGGGCCATGGCCCGCTTGCGCGACGAGCTGAACCGGGAGGTGGCGCAGTGAGCATCCCGGGCGACTCGCTGGAGGCGCGCCTTGTTGCGCTGGCCGAGGCCATGGAGTACCCGCCCACGCCGGACATCGCCGGCGCGGTGGCGCGGCGGCTCGAGCGCGAGCCGGTGCCGACCTTCGGGCGGCGGTGGCCGCAGCCGCGGCTGCGGTTCGCGCTGGGCCTGTCGCTGCTCGTGCTGGCGGTGCTGGGGCTGATCGCCGCGATCGGCTTCGCGGTCGGTGGGCTGCGGTTGACGCCCGCTCCCGCGGATCCGTCGCTGTCGGTCGGCGGACGCGGCTTCGGTGAGCGGGTGTCGCTGGAGGTGGCGCGGGAACGTGCCGACTTCATGGTCCGCGTCCCGACGCTCGACGGACTGGGCGATGCGGATCGGGTGTACGTCGCCACTCCGCCGGCGGGTGGGCAGGTGTCGCTCGTGTACGGCGCGCGGCCCGGGTATCCCGTGGACCCCGAATCCGGCGTCGGCCTGGTGGTCACCGCGTTTCGCGCGGACATCGGCCCCGAGACCTTCGAGAAGCTCGTCAGCCTCGACATCAGGGTGGAGGCGGTCACCGTCCGCGACCGGCCGGCGTGGTGGATTGCTGGCGGCGACCACGTGATCGTGTACCGCGACGCGGATGGCGACCTCGTGGAGAGCTCAGTCCGGATGGTCGGGGACACGCTCGTATGGGAGGAGGAGGGCGTCACGTACCGGGTCGAGGGGGCGCCGTCGCTCGAGGCGGCCGCGGCGGTGGCGGAGTCGCTGCGGTAGAGGCGGTTACCTGTCCCGCCATTTGTAACCCAGGCCGTTACAAATCAAGCCGCGGGCACCTCCGCCTCCGCCCGCGCCCCTAGCCCTCCACCTCGAGCACCGCGCTGGGTACGACGACGCCGGGCTCGCCGCCCGGAGGCCGGATGAGGTAGAGGCCGGGTCGGAGCGCCAGGCGGGTGACGTTGCCGCAGCCTTCCCAGCGGGACGCGGCCGTCCAGGCGTCGGGCGCGCAGGTGACCTGGAACAGCTCGATGGTCGTGGACTGCAGGTCCCCGGCCCTCACCCGCTCCACCTGGGCGGCGTCCAGCGGGCTGCGTTCCTCCGTGGCAACGGATCCGCGGCTTACCAGCTCCCAGCCCTGACCCGGCCCGTCGAGCACGAGGTAGACGTTTCCCGCCGGGACCGATGCGGGCGCGAGCTCGACGTGCTCAGCCCCAAGCTCGATGTGCACCTCGGTCGCGCCTGGAGGGATGGATACCGGCTCGTGGCCGCCGCATGCGACCAGAATCACGGCCAGCGCAAGACCGCCGAACCCTGGCCGATGCATCGAGCCTGACCCCCGCTGCGATACCCGGCATTGTGCGCCGGCGGTCAACGAGGGAGTCGTGGTTAAACGCATCGGGTGAGACGAGGAGGCGGGCTGACCGGTGGTTGGCCCGCTGCTGGGCGTATCGGCCAGGAAGTGGCCGTTCGTGGTCCGTAGCGGGGACAAACGGCCAAGAAGCGCTGGTCTGCTTGGCCGATCGTCCCAGGGGCGAGGCAATTCGCTGGTCCGCTGCTGGGCGTATCGGCCAAGAAGTGGCTGTTCGTGGTTCGCCGCGGTGACATGCGGCCAAGGAGGGCCGGTCTGCTTGGCCGATCGTCCCAGGAGCGAG
>DATAKU010000089.1:0-14485 GCA_036261425.1 Candidatus Limnocylindria bacterium | reverse complement strand
CCTCGGCTACAGCGGCATGGGTCTCACCCTGGGGCTGATCTCCGTCGCCACCATCTACATCATGCTGTTCGGTCTCTGGCGGCGAGGAACACTGGAGACCGGCGATGGCCCGGTCGAGAAGCCCCCGCTTCTCGGTTCGTTGCTCGCGACGTTGAGAAACGGGAACTTCCGAGCCCTGGCGATCAGCTTCCTGTGTTTCAGCCTCGGATTCCAGCTGCTGACCGTCATGCTGGGCTTCTTCGTGACCCGCGTGCTGGGCGTGAGCGAGGGTGCGACCGCCGCCTTCACGGCCGGCGTCATCGTCTTCGCGTTGGTGGCGCTGCCGATGCTGAACAAGCTCGCGCGCCAGTTCACGAAGCGGGTGCTCTACGGCGGGGCGATGGCCCTGCTGGCCATCTACCTGCTCGTTGCGTCGATCGGTCTCTTCGTCCAGGTCCTGCCCGGGGTGATGTTCTTCACCCAGACGCTCATCCTCATCTCGCTCGCTGGCCTGGGCTTCGGAGCCATGTGGATCTACCCAGGTGCCATGGTGGCCGATGTCATCGACCGAGATCGGGAGGAGCACGGTGAGGGTCGCTCCGCCGTGTTCTACGGCATGTACAAGACGCTCGAGAAGTTCGCTCAGGCCGGAGCGCTGATCCTGGCCGGGATCGTCTTCGCCCTGTTCGGCGCCACGGTGGCCAGACCGCTGGGCATCCAGCTGCTGATGCCGCTGGCGGCGGTGGCGATCTTCCTGGGCTTCGTCGCCGTCTGGGTCGGGTACCACGTGCACGAGTCGCCGGGCGGCGCCGAGCTGGCCGCGCCGGAGGTTCAGCCGGCGGTCTAGGCGGGCGTGGGGTGGGCGGGCGGCCGGCTTCACAGGACGGCCGTCCTCCTGACAACCCGCGGTGCTGCCGTCAGGCGCTATATCACTCTTGATATAGCCGCTGAGTGGTGCGCGCTCCGCGGGGGACCGCGCGTCGGGCGCCGCGAGCGGAGGGCCCTAGTGGCGCACCACGTACCGCCCCACCACGTCGGCGAGGACCGGGAGCCCGAAGGCCAGGGCGCTGACCGGGATCCGCTCGTCGTGCCCGTGGAAGAGCGACAGGAACGGGACCTCGGGATCGAGCCGAACCGGGGAGAAGCCGTAGCACGGGATCCCGAGGGTCATGAGCGCCTTCGCATCGGTGCCTGGCGTGATCATCATCGGCGCCGAAGTCGCCTCCGGGTCCGCCTCGCGCAGCGCGGCGTGCATGAGCCCCACGATCGCCGAGTCGGACGGCCACTCGACCGCCGGCAGGGTGGTGATCGGTTCCACGGTGACGTCCTCGCCAGCCACCGCCTGCAGGTGCGACAGCAGCGCCTCCTGGTCGGTGCCCGGCAGGGTCCGCACGTCGAGCTCCGCCTCAGCCGAACCGGGGATGACGTTCACCTTCTTCCCGGCGCGCAGGACGGTCGGGGTGACGGTGTCGCGCAGCATGGCGTCGAGCGAGCGGCGCAGCACCTCGTCCTCGACGAGCTCGTCCAGGCGAGCAGCGGCCGCGGCGGGCTCCCTTTCGGCCAGCCGAGCCACGTCACCCAGTCCCAGGGCGAGAAGGAACTCCGCCACCACCGGCAACACCCGGGCCGGACGGGTCCCCGCGTCGGCGGCCACGGCAGCCACCGCCCGCGCGAGCTTGGTGGCCGGGTTGTCGGCGTGCGGCATGGAGCCGTGCCCGGGCGTGCCTGCGACCCGGATGCGCGTCCACAAGATCCCCTTTTCCGCCACCTGGACGGTGTAGGTGCGCCGGCCACCGATCGTCATCGAGTAGCCGCCGACCTCGTTGATGGCCGCGGCCGCGGGACGGCCCTGCGCGTCATGGAACAGCTCGGGGCGCTCGGCGACGAGGCCGCGCGCGCCGTGTTCGCCGCCGGCCTCTTCGTCGGCCACGCTGGCGAAGATGACGTCGCGCCGCAGGTCGGCGCCGGATCGGGCCAGGGCCAGCATGACGCCGAGCTCCATGGCGACCATGTTCTTCATGTCGACCGCGCCGCGACCCCAGACGACCCCGTCCACCAGCTCCCCGCCGAACGGGTCGCGGCTCCAGGACTCCGCATCGACCGGCACCACGTCGACGTGGCTGAGCAGGATCAGCGGGGGCTCGGTCGCCGGTCCGGTGGCCTGCAGCCGCCCCACCACGGAGCCACGGCCCGGAGTGAGCTCCACGACCTCGGAGGCGATGCCGGCGCCAGCCAGCACGTCGGCGCAGTAGCGCGCCGCGGAGGTCTCCCCGCCGAACGGGTCGCGGCCGGCCGCCACGTCCGGGCCGCCCTCCGGCGGGTTCACGCTCGGGATGCGGATCAGGTCGCGTAGCTGCTCGACGCAGGCGTCGAGATCGAGATGCGGGCGGAGGTCGACGGTCATGCGGCTACGGTAGCCGCTCGCTCCTCGCCGCGAGGGGTTTCACGCTCGTCTCCGTCTCGGCGCCCGTGCCCACCGCCGTGGACGCGGCGCCCGCCAGCCGGGCGTGGGTCATAACGCTCAACGGCACCTCCGCGGCAAGCATGAGGAGCGCGACGGCCAGGAGCACCGGGGCCGTGGCGGCCAGGCCCAGCCACAGGAGCGCCGCCAGGAACACGAAGTGAATCGCCAACCGGCTGGCGAACGAGACGCGGAGGTCCAGGATCGCGTCGGCCGCGCCGTCCGGGCGGCCGCGGTCCGGTCCCCAGATGGCCCAGGCGCTCACGGCCCCGAAGAGGGCCAGGGTGACGGCAAAGACGCCCAGGCCGCCACCCGGCGCCGGATCGGTGAGCGGCTTGAGGACCGCGAAGGACCAGATGCCGGCGGTCAGGATGACGAAGGCCGGGATCGGCACCAGCAGCTGGAGCCAGGCGAGGGCGGGACGCCGGTGGGCGGCATCGCGCAGCCATCGGGTCACCAGGCTGAAGCCCAGGGTCACGAACAGCCAGGCGTGGAAGTTGCCGGCCGGGACGCCGAACCAGCCCATCTGCGGACCGATATCGCGCCACGTCCACAGGCCCATCCGGATGGCGACCGCGTCGAAGGCCAGGTCGAGCATGATGGCCAGCACGCTGTCCACGAACGGCGCGTACCGGCCGCGGACGCCGAGCGCGTCGGTGATCCGCATGGCCCCGGCGATGATGAGCGCCCAGGTCAGACCGATGACGATCGGCGCCCGGTCGATGGACAGCAGGAAGTCGGGCGAGTACTCGTAGGTCTCGAAGATCACCTGGTTGGCCTGCTCCAGGAGCAGCCCGAAGATCGCGGCGCTGACCAGCTCCAGGAACGGCAGCCGGCCGCGGCGCAGCGCCATCCAGGCCATCGCCACGAAGAAGGCGACCGCACCGATCTCGAGGACGACGAAGGCGGGGTTCACGTCACCGATGCTACGCGGGATGGCGACGGACCGATCAGCCCCGGCTCGGCACGCGCAGGAGTGAGAGCGGAACGAGCGCCAGGACGATCGCGAGAGCGCCGCTCAGCATGGCGACGCCGATGTCGACGCGCTCCCAGAGGATGCCCGCGGAGGTCGCGCCGATGACGATGCCGGCGTTCGATACCGCGCTCACGATGCCGAAGACCCGACCGCGCGTCCGGTGGCTCGAAACGTCGGCGAGGAGCGCGTACCACGAGGCGTTGTAGGCGGTGAGGCCCGCGCCGGCCACGAAGGCGACGGCGAACACCGCGGCCATCGGCAGCCCGGCCACCAGGGAGAGGCCGAAGAGCGCCACGGGGAACGTCCCGGCCATGGCCACGCCTCGCCGGCTCGTGCGATCGGCCAGGTGGGAGAGCGGCGGCCCCAGCAGGATGCTGCCGGCCCCGAAGAAGCTGAAGGCGATCCCCACGTCGACGGTCGTCCAGCCGAGCCGCAGGGTGGCCAGGGGCGCGTAGGTCGTGATGAAGGCGCCGTAGCCGGCGAGCATGGCCAGGTTGGCGAGGAGGAGCGCCGCGATCGGCCCGAGGGCGAGGCGATCGTCCTGCTCGCCGCCGGCTCCATCCGCCGTCGCGTCGGCATGGTCGCGAGGGCGCGGCAGCGCCAGGCTGGCCAGGAAGGCGATGCCACTCGTGACGGCCACGACCACGAACGGAGCGCGCAGGCCACCGACGGCGGCGATCAGCCCACCGAAGGCCGGGCCGGCGACCATGCCCGCAGACGCCGCCGCCGAGAGGATCCCGTTGGCGAAGGCCCGTCGCTCGGGGGCCGTGACCTCGACGAGGTAGATGCGCTGGGACACGATGAGCGCGCCGCCACCGAACCCGGACAGCGCGCGCCACGTGAGGAGCCAGAAGGCCGTGGCGGCCGTCGTGATGAGCGCGTTCATCGACGCGTACAGCGCCAGGCCCCCGGCAAGGAAGCGGCGCGATCCGACCCGGTTGGTGAGCAGGCCCGCGCCGAGCTGACCGAGACCGTTGGTCACCGCGAACGCGCTCGTCAGCAGTCCCAGGACGAACGGGGACGCGCCGAGCTCGGTGGCGAAGAGCGGGAGGAGCGGCAGCATGACCGCGATGCCCACCTGGGCCACGAAGCCGATGAGCGCGAGAAGGCCGAGCGCCGGGCCGACGGCCCCGACCCTGGCACGGACGGAGGCGAGCATGCCGGCGGAGTGTGGCACAGCCCGGGCGACCTGCACGTGGAGGTGGCAATCGGTCAGGTTAGCTGACGGATTGGCGCGCCCCATGCTGCAACTGGTCCGAGCGCGGGACAGGATGCGCCGGCGGTCAGATGGTCAGATGAGCGGACGGAATGCGCCGCGCGTGGAGCACGCCGGCCCCACGCGCGGGCCAGTCAGTCGGCGTCGCCGCGCGTGCCAGGGACGCAGTTGTCGAAGGCGCGCGCCGGGTTGAAGGCCACGACGCCGCCCGACGCCTCGTAGACCAGCAGCGGGGACGCCGCCTTGCAGTGGGCCATCGCCCACGGGTTCGAGATCGGCTTCGTGAAGCCCTCGCCGTTCCCGTTCGGGTCGACGCTCTGGCTGTGGGCGGCGACGCTTCCCGCGGCGAGGGCGAGCAGCATCGTGGCGGTGAGGCCCGCGCGGGCCAGGGGTCGGATGATGGATCGCATCGGTGTTCCTTCTCCCGTGATTCGCAGAGGTCAGCCGGCGGCCTGGAGGTCCAGGGCGACGTCGTTGGCGTCCCGCAGCGCCAGGTAGATGGGGCAGCGCTCTCGCCAGGCGGCGAACATGGCGTCGATCCGCTCCTGCGGATCCGGCGACGTGACGCGCACCTCCAGGCGGATGTCACCGAGCGCCGGCGTCGTGCCGTCGACGCCGAGGAGGCCCGCGACATCGGCCCGGCAGCTGGCCGAGGCTTCGACGGCCGTGACGGTGACCCCGAACTCCGGCGCCAGCGTGTCCCGCAGGAACACGACGCCGCATCCGGCCAGCGCGCCCAGCAGGTACGCGGTCGGGCTGGGGGCCAGGTTCTCGCCGCCGACCGCCGGTCCGAGGTCGGTCTCCCAGTTGAACGGTCCCGACGACAGGCGGGCGTGCCCGTTGAGCAGGGTCGCCGTCACCGTCGGGTTCGTGATGCCGGACGCCGGGTCCGCGCGGAACCGCTCCGCGCTCTCGGCGATCCGGGTGCTCAACGTCTGCATCGACGCCTCCGTGCTGCGGGTTCGACCTCCACACGAGGCCGATGCCGCCGAGGCTATCGGTGCATCACGAGCGTGCCGATCCGTGCCGGCACGCAATTCCGCCGCGTCCTGCCCCGGCGCGTGGCGGCAGGCACGCAGTCGGTGTCAGGCGCCGTCGTGGCGAAGGAGGCTGGCGACCGCGGCCGTCCGCGCCGCGCGGCCGGTGATGCCGAGCTTGAGATACGCGTTCGACAGGTGGCGCTCGACGGTCCGCACGCTGAGGACCAGCGCCTCCGCGATCTCCGGGTTGCTCCGTCCCTCGGCGGCCAGGCGCAGCACCTCGCGCTCGCGGGCGGTGAGGTCCGCCAGCCCGGCCGGCGCGTCGGTGGCGGCGGCCGTCGACGCATCGGCCATGAACCGGCGCACCTCGCGCACGAAGACCGGCCACGCCGGCTCGTCGGCGAGCAGGATGTGGTTGGCGGCCTCGAGCGGCACGAGCCGCGCGTTGGGGATGAGGCCCGCCGAGAGCACGGCGTCATCGAACGGGGTGCTGCGGTCGCCGCGAGCGTGGAGGACCAGCGTCGGCGCCTCGATGCCAGGCAGCGCGTCGACGATGTTGACCTCCTGGCGCGCCAGTCGGCTGGCCACCGCGTTGTCGGTCGAGGTCGACATCCGTTGCAGCTCGTCGAACCAGCCCATCTGCTCCTCGGTCGCGCCGGGAATGAAGATGTTCGTGAAGACCCGCCGGAAGATGGGATCCTCCTGTGCCCAGCCAGCCCGGATCAATGCCCGGAATGCCAGCTCGCGCTCCGTCGGCGCGGGCGTGTGCCGGCCCAGCGGCGAGGCCCCGTACAGGATGAGCCGATCGACGCGCTCCGAGTGCCGCGCCGCGTACGCCATCGCCACCGGCGAGCCGCCGGACATGCCCAGCAGGCTCAACCGATCCAGGCCGATGTCCTCGACCAGCGCTTCGAGGTCCGCCAGGCGCGCCTCGAGCGAGAAGTCGTTCACGCTCCAGTCCGACAGGCCGAAGCCGCGCTCGTCGTAGCGAACGAGGGTCGTGAAGGCCCCGAGCTCGTCGAGGAAATGGCGCCAGACCGGGCTCTGCCAGTCGTACTGCAGGTGGCTCAGCCAGCACGACACCACGAGCAGCGGAGGTCCCTGTCCGTGCGCGGCGTAGGCGATGCGCACGCCATCGCGACCCCGGCAGAAGCGGATCTGCTGATGGGGGACCGGACCGGTGGATGGCGCGGCCGACCGGAGCATGGCGCCGATGGTACGACGGCCTGCCAACCCGTTCGCAGCATCACTTCCCCGCGCGCACACCTGCGGTGCAATCGGTCAGGTCAGCGGACCGGATGACAGCCTGGTGAGGCACCTCCTCAGCTCAGCGAACGACCTGCGCGGCCCGAGGGTCATCCGGTGCGCTCGCCGGACCGAAGGACGCGGTGGTGTGCAGGCTCCCCGGTCGGAGCCGCGCGGCCGTCCGGCGTAGAATCGGCCGCATGACGACCGAGGTCCGGGCGCCGACCGTCCCGATCTACCTCGCCGGCGAACTGGTCGAGGCCGGCACGCCGCTCGAGGTGCGCAACCCGGCCAACGACGATCTGGTGGCGACGACCTTCTCCGCCGGGGCCGATGAGCTCGAGCGCGCCACCGTCGCCGCCGTCGCCGCGTTCGAGGAAACGAAGCGGCTGCCGAGCTATGCGCGGCGCGACGCGCTCGCCCACGTGGCCGCCTGCATCGAGCGCGACGCCGACGAGCTGGCCGAGCTGCTCTCCCGCGAGTCGGGCAAGCCGATCCGCGACGCGAAGGGCGAGGTCGCTCGCGGCGCCCTCACCTTCCGTACCGCTGCCGAGGAAGCGCTGCGCATCAACGGGGAGTGGCTGCCACTCGACTGGGCGCCGGCCAACAAGGGGCGCCACGGGATCGTGCGGCGCTACCCGATCGGTCCGGTGGCCGGCATCAGCCCGTTCAACTTCCCGCTCAACCTGGCGGCGCACAAGGTCGCGCCGGCCATCGCCGCCGGCTGCAGCATCGTGCTGAAGCCGCCGTCGAAGGACCCGCTCTCCATGCTGCGCGTGGCGCAGTACCTGGCCGAGACCGATCTGCCGGCCGGTGCCGTGAGCATCCTGCCGATGGACCGGCCGACCGGCGATCGGATGGTCTCCGACGATCGGTTCAAGCTGCTCAGCTTCACCGGCTCGCCGTCGGTCGGCTGGAGGATGAAGGCCGAGGCCGGGAAGAAGAAGGTCGTCCTCGAGCTCGGCGGCAACGCCGGGGCCATCGTCGACGAGACGGCGGACCTCGACTGGGCGGTCGAGCGACTGGTCTACGGCTCCTTCGCCTACGCCGGCCAGGTCTGCATCAGCGTGCAGCGCATCTACGTCGTGCGCGCCGTGTACGACGAATTCGAGCGTCGCTTCGCCGAGCGCGTGGCGAGGGTGAGGATGGGCGATCCCCTGGACCCGACGACCGACCTGGGACCGATGGTCGACGAGAAGGCGGTGCAGCGCACGGAGCAGTGGGTGACCGAGGCCATCGACGCCGGTGCCCGGGTCGTGGTGCGCGGCGAGCCCGAGGGCCGCTGGTTCGGCCCGACCGTGCTGGCCGAGGCGCCGCCGACCAGCATGATCTGTTCGGAGGAGGCGTTCGCGCCGGTGGTGAACCTGTTCGCGGTCGACTCGTTCGCCGACGGCATGCGCGCGATCAACGACAGCCGCTTCGGCCTGCAGTGCGGCGTCTTCACCAGCTCGCTCGACCACGCGCTCGCCGCGCACGACGAGCTCGAGGTCGGTGGGGTGATCGTGAACGACATCCCGACCTGGCGCACCGACGCCATGCCGTACGGCGGGGTGAAGGACTCGGGCCTGGGCCGCGAGGGCCTGCGCTGGAGCATCGAGGACATGACCGAACCGCGGCTCCTCGCCTTCGCCCGCACCGCGGGGTCGTGACGACCGACGCCGCCACCCGGTACGCCCGCGTGCTGCGGAGCGACGAGCTGCGCGACGGGGAGCTCATCCCGGTCGAGATCGACGGCACCCCCGTCGTGCTCGTCCGGCACGAGGGCGAGTTCTTCGCGGTCCAGAACAACTGCTCGCACAAGGACTTCCCCCTGTCCGAGGCCGGGTTCGACCCGCGCGACGGCGTGCTCATCTGCGCGTGGCACAACGGCTGTTTCGACGTGCGCACCGGGGCGGCGGTGGTCCCGCCGCCGACCGAGCCGGTGGAGACCTTTCCGGTCCGTGTGACCGACGACGGCTGGGTGGAGATCGGCCTCACCGGCTCCCTGGCGCGCTGAACCTATACTCGGCCGCGCACCGATGTCGATCGACGCCCTCCTCTTCGTCAACTGGATCTTCTGGGCTGCGCTGTCGGCCGGGACGCTGCTCGTCGTCGGCCTGACGGAGGTCGCCGGAGGCACGACGCGTGGCTATCGGCTCTTCATGGCTGGGCTGCTCGTCGTCTTCGCCGCCATCCTGGTGGCCAGCGACCTGGCCCTGCCGCCGGGCACTCCCGCCTCCGCGACCGAGGAGCTGCGACGTCCGCTCTCGTTCGGCTTCGCCGCCGGCACCGTGGCGTACCTGGTCGCATCGGTCCTTCGCTGGCCGCGGGCCTGGCTGGCGGTGGCGACCGGTGGGGTCGGCCTGGCTGCGCTGGTCGTGCTGGCGGCCGCCGGCGGCAGCCGCAGCGCCCCGATCTTCGCCTCGCAGCTGATCCTCGCCGCGCTGGCGCTCGGCGCGGTGAACGCCGGCATGCTCCTCGGCCACTGGTACCTCGTCACCCCGAAGCTGTCGCCGACGCCACTGCGCCGGATGATGTGGCTGCTCATCGGCGTGCTGGTGGTGCAGGGGCTGGCCTTCGGGCTGGCCCTCGCCGCCGTCGGCACCGATCCGATCAGCGGCGAGCTCGCCTGGCTCACCTGGCTGCGCCTCGGCGTCGGCATCCTGCTGCCCATTGTCGCCACCGTCCTCGCCATGCTGGCCAGCCGCGCAGCCTCGCTGCAGGCGTCCACCGGCCTGCTCTACATCGGCCTGGCGCTGGTCATGGCCGGATCGATCGCCGGTGCCAGCATCACGTACCTCACCGGGGTGCCGGTCTAGCCATGCGCGTGCAGGTGCGCCTCTTCGCGACCCTCCGCGAGCAGGCGACGGACCGATGCGAGCTGACGCTCGCCGGCGACGCGACCATGGCCGATGCCTGGTCCGCGCTCGTGACGCGGTACCCGGGCCTCGAGCCGCACCGGCCGTACGTGCGCGGCGCGCGGAACGGCGTCTACGCCGCCTGGACCGATGCCGTCGCCGATGGCGACGAGCTCGCCTTCCTCCCGCCGGTGAGCGGTGGGGCACCGAGCGGCCTGGTCGAGGGGCCGATCGACGTGGCGGAGCTCGAGCGTTCCGTGGCGGCGGTGGAGCACGGTGCCGTGGTGACGTTCCTGGGCACGGCGCGGAACCGAGCCGACGACGGCCGCGAGGTGACCGAGCTCGAGTACGAGGTCTACCCCGAGATGGCCGCCTCGGTCCTCGATGCGATCGCGCGCGAGGCGGAGGAGCGCTGGGGCGTGGCCGTCGCCGTCGTCCATCGGTACGGGAGCGTGCCACTCGGGGAGGCGGCCGTGGCGATCGTCACCGCTGCCCCGCATCGGGCGGAGGCGTACGAGGCGAATCGGTTCGTCATCGAGGCGATCAAGGAGCGGCTGCCGATCTGGAAGCGCGAGCGCTTCGTCGACGGCAGCGAGTGGAAGCGGCCCGGCGCCTGACCCGACTCTCCCGAAGCGGCCTCAGCCGATCCCGACCAGCCAATCGCGCGCCTCACGCGGGGAACGCAGCCGGACGACTCGGAGATTGGGCCGCTCCTCGAGCGCGCGCTCGAGCCGACGCCGGCGAGATCGGTGTGTCCGCAGGATCCACCACAGCAGGCTGTCGCGGCGCAACACGTGCCCAACGGTCTCGCGGTTGCCGGTTCCCGGCCAGAACTCCTCCCCGGAGCGGACGCGGCTCACCGTGCGTCGCGCCCAGCGGGCGAGAACCAGCGGCATCGGGTAGTCGAGCCAGACGACGGTGTCCGCGCGCCCCCAGGTGAGGTCGCGGATCGGCGAATAGCCTCCGTCGAGCACCCATCGGCGCCCGGCGACGGCCTCGGCCACCCGTTCGCGAAACGTCGACGCCGGGACCGGCGTCCAGTCCGGTCCCCAGAACAGCGCATCGAGCTCGACGTGAGGGCAGCCCAGGCGCTTCGCCAATTCGCGCGCGAGGCGCGTCTTGCCGGAACAGCTCGTCCCGACCACGTTGATGCGGTCCATCTGCGCCGCGCAGCGTACGCGACGGGTGGGGCGTGCAAGCACCGGCCGGGCCATGCACAATGCCCCACGACATGGCGACGCCGAAGCCGGGCGAGATCCGCTGCCCGACCTGCCACCGATCCACGCCGCCGGCCGCGTTCTGCACGCAGTGCGGCTCCGCGATCCCGGCGGACGCCCGCGCCCGCCCGCGCGGCATGGACCGCGACGAGCTGCAGGACCGCATCCGCGCCCGCCGCTCCGGCGGCGAGCCGTTTCGTCGCGGCGGGGTGGCCGATGAGCCGCCGGGCTACGAACGCTTCGAGCCGGAGCCGGAGGACTCCCGCGCCCGACGCGCCGCACTTCCCGACGAGCGTCGCCGCGACCATTTCGGCGACATCGCGGCCGGCGCCGGCGCGGGTGCCGGGGCGGCGGCCGCCGGAGCCGCCGGGGCCGGACCGAGCGAGCCGGAAGGCTGGCCGTCGGAGCCGCGGCCGACCGGCGTCGAGGACCAGCCAAGCCTGACCCGCGACCGGGACGAGTGGCTGACGCCCACGGCGCCGTCCCCGCCCGTCACGCGTGCGGCCGATCCCGCCACCCAGGCGGAGCCGGTGGCCGCCGACGAGATGGCCCACGTCGACAACTTCGACGACGAGGCCTACGACTACGAGTACGACGCGTGGGAAGAGCCGGAGGAGCGCCGCTCCGGGACCGGCGCGCTGGCCATCCTGGGCTTCCTGGCCCTCGGCGTCCTCGCCCTCCTGGGCGGCGCGCTGCTCGGCGGCGTGTTCGACGACCCTGGCGGTGGCGTCGGCCAGGTCAGCCCCACCCCCTCCCCCGCCGTCACCTCGAGTGCCGCGCCGAGCGCATCGGCCAGTGCGGCGCCCAGCCAGGCGCCGAGCACCGCCCCCAGCGGCTCGCCCGGAGCCAGCGGCGGCCCGATCGTCTTCCCCGACGGCTTCGCGGCCGAGGCCCAGCCCTGCCTGCCCGGCAGCGCGACCGGGAGCGGCTGCAGCTCGAACGCCGCGATCAACAGCGGCGCCGTCCAGATCTGGGTCGGCTTCGACAACGGGACGGACCAGGACGTCATCGGTGCAGCCCTCATCGGTCCCGAGGGCAACACGCTCGGGACGGGATCCATCGACCTCGTCGACATCGATTGCGGCGCAAACTGCAGCGGCTACACGTACTTCAACTTCTCGAACCTCGAGCCGGGGGCCTACCAGGTGGAGGTCACCCGCAACGGCGAGCCGGCCGCGTCGACCAGCTTCACGGTGGAGTAGCTCGAGCGGACCGGGTCGTGGTCCCGGTCCTGCAGGATGGCCCACGTGTCCCGCGAGACCCTCGAACAGCTCCGCATCCCGGCCGCCATCATCCTGTTGGTGATCGCCGGCGTCGTGCTCATTCCCCGTGGTGGGGAGCAAGAAGCCGCCGCGTCGGCCACGCCGACGCCGTCGGTCGTGGTGGGCGAGGCGGGGGGAGCGGTGGTCGAGACCCCCAGCCCTCCGCCGCCTCCGACGCCGATTCCGACCGTCTCACCCGTGGTGACGCCCACGCCCGAGCCGACACCCTCGCCGACTGCGGCGCCCCAGGCCGACGGGTTCAGCGCCGAGGTGCTGGCCTGCCGCTCCATCTCGGGGTCGCAGTGCAACGACCAGCTCGGGAACCTGCCGCCCAACGCCGGCACCTTCACGGCGCTCGTCCGCTTCACCGATGCGATCGCCGGGGACACCATGAACGCCATCCTGGACGGGCCGGCCGGCACGATTCCGGGGGCGGCGTACACGCTCCAGGGCAGCGGCGACGGCTACTACTACACGACCTTCACCGCCGGCGGACTGCCGGCGGGCGACTACACGCTGACGGCCACCCGGAACGGGGACCCCGTGGCGGTGACGTCGTTCCGCAAGGTGGGGGGCTGAGGCCGAGCCCGCTCAGCCGCCGCCGGAGGTCTGGCTGACCTCCCAGCTCGGGTGGAGCATCTCCCCGCCGGCGTCGCGTCGTCGCAGGGCGAGCGCGCTGATCGCCTCCAGCACGCACCGATGTGCGGCCGCGGCGGTCACCTCCCCGTGGTCGAACGGGGGAGACACCTCCACCACGTCCATGGCGGCCAGCTCGACGCTGCTCGCCACCTGGCGCACGGCGCGCAGGAGCTCGCGGGTCAGCATGCCACCCGGCTCCGGCGTCCCGGTGCCCGGGGCCATGCCCGGGTCGATGACGTCGATGTCCACCGACAGGTAGATGACCTCCGGCCCGTCGAGCGCCTCGGCGATGGCGTCGGCGATCACCGCCTCGGCGCCACGCTCCTCGATCTCGGTCATGAGGTGCCAGCGCATTCCGTGGCGCTTCATCCAGTCAAGGGTGTGCGGCCCGGGCCAGTAGCCGCGCAGGCCGACCTGCACGAAGTTGTGCCCGTCGACGGCGCCCGACTCGATGAGGCGGCGCATCGGCGTCCCGTGGGAGCGGAGGTTGCCCCAGGTCGAGAGGGCGGCATCGGCGTGCGCGTCGAAGTGGACGATCCCCATGCGCCGCGGGGCCACGGCCTCGGCCACGGCGCTGGCGGACGGGTAGGTGATCGAGTGGTCGCCGCCCAGGACGATCGGGACGGCCCCGGTGCGCGCCACGTCGAGGACCTTGCGCCGGATGACGGCGTGGCCGCGGTCGATGTCCATCGGCGTGATGGGGGCGTCTCCGGCATCCACCACGTCGAGGTAGTCGAACGGCTCGACGTTCAGCTGCAGCGAGTTCAGTGCCCCGGCGTGGTAGCTCGCCTGGCGGATGGCCCGCGGACCGAAGCGGGCGCCGGGCCGATGGCTGACCGCGTCGTCGAAGGGGGCGCCGACGATGGCGACGTGCGCGCCGCGCTCGGCGATGGCGGCGGGATCGGTCACCCACGGCAGCTTCTGGAAGCTCGGCAGCCCGACATAGCTGGGCAGGTTGAAGTCGTCGTAGGCGTCGTACGGGTCGGCTCCGGGCGGAGCCTCGTCGTTCATCCCGCGCAGCGGGCGATCGTTCTCGTCGGTCATGGCGCTTGCGCGTCACCCTCCCGGCGGCGCGAACGGACGCCGTCGCGGTGCGGAGCAGGCCCGTTCGGGGGCCGATCCTAGCACTACCATCGGTCCGGCATGGACGCCGAGCCGATCTACACCGTGGAGGAGGCGCGCGCCCTGCTGCCCCAGGTGCGCGCCACGCTGATCCAGCTCGCCATCGAGCGCCACCGGGCCGATGCGGCTCACGCCGCGCTCCACGCCGCGGCCCCCGACCAGCCCCATGGACCGGCCCGGCGCCGCGTCGAGGCCGCCGCCGCCGAGCATCGCGCTCGGGTCCGCGAGCTGCTCGAGCACCTGGACTCGCTGGGCGTGGTGGTGCGCGACCTGCAGACCGGGTTGGTCGACTTTCCGACGCGCCGGGACGGCGAGGCCGCCTGGCTGTGCTGGCGGCTCGACGACCCGGAGCTAACGCACTGGCACTCGACCCGCGAGGGCTACGCCTCGCGGCGGCCACTCTGACGGTGGCGTCGGTCACCGTCATCGGGGACGCGCTGCTCGACGTGCAGGTCGCTCCGGCGCGGCCACCGCTCCCCGGCGGGGACGTGCCGGCTTCGGTCCGCCTGCGTCCCGGCGGACAGGGCGCGAACCTGGCCGTCCGCCTGGCG